>JANWJK010000163.1 GCA_025452005.1 Acetobacteraceae bacterium | reverse complement strand
CGACCAGACGTTCGCCGTTGTCGGCGAACGCCACCATCGAGGGGGTGGTGCGCGCGCCCTCGCTGTTCTCGATCACCCGAACGTCCTTGCCTTCCATGATGGCGACGCAGGAGTTCGTGGTGCCGAGATCGATGCCGATGACTTTGCTCATGTAGTGGCTCCTTTCAGCGGACGCGGGCGGCCCGAAGCACCGCAAGCGTCCCTACGGGGTCAGATGACAAGGATGTATGGGGGTCGGGCCGGCCGGGCAAGGGGCGGTCCCGGGGATTCTCGTTCGTGGGCGGCACGATTGCATCAGGCGGTGGTGTCCAACTTGGCGGACGCCGTGATCTCGCCGGGCGGCGCCTTGGCGACCACCACCATGGCCGGTCGGATCAGCCGCCCGTTCAGCGTCCAGGCCGGGGTCCAGGCGTGCATCACGCTGCCCGGAGCGTGAGCGGCGCTCTCCTGCTCGGCCATCGCCTGGTGCAGATTGGGATCGAACGGTGTGCCGGTCGGATCCTCCCGCTTGATGCCGTTGCGCTCCAGGATGTTGAGGAGGTTGCGCTCGATCCCGTCGAGCCCCTCGCGCAGGCGGGTGACGATCTCCGGTTCCCCCGCGGCGGGTGCTGGCAGGCTGTCGAGGCCGCGGTGCAGGTTGTCGGCCGCCTCCACCACGTCCTGGGCGAACTTCTGCACGGCATACTGACGGGTCTCGTTCACCTCGCGATGCGAACGGGCGCGGACGTTGGCGGTCTCCGCCTCGGCGCGCAGCCAGCGTTCCTTCATCTCCGCCAGTTCGGCCTCGAGTTCGGCGATGCGGGCGGTGGCGGCCTGCATCACCTGCTCCGGGGTCTGCGGCAGCTCGGGTGAGGCGTTGTTGTTCGCAGGGCTCGGATCGGAGTTCGTCGGATCGGTTGTGTTGCTCATGGCGCGATCAGTTAGGGGCAGAACGTGCGGTGGACAAGCTGTCAGATGCCGCGAACGGCGGCGCGCGTCGAGTATGGCAGCGAAAGGTGAAGCGGCGGTTTACCGACGTACCGGCAGGCAATTGCGATCAGCCGAGCAGCCGGCCGATCACCCGCGCCGTATAGTCCACCACTGGGATGATCCGTCCATAGTTGATCCGTGTTGGGCCGATCACGCCGATGGCGCCGACAATGCGGCCGCCGTCGCTGCGCGCGGGCGCCACCACCATCGATACGCCGGAGGTGCCGAACAGCCCGCTTTCGGCGCCGATGAAGATCCGCACGCCCTCGGACTGCTCCGCCAGTTCCAACAGCCGCAGCATCGTCTCCTGCGCCTCGAGCCGCTCGAACAGCATCTGGATGGCGGCCAGCCGCTCGATCTGGGTGACATCGGAGAGCAGCCGCGCCTGGCCGCGGACGATCAGGCTGCCGGCACGACCCTCGCCGGTCCAGGTCGCGAGGCCCGCCTCCACCACCTGCGCCGAGAGCGCGTCGAGCTCGGTGCGATTGGCGGCGGTTTCCTCGGCGACGATGCGCCGCAGTTCGGCAAGCGAACGGCCCGAGAGGCGGGCATTGAGATAGTTGCTCGCCTGCTGCAGCGCAGAGGGCGGCAGGCCCGGCGGCGTCTCGACCACCCGGTTCTCGACGTGGCCGTCGGCGTTGACCAGGACGACAAGGGCGCGGCCAGGTCCGAGCGGGACGAATTCGATATGGCGGATCGTCCCCTCGGACTTCGGCGCCAGTACGAGACCGGCCGCCTGAGACAGGCCGGACAGCATGGAGCTGGCCTCGGCCAGCGTGTCCTCCAGGCTGCGGCCCGACGCGGCGAGCGCGGCGGTGATCGCCTCGCGCTCCTCCTCGGCGAGTTCGCCGAAATGCAGCAGGCCGTCGACGAACAGCCGGAGCCCCTGGTCGGTCGGCAGTCGGCCGGCGGAGGTGTGGGGCGCGAACAGCAGGCCGGCGTCCGTGAGGTCGGCCATCACGTTGCGGATGGTGGCGGGTGAGAGGTTCATCGGCAGCCGGCGGGACAGCGTGCGGCTGCCGACCGGCTCGCCGGTCTCCACATACTGCTCGACGATCTCACGCAGCACGGCGGCGGAGCGCTCGTCCAGGCCTGGAGGCAGGGCGACGCGGAACGGGATGCCGGCGGGATTGCGGGGATTGTCCATGTCCAGCTCCCAAACTAGGGTCAGGCGCCTCCGCCTGGAAGAGGGGGGCATGGTCGTAACCCGCGTCGAGTGCGACGATCCGCAGAACCGCCCGGTCAGGACGGTGCTGGCTGAGCTGCAGGGTAAGGTATCCCGGTTGCTTGCCTCGGCTGGCGTCAAACCTGGCACGCTTCCATCAGAGGAACTGATCGCGGACCGCCGGGCTGAGGCTGAACGCGAGGAGCACGTGTATCTCGAATGGCGGCTGGCGCGTTCTGCACCACGAATATGGCCGAGACGATCGGCACCCTGATGCGCCACAGGCTGAGCGCCGCCGAGGCGATCGACGCCATGGAGGGATTTGCCAGTCACAGGGACCGAGTCCGGTCGCAGGCCAAACCTCTTATTGGCGTTGAGGTCCGGCTGATCCGGTAGTTGCGTTGAAAGCTGCCGTCGTCAGCTCTGCCGGTACAGCTTCATCGCGTTGTTGAAGAAGAAGTCGCGGCGCTGCTGCTCGGGCAGCGGCATTGGCAGCACCTGGGTCGGGTCGTCGTAGTCCCAGTGCGGGTAGTCGGTGGCGAACAGCAGCCGGTTCCAGCCGATCCAGTCGATTGCATCGAGTACGTGCTCACGCGGCAGCGGCTCTTCCATCGGCTGGGTGGTCAACCAGACGCTCTCGCGGATGTACTCGGACGGCGCCCGCTTCAGGTGCGGCGTCTCCTCCTTCAGGCGGCGCCACAGCTTGTCGAGTCGCCAGGCGAGCGGCGGCAGCCAGGCGAAACCGGACTCGATCAGCACCAGCTTGAAGTTCTTCACCCGTTCGAACACGCCTTCGATCACCAGGCTGGTGAGGAAGGACTGCGACGACTGGGCATGGCCGACCATGTCCTCGATGTAGAACGACGGCCAGCCGCTGCCGGTGACCGGATAGCCGCCGAAGCCGAAGGCATGCACGCCGATCGGCAGGTTGGCCGCGGCGGCGGCCTCGTAGACCTTCCAGTACTGCTTCTGGCCCGGCGGGTTGGCGGTGCGGGTCACCATCAGCACCTGGACGAAGCGGGGATCGCCGGCCCAGCGCTCGATCTCGGCCACCGCGGCATCGGCGTCCTCGTAGGGGACGACGATGGAGCCCTTCAGGCGCGGTTCGATCAGCCACTCGGCTTCCACCCAGCGGTTCATCGCCGCGGCGACGCCGTTGCCGAACTCACGGTTCTGGAAGCTGGCGCCGTTGTCGCCGGTCGGGTTCAGGATGCCCAGGGTAATGTTGTTCTCGTCCAGCAACTGCTTCTGGAGGAACGGCAGGCTGCTGCCGGGGCGGCCACCGGGCGGCCAGGCGTCGCGGCGCGAGGCGTTCGGCTGGCCCTTCGGATATGCGGGTCCGGCCTGATACGCCTGGCGTGGACGCGAGCCGAAGGTCTTCGCCATCTCCACCCAGCGGGCCTCCATGTAGGGGAAGAGGTCCTTGTAGGAGTTGCGCTGCGGATGGATGTCGCCGTCGGCGATCGCGAGCTTCGAGGTCGCGGCGGGCTGGACGGTCGGGCGGCTGGTGACCTGGACGTTCATGCGGCGGTCTCCGGAGGCGCGGATGCGTGTTGCGCTGGCATGATCATGCCGGGCAGGTCGTGTGACAAGCCCTTGGTGCCCTTGGTGAGCCTGCCACCCCTCCCTGCCTCAAGTGAGCGGGATTGATTGCAGCAGCCGGCGCAAAGGCTCGATCAAGGCCCGCGGTCTGTCTTCCGGAAAGAACAGCCTAGCGTCGGGAACCTCCACGAGCGCCACGGTGCCCGGGATCGTGTCGCGCAGCCAGTGCCCCCACTTCAGCTCGAAAAACAGATCGTCGAGCGCCCAGACAATGAGCGTGGGCACGCGAAGCGCCCGCAGTCCCGCTTCGATCGCCACGGTGTGCGCGGGATCAAATCCGAGCCAGTACCGATGAAAGCTCTCTCTTCGCTGCGCGCTGGTAAGCACCGGCTCCAGATAGACACGAATAACGTCGTCGGTGAGGACGCTGGGATCGGCGAACGACCGGGCCATGCGGATTCGCGCGGTGTCCGGATCATCGAGGAGCTTCTGCCAATAATCCGCGAGCGTGCCCTCGCGTGCCGACTGGATCATGGGGAGTATTGCCTGCGGCGGCCAGCCGTCATGAACGTCGCAGTTGGTCAACGTGAGACTGCGCAATCGTTGTGGATTGTTGGCGGCGAAAATCTGCGCGATCGCGCCGCCGCTGTCGTTGCCCACAAGGTCGATCCGATCAATGCCGAGGGCATCGATGAACTGCCGCAGCATCTGCGCCTGGGCCGAAAAGGAGACATCCTGTGCCGCACCGATTTCCGTGTAGCCAAGTCCCATCAGATCCAATGCGATGCAGCGGCGCATGTCGGCAATCCCGGCAATCACGTGTCGCCAATGAAAGCCGTTGAGCGGAACACCGTGCACGAACAGGGTAACTGGACCCTTGCCATCCTCGACATAGGCGATGCGCCCCTGAGGCAATTCGACGAACTGTCGGCGACGGTGAAACGCGCGCACATCCATGTCAGCTCTCCAATCTGTCCCGGGCGCCTTGGGCTGAATGCCGGTGGCCGTCCCTTGCGCCTGTGCGATCGAGTGGTAGGACACCGGGCAGGTTGAGCGCTTGGGTAATACTGCTATTCTTCCGATCATGGACGATGAGACGCAGCCCGTCCTACCGTTGCCGGCACGCCGTGCTGTAGCGGGCATGAGTCGCCAGGTGCTCGCCGGTGGATCGGGTTGGCGCGTCGTCGATGTCGCCTATTCGAGCGATCCAGAAACGAGACCATTCGAGGACCGGCACGACCTGGTAACCATCGCCGCGGTGGTGGCCGGAAGCTTTCAATATCGTTCGACGCACGGGACCGAGATGCTCGCGCCGGGTGCGCTGCTGTTGGGCAACGCTGGCAGCATATATGAATGCAGCTTCGAGCACTCGCGAGGCGATCATTGCATATCATTCAACTACACGCCGGAGTTTATTGAGAAAATTCTGGAAGGTCTCCCGGCGGCAAAGAGGACCGACTTTCGCACGCATCGCATTCCGCCAATTCCGGAATTCCTGCCTCTGGCAGCGCGGACCGCCATGCAAACCGTCGTGCCGGACGTCGCGCTCTGGGAAGAGCTTTCGTTGGCCGTTGCCGGCGACGTATTCGCTGTTCTGTCCGGCGACACGCGATCCAACAGTCGGCAGGTCGATCGCAGCGAAGGGCGTATTTCGGACGTTCTACAGGTGATCGAATCCCGCTATACGGAACCGCTCTCGATTGCTGGACTCGCGAGCATCGCCTGCATGAGTCCCTATCATTTCATGCGGACCTTTCGTGATGCCGTTGGTGTGACGCCGTATCAGTACCTGCTCCGGACGCGGCTGCGGCATGTCGCCATCGATCTGGGCACGACGAATGAGCCGGTATCCGCGATAGCATTCGACGCCGGATTCGGAGATCTTTCCACGTTTACGGGAATGTTCCGTCGCGTTTTCGGTCTCAGTCCCGGTCGATACCGGGAGGAGGTCAACGCAGGGCGGTTGCGCGCCGGTCACGCCGTACGATAGAACGCGGCGAGCGGCGCCGTGAAGTCGATGCTCTCCGACCTAACGGCAACGCCCGGCGTCAATGATACAGGATCGTCCGGCCAGGTGCCGTCCGCTTCGCGGCGCAGGAGATCGGCGCGGAATTCCGCTGTATGCAGCACAAGTATTTCCAGCACGCTTGGGATGGTGACGTAGCTCCAGACGTTCGCCCATGTGTCCGCCTAGTTCGACGGCGATAGTATCTCGAAGACGATCAACGGTTTCTGCAGCAGCCGCTCATCGGGGTTCCATTCGGCGCAGGTGACCGCAAGGTCCGGAACACGCACGTTCAGGTTGGCGCGCACCTTTGGCTGGATGCCCAGGCTCGGTGATGACCCGACATGCCGGACGCGATTCAGCCAGCTGGTTGCCGATCAGCCGTGCCGACTCGCTTTGGATTGCTCCGTGACGGGGCGATGCCGGAGCCATCGCCTGGGGGGTGCCGTCGATCAACTCCCACCGATCGCTGTCCTGTGGGTTCCAGTCGAGGAATTCGGCCACTGTCATTGCGACGCGAAGCTGGTTCGCGGCAATCATGAGGCTGCATCACTCCGCGATCCGGGGATACGTCGCCTGCGGGTTGTCGATCATGATCTTGCGGACCAGGTCGCGTGACAGTCCCTCGGGCAGCACGGCATCGCCGTCGAACTGCCAGTGCGGATAGTCGGTCGAGAACAGCAGCATCTCGTCGGTGCCCATGTGCTCCATCAGCCGCTGGAACATCTCGGGCGACGGCGGCGCGTCACAGGGCTGCGTGGTGAGGCGGACGTTGGACCGCACGATGTCGGTGGGCGCGCGGTCGACCCACGGCACCTCCATGCGCAGCCCGCGCCAGAATTTCGTCAGCCGCCAGAGATGCGCGGGCAGCCAGGTGAAGCCGGACTCCAGCAGCACGACCTTCAGGTCGGGAAACTTGGTGAACACGCCCTCGCACACCAGCGATGACAGAGCGGCCTGGAAGGCGGGCGCCTGTGCGGCGTAATCCTCGGTGTAGTAGGTCGGCCAGCCGAGCGGCGTGACCGGGTGGCGGTAGGCGGAGCCGGCGTGGATGCCGACCGGCAGACCGTGCTTCTCGGCGGCGGCGTAGATCGGCCAGTAGTGGCGCTTGCCCAACGGGTGGTCGTGCATCACCAGCAGCAGGATCTGCACGAAGCGGCGGTCGGGCGCGACGCGGTTGATTTCCTCGACCGCCAGTTCGGCGTTCTGCATCGGTACCACGATGGAGGCGCGCAGGCGCGGCTCCTTGTCCAGCCACTCGGCGGCGATCCAGTCGTTCACCGCCCGGGCGAAGCCGGCGCCCATGTCCTCGGAGAACAGCAACTGCACGCCGTAGAGGCAGTTGCAGATGGCGATGGACGTGCCGAACGGGTTGAGCGCATGGGCGCGGAGTGCGTCGAGGTCGGAGCCGGGCTTGCCGTTGGGCAGGCGCCAGTCGGGACGGGAGGTCAGCGGCGAGTTGGTGGGATAGGCGATCGATTCGAGCTCGTGCACGCCGCGCTGGATGACGACGTCGCGCCAGTGGTCGGAGAGGTAGGGATGCAGCGCGCGAAGGTTGGGGACGGCGGGGTGGATATCGCAGTCGATGCCGCCTGGTTCGATGATGGACATGCGCGGATGTTTCCGGAGCTTTCACTGGTGGGGAGGATAGGAGCCTCAGCCGAGACCGTCCAACCGGGCGTCGGTCGGGTCACCTTGACGAATTTCCGCTTGAACAGGGCTTCGCGAGTGGTTAGCTCGGTCGGGTCCAGGACTGGTGCCATGCCCCTCGTCAACATGTCGGAAGCTAAATCCAGCCTCTCCCGTCTGGTCGCGGCAGTGGAATCCGGCGCCGAGACGGAGATCATCATCGCACGCAATGGCTGGCCCGCTGCCAAGCTGGTTGCGATCCGGCCGCCGCCGGCCGGCAAGCGGATCGGTGTCGCCAAAGGACAATTCGTGGTCCCCGACACAATCGACGCCGATGAAGCCGCAATCACCGCGCTGTTCACCGACAACGCCGAGTGAGACGGCTGCTCGACACCCACACATCGCGCTCTGTGCCCGGCGCTGAGGGCACCGCCCCGCCTGTCACGCACGAACCAACGTACCGACCGCCTCTCCGGCCAGCGCGCGCGTGAGGTTGCCGGGAACCAGCCCGTTCACCACGCGAATGCTTTTCGCCAGCTTCGCCCGCGTCAGCAGATCCAGCACCACCGGTTCGATCGGCAAGGTGGGAAGCCGCATCCGGATCAATTCGGCCGCGGAGATCTCCGGGATGAACCTCGCGTCCGGCACGGTCTTCGGGTCGGCGGTGTAGATGCCATCGACATCCTTCAGCAGGATCACATTGCGCGCCCCGAACACCTCGCCCACGAGATACGATCCAGCGTCGCTGCCATGCGGCGGCAGCTTGCCCAACGCCGGCGGATGCTCCCATAGATCGTAGGGCGGGATGCCGTTGAACACCGCGCCATGCGCTGCCGCGAGCATGGCGGGCAGCAACTGCACGATGAACGGTGCCTCCAGATAGACAAAGCCGTGGGCCGCCAGCAGGCAGGACACCATGTAGGCGTTCTGTGCCGACGACTTGGCCGCCAGCGTCGCAAGTGCGCCGGTCGGCAGGCCGAGATCGAGGCCCACCGACAGGATGTGCCGTGCCCGCACGCCCGGCCCGACGCCAATGACCTGCGTGTGTGCGTCCCGGTTCACCGCGATCTCATCGAGCAGCGGCAGCACCGCCGATTGGCCGCGGTCCATGATCGACAGCCCGCCGATCTGGATCACGTTCAGCATCGGCAGGATCGCGCGGACCGGAGCCTCCGTACCGGCGATGACCGCTTTATCCATCAGCGACTCGCGCATCAGCGATGACACGACGTGCCGTGCGCCAGGGATCGGGTTCAAGCGGCGTCTACCCGCCGCATTCCGGCGTTGTAGATAATGGTTCCCACCGGCTCGCCATCCAGGGCGGCCGTCAACTGCCCGGGCTTCAGACCGTTGACGAACTGGATCTCGCGGACATGGCGTGCGGTCAACATGAGATCCAGCACCGCGCGCTCGACGACCAGGTCGTTCAGGTCCTGGCGCAGCAGTTCCTGGACGCTGATACGCGGGATGAAGCGAGCGTCCCGATCCTTCTTCGGATCGGCGGTGAACAATCCGTCCTCGTCCTTGACGTAGATCATCTTCCGCGCGCCGAACACTTCGGCGATCAGGAAGCATCCGGTGTCGGTGCGTTGCGGGGGGATGCGACCGAGTGCCGGATTCGCCTCCCACAACTTGTACGGCGGCATGCCCTGGCAGATCACCGCGCCGCGCTCCATCAGGTAGTGCGGCAACGAGGCAAAGCCCTCCGGCTCGAGAAACGCGATACCGTGGCGGGCGAGGAGATACTGCAGCATCTGCGCATTCTGCCAGGCGACCGCTGTGCCCAGGACGGTCAGGACGCCGACCGGCAGGCCGAGATCGATGGCGAGGCTGTAGACGTGGCGCGCGCGCGTGCCGGCGCCGGTGCCCAGGATCATCTTATGGCGGGGCAGATTCGCCACGATTTCATCTACCAGCGGCCAGACGGCACTGCGCCCGCGATCCATGATGCTCTGACCGCCGATCTTCACGACGTTCACCCAGGGGAGGATCGCCAGGTCGGGTGTCGCCTCGGTGGCCTGCTGCAACGCGGCGTCGCTCAGCGATCCGGCGACGAGACGTTGCCCGAGTTCGCTCAGATGCGCGTTCGGTAATGCGTTCGGCATTCAGTGCGACATCCCCGGCTGAAGGCGGCAGATCGTCAGGTCGAAGCGGAAGGGTTCGGCAGACACGGCATTGAGGGAACCGAAGCTCGCGGCCGCCCAGTCGCGCAGGCGCAGCATTGCGAGGTCCTTGATTGGCGGCGGCAGGACGGCAAATCGTGCGCCCGCGGCGTGACGCTCAAGGAACGCCACAGGCGTTCTTTCTGCGGTCCATGTGGCTGCGGTCACCGTGCGAACCTCGCATCCATGCAGGTGGAGCCAGTGCGCCGATGTGTCGGCCGATGCATTGCGGCGCGCATCGACACCCATCGCTTCGAGGATCTCCGCAAGGCGCCGCTTCATCCGGGCGTCGATGCCGTCCTCCGGCGCTATTGTACGGCCTGCGATCAGGACACCGGATGCGTTCAGCACCCGCCCGGCCTCCGCGACCAATCGGCGCGGATGGTTCGCTGCACTCAGGACCTGCATCAGCAATACGGCATCGAACGCCGCATCCCGGAACGGCAGGCGCTCGCCGTCGGCCTGTGCGAGCAGTGCGTCATTCTCATGAGGCGAACCGCATCGCGCCGCGAAGACGCGCAGCATCCCAAGCGACAGATCGGCCCCGATGTAGCGGTCGCCGGCTGCCACGAACGCCGCACCGATCCGCCCCGATCCGGCACCGAGGTCGAGCAGGAGCGGTCGCCCGGTGCCCCGGATGGCACCGAGCACCGTACGGCGGATGGCCCCCGGAACATCGTCCGGAAAGGCACGCAGCCGGTCGAAACCGGGGGCGAGCGCGTCGTAAACCGACATCGCGGATACCGATCTTAATGGTGTGCCAGAGGTACTTTCTCGTTCACCGCCAGATCGACCTGCAGCATCATGCCGCGATCCTCGTGCGCCAGGATGTGGCAATGCAGGACGTAGGAACCGGCATAGTCGACGAAACGGCTGCGCATCTTGAAGTAACCAGGGATGACGACCGGTCCGGAGGTTGCCGTCGCCGCAATGCCGGCCGGGATCGGGAACACGTCCCACCAGATGTTCGTCATCCTGGAAGGCGGCGTTGGCCGGGGCGACGCGCTGCATGGTTGCCAGGTGGTCTCGTCGTTCGGGTTCACCCAGCATTGTCCGGCCATAAGCTGCGGCTGCGTGCTGCTCACCACATAGCGCGGCACGACCTTTCCGGTGTTGTCCTTGACCGGAAAACCGTGACTGTCCAGCAGCGGAGCGTTTGGATCGAACACCGCCACGATCTGGAACGGGTTCACGTGGATATGGAACGGATGATCGATCTGCGGTTTGACCGTCCGGTTCTGTATCGTCCATTCCTCGGCCGTGTTCAGTGGCTTGATTTCCAGCGGTTTGCCCTCCTGGAACTTCACGCCGTCGATGGAGTGCTGCCGCTGCCCACCTTTGCCGGTCGTCTCGAAGACGATGGTGCGGGTGTGGCCGGCGACCTCGGCCGGCGTGATGTCGTGCAGAAATTCCGGACGCTGTGGCGCATGCGGCAACAGCGGCATAGCCGGTCCGGAGCCGGCCAGCACAACGGCGAATAACACGACGCTTGTCGTGCTGGTCTGCGCCTGACTGACGGAAACGCCCTGCACGACGTTCACCGGGAAGGGGACGCTCGATGCCGTCGCCGGCGCCTTCACCAGCAGGTCGATGCGGTTGCCCGGTGCCACGAAGACCGGGCGTTGTGCGCGTTGCTGATAGTTCTGGTCGTCGAACTGAACGCCGTCCTGGGCAATCTGCCGCCAGGCGAAGCCCGCCGGCAGGCCGGGCAGGTAAAAGCCACTGATCGACGACGCGTTGACGATCCGCCAGAGCTGCACCTCACCCGGATGCATGGTCAGTTGCGGCTGCTGCTGGCCGTTGACCGCGAACGGTGGCGGGCCGGTGGCGCCGCCACGCTCGAGGCCCGGCGTCGTGCCAAGCTGATTGACCACCAACGTCGGCTGCTGGCGCGTCCAGTCAGTCGATTTGTCTGTCCGGTAGCGATTGTAGAAGGCGTTCAGCTTGCCGTCGTACTGGTCGCCTTCGATGATGAAGGCGCCCGCCATGCCGTTCGAAACGTTGATCGCGGTCGAGCCGTGCTTGTGCGCATGGTACCAATGGGTGCCGGGCGCCTGGCCCATATGCAGACCCATCGGCATCGCCATGCCCGGATGCGCCGGCACGACACCGGGGAATTTCGGCACCACGAAGCAATAGGGCAGCGCTCCGATATAGTACTGCGGCCACTGCCCGGCGGCGATCTGCGCGGCATTGACCGGCCAGAGCTGCATCTCGGGCGGCCTGCCCTGATCGTAGGCCTTCAGCATCGCCTCCTGGCCGGCGGTATAATCCGGCGGCAGATCGCCCCATACCTTCGGCCACTGCGCCAGGTTGTCTGCCCGCGAGACCTTCTCGCACTCGGCAAAGAACGCGTCGAAGCTATACTGGACGCCAGCGGCGCTCACCGTGGGCTGGTCGTCCTTGCGCGGCGATGGTCGCAGCATCACGAAGACATTGTCGCCGGTCGACGTCGGACTGACATGGGTCCCGTGAAAATGCACGTTGCCGGTGCTCGATCCGTGGAAGCAGTCAGGCATGGTGTCGAAGAGCGGCGGTGGCCCGGCGGCAAGCTGCGGATATCCCGCGGTACTCGAATCGCAGCCGGCACCGGGCTGATTCGGATCACCCTTCAGGTTCTCCCAGCGGTCGATCGAGTTGCCGTAGTCGAGGGGGTCGATCTGATTGAGGAAGGTCAGCTCGACGATGTCGCCAAGCCGGGCGCGCAGCGTGGGACCAGGCAACGGGGCCATCGCCTTGTCGGGGTCCGGCGGCGTGGGCTCATCTTTCTGGAAGAAGCGCAGCAACTGCGGAACACACTTGCCCGCACCGATCTGAAAGCTGTTCTGCGCATCCGACAGCGTGAGCAGGCCGCGCAGGCGCCCGTTCGCCGAGACGATCTCGGGCAGTTTGTGTTTCGCCAGGTCGACCTGCGGCGGGCAATCTATGAGCTGGGCACGCACCGGCCCAGCATGCACCAACAGCGCTGCGATGACAGCAATCAGGCCCGCCAGGCACCGGCGATGCGGCCGACCGACAGGCAACGAGACGCGGCCGACGATCTCGTCAATCACCATATCGATGTCCCCCAAATGCATGCAGCCGCCAAGCGGCGTCGCGTAAGCTGCACGGGCTATAAGGCAACGACCAGGATCTGCCCGCGCTCGGTCGGATGAAAGCGACAGCAATAGTTGATTTGCGCTCCCACGGAGCCGGTCACCACGAACTGTGGCTGAGAGGAACTGTCGGGAGGGATCGGATCGCACAGATACCCCGGCGGCTTGCCGGTTGCCGGCGGCGGAACCGGCTTGCCGGCCGCAGCATTGCCGACCGTAGGCCATGGTTGATGCGTCTCGGTCGTACGATTGCCCCAGGAGACGATATCGCCGTCCTGTGCCTTCAGCGGATCGCCTGGATGCGCGGGCGGTACCAGCTTGGGTCGAAACGCCGCTCCGGTGCCGGAGGGAGATGGGATTATATCGATCGCCCAGTCGAGTTGCGCCATCGGTCTGTCCCTTGTTTTCAGCAGGTTGCCAAGCATTGACCGGTTCATCAAGCCGCGCGCCCGACGTCACGCGCGCGCGACCCATAAGGTAGCGGTTGTCATGATCCTCTGGAACCGTCGCCATGAGTCCTGCCAGGAAGCCCCCCGCGACCAACAGTTTCAACGAGATCGCTTCTGTCCGCATCGAGTTGCTGGACAGTGACCCGCTGATCTGGCGTCAGGTCGAGGTGCCGACATCGATCACGCTCAAAGTGCTGCACGATGTCGTCCAGATCGTCATGGGATGGTTCGACGCCCACCTCTGGGAGTTCACCATCGCCGGGCGGCGTTACGGGTTACCGATGGACGACGATTGGAGCACCGAGCCGCGCATGATGGCCGCCAAGGTCCGAAACGCCGCCAGATCCCGACTTGTCGGGAACGCGCGTGACAAGACCCGCTCATGCGCGAACCAGCGCGCCGCGAAACGTGAACCCGCATCCGGCCGTCGCGGATGTAGGTTCGGCGAAGGTCCCCATTCGAAGGGATCGCGCTGACCTGGGAGGATTGGGCCATGGCGACATCGGTTCATGACGGCCGGCGGATTGCGTGGTGGCAGGAGCCCACCAGGGATCAATGGCATGCCTGGATTGCGGCATGGCTGGGATGGACACTCGACTCCTTCGATTTCACGATCTTCGTGTTCATCATGTTGCCGATCTCGCGGGAGTTCAACGTTCCGCTGACAGCCGTCACTGCGGTCTTTACTCTGACGTTATGGTTGCGATTGCTCGGGGCCACCGGTTCGGGCTGGCTCGCGGACCGCATCGGACGCAAGACGCCGCTGATGATCTCTATCGCCTGGTTCTCCGTCTGCAACTTCATCGCCGGCTTCTCTCCCACCTTCGCCTTCCTGTTCTTCTTCCGCGCATTGCTCGGTATCGGCATGGGCGCGGAGTGGCCGGTAGGCGCATCTCTGGCGATGGAGACCTGGCCGATCCGCTCGCGCGGATTCATGGCAGGGGTGATGCAGGGATCGTGGGGCCTGGGCGGGTTGCTGTCGGCGGCGGCCTACGGGCTGCTGTACGACGTGATCGGCTGGCGCGGCCTGTTGTGGATCGGCATCTTGCCGGCGCTGGCGATCATCTACGTTCGGAAGTTCGTCAATGAACCCGCGATCTGGGTCGAAAACAGACGGCTGCAACGCATGCAGCAGCGCGAGGTTCGCCTGCCCCTGATGACCATCTTCAGGCGCGATATGATCGCCAATACGGCGACAGCGTGCTGGTGGATGGCGAGCAGCTTCGTGGTCGGCTACTCGATCGGCACATTGTTCGCGACGCACCTGCAGAAGGATCTTGGCCTCAGTGCCGGCCTGGTCGCGCTGCCGATCATGCTGCAGAATCTGCTGTTCTTCCTTTCATGCTGCTGCTGGGGGTGGGTGGCCGACCGAATCGGTCGCCGCTGGGCGATGATCCTGCCGGCGCTGCTGGCCATCCCTGTCACGCCGCTTTATCTGCTGACCAACGACTACACCATGATCGTCGTGTTCTTCGCGCTGCAAGGATGTTTCGGCGCCGGTGGCATCTACGGCCAGAACGCGAGCTACATGACCGAGCGCTTCCCGACCGAGGTGCGGGCCACGGCGAGCGGCTTCTGCTATCATCAGGGCGCCATCTTCGGCGGGCTGATGGGGCCGATCATGGCCTATGCTGCCACCACGTGGCAGATGGGTTTCGCCATTCCGATGCTCATCGGCACCTGGGTCGGATTGGCCAGCTTCATCGTGGCACTGCTGTGCAGCCCGGAGACCAGGGGAAAGCAGATGGTGGCCGACCTGACCGTGGCGTGACCTCAGAACCGCGCCATGCCCGGCGGCAATCCGAACAGCACGCGGCCGACCGGCTCCAGGTTGGCCTGCATGTTCACCGCGATATGCTGCCCCGCCGCATGGACGTCGCGCAGGCAACGCTCCAGCCGGCCGCTCTGGAACAACGCCGCGCCGCCGGCCGATTGATACATCAGGTCCACTACCTGGATCGCGCATTGCGTCGCGTGGCACGCCGCCAGCCGTACCGCCGCCCGCGCGCGCAGCTCGATTGCCCGGCCAGCCACGGCGTCCTCCCACATCGTCCCCAGTTCGCCGAACAGGTACGCCCGTCCCGCACCCAACAGCGCCTCGGCGCGCGCCAGGTCCGCCTGTGCCATCGGTTTGTCGCGCAGCACGGTCGATGAGCCGGCGGTCCGCTTCTCCGCGCCGATCTCGATCAGCGATTCGATGGCGGCCCGCGCGATGCCCAATGCGACGGTGGCGATGCAACTGACGAACGTACTCGTCATCGGCACCACGTAGAGCGGACCCGGCCGGCGCGGCGGCGGCTGGAAGTCCACCAACGGAATTGTGTGCCGTTCGGGAACGAACAGGTCGGTCACCTGGAAGTCGTTGCTGCCGGTGGCGCGCAGGCCGCCGACATGCCAGATGTCGAACACCTCCACATCGGCGCGCGGGAACAGGCAGAGCCGGAATTCCGGGCCGCCGTCCCCGGCCTGGCGTGGACCGGTGGCGTCCGCGGTGATGCAGTTGCCCAGCACCCAATCGCCATATCCGATGAAACTGCCGTAGCTCCAGCGCCCGGTCACGCGGTAGCCACCGGGCGCGGCCACCGCCTTGCCGGTGGGGTTCAACGTGCCGACCAGCACGCCCATGCCGGTCGCGAAGATCTTGCGCGCGACGTTCTCTTCCAGGGCTCCGGCCAGGCGGCCATAGCCGGCCGGAATCACGGCGCACCAGCCCAGCGAGCCATCCTGACGCGACAGTTCCTCGATCACCGCGAGAAACGCCAACGGCGGCAACTCCGCGCCACCGATCGCGCGCGGCAGCCACATGCGGAACAGGTTCGCCGCGTGCAGCTCATCGACGAGCCGGGGCGGCAGTTGACGATCCTGGTCGAACCGGTCGCGCAGCTCCGCGACAAGCGGCTCCAGCCGCCGGGCGGCCGCGAGAAGATCTGGTCCGGTCATGACGCCCAGTTATCCCGAGTCCCGTTGTCAGTCACCTGATAACGTGTTGCTCTGGCGGCCGACGGAGAAACCCGATGAAAGCACTCACCCAGGTCCAGGTGGACGCGTTCCGCCGCGACGGCTTCCTGTTCCCCGTCGCGGCGCTCACCCCAGATGAAGTCGCCACCTGCCTCGCGGGCCTGCAACGGCTGGAAACCGAACTGGGATCGCCCGTCGCCGATGCGGACGTGAAGTGGCGCTCGCATGCCTATGCCCACTCGCCCTGGTTCAACGACCTGATCCGCCATCCGCGCATCCTCGACGCCATCGAGGACGTGATCGGCCCCGATATCCTGGTCTGGACCAGCACCTTCTTCATCAAGGAGCCGCACTCGCCCACCTTCGCCGCCTGGCACCAGGACGGCACCTATTTTGGCCTGGAGCCGAAGGAGCAGGTCTGCGCCTGGGTCGCGCTGACCGATGCGACCGCCGAGGCCGGCTGCATGGAGATGCTCTCGAGCGGCGGCGCTCCGCGCCAGTTGCACCACGCGGCCCTCGGTCTCGCGCACAGCATCAACCGCGCCGGCCAGACCATCATGGAAGCGTTCGACGATACCAACCCGGTGGCGATGGCGCTGCCTGCCGGTTCCTTCTCGCTGCACCACGAGCTTGCGGTGCATCGCTCCGCGCCCAACCGCGCCGCGCACCGCCGGGTCGGTATCGGGTTGAACTACATGCCCACGCATGTCCGGGTGAACAGCCCTGTCAGACTGAGTGCGATGCTGGTACGCGGCGAGGACCGCTACGGTCACTTCGACCTGATCGACCCGCCGTCAGCCGAACGCGACCCTGCCGCGCTCGCGGTCCATCAGGAGGTCAGCGACCGCTACCGCGCCAACTACAATGTACAGGTCAAGCGTCACGAGCATCGTGACGCAGCGACCGCCCGCTGAGGAGAATTTATGCGCCCATCCGGCCGATCCCACGACGCATTGCGCCCGGTCTCGCTGACGCCCGGGTTCTCGCGCCATGCCGAAGGCTCGTGCCTGATCCGCATGGGCAACACCGAGGTGCTGTGCGCCGCCAGCGTCGAAGGCCGCGTGCCGCCGTTCATGCGCAATTCGGGCCAGGGCTGGGTGACCGCGGAATACGGCATGCTGCCGCGCGCCACCCATACGCGCGGCGAACGTGAAGCCGCCCGCGGCAAGCAGTCCGGCCGCACGCAGGAGATCCAGCGCCTGATCGGCCGCGCGCTGCGCGCGGTGGTCGATCGCTCGAAGATGGGCGAGGTCACCGTGACCCTCGATTGCGACGTGCTGAACGCCGACGGCGGCACGCGCTGCGCAGCGATCACCGGCGCCTGGGTGGCGCTCAGCCTCGCCTTCCGTCACATGCAGCGGATGAACGTGATCAAGACGCTGCCGCTGATCGGACAGGTTGCGGCGGTCTCCTGCGGCATATCCGCCGGCGATGCGGTGCTTGATCTCGACTACGCCGAGGATTCTTCCGCCGATGCGGACGCCAACTTCGTGCTGACCGATGCCGGCGGCATCGTGGAAATCCAGGGCACGGCAGAGCGCAGTGCGTTCAGCGAGGCGCAGTTCCTCGGCATGCTTGGTCTCGCGCGCCAGGGTGTGGCGGCGTTGTTCGAGGCGCAACGCGAGGCCGTCGGCGGGGCGTGATGGCGCGCGGGCTCGCCGGCGGCACGCGGCTTGTGCTGGCCAGCCACAATCCCGGCAAGCTCGCCGAACTCGCCGATCTGCTGCGTTCGCACGATGTTTCGGTGGTCTCCGCCGGCGCGCTGGGCCTGCCTGAGCCGCCGGAGGACGCGCCGGACTTCGCCGGCAATGCGCGCATCAAGGCGTTGGCGGCAGCGCGGGCCAGCGATCTGCCGGCGCTCGCGGACGATTCCGGCTTCTGTGTCGCAGCGCTCGGCGGAGCGCCCGGCGTCCACTCGGCACGCTGGGGCGGCGCCGACAAGGACTTTGCCGCCGCGATGGCGCGGGTACACCGGGAGATGGGCAACGCCGCGGATCGACGCGCCTGGTTTGTCGCAGCTTTGTGCCTTGCCTGGCCGGACGGCCACACCGAGACCTTCATCGGCCGCGTCGATGGCACCGCGATCTGGCCGCCGCGCGGCACGAAGGGCTTCGGCTACGATCCGATGTTCGTGCCTGCCGGCAGCACGACGACATTCGGTGAGTTGGATGCGGACAAGAAGCACACTGTCAGCCATCGTGCGCGTGCTTTCTCGCAATTGCTCGTGGCGTGCGTCACTCGGCCGCGCTGATCGATAGGGGTCCCGCGATCCGCGTTGGTTGCAACGATTTCTGTCATTGAAGCGGAACGGTGGTGGAGCTGAGGGGACTTGAACCCCTGACCCCCTCATTGCGAACGAGGTGCTCTCCCAACTGAGCTACAGCCCCGTCCCGCAGGGCGCGGACAATGCTCAGAGGCCCCGGCCAAAGTCAAGCAAGGCATGGCGTTCGTGCAGGTTGCGGACCGAATCACCGCCCGCTAGCTTCCGCCGACCCTTGGGAGACAAGCCGGCGATGATGGCCCTGTTCTGGCTCGTGGATCGGCTGCTCAGCCTGTACATGTGGGCGGTGATCCTGGCCGCGGTGTTCAGTCTCCTTACCAGCTTCGGCGTGCTGGACACCCGCAACCGGCTGGTCTGGACGATCGGCGATTTCCTGTATCGCATCACCGAGCCGGCGCTGCGGCCGATCCGCAATCTGATGCCCAACCTCGGCGGCATAGACATCAGCCCGATCATCCTGATCCTGTTGTTGCAGGCCGCGCGCATGCTGCTGGGGGAGATCGAGATCAGTCTGATGCGGAGCATCTATTGAGCGGCTTCTGGCGCAGTCTGCCTGACGGCGTCGCCGTCGCGGTGAAGGTGCAGCCGAAATCGCGCCGGCCTGGACTGCACGGTGCGATCCCCTCCGCGGATGGCGAGCGCCTGCGCATCGGCGTCACCGAGGCTGCCGAAGGCGGCCGCGCCAACCGCGCCGCCTGCGCCA
Organism: Acetobacteraceae bacterium; assembly: GCA_025452005.1. Lineage (GTDB taxonomy): Bacteria > Pseudomonadota > Alphaproteobacteria > Acetobacterales > Acetobacteraceae > JAMXLO01. The sequence goes on along the minus strand of JANWJK010000163.1, from coordinate 14,926 downwards.
CTCTGGCCGCCGCGCTCGATCTGCCGCCGTCCGCGGTGCGTCTCGCACTCGGCGCGACGAACCGGGAGAAGACGCTGCATGTCATCGGCGATCCCGCTTCACTCGGCGTGAAGCTGGCGGCGCTGTGACCGCACGGATCATCGACGGGAAGGCGGTGGCCGCCGCGCTGCGGGCCAAACTCGCCCGGCAGGTTGCGACGCTGCCGTTCCGCCCAGGCCTCGCGGTGGTGCTGGTGGGCGACGATCCGGCAAGCGCGATCTACGTGCGCGCCAAGGACCGGGCGGCGAATGCCGTGGGCATCGCGGCGCGCACGGTCCGCCTGCCGGCCGATACGTCCGAGGAAGCGCTGATCACCCATATCGCCCGCCTGAATGCCGATCCGTCGATGGACGGCATCCTGGTGCAGCTTCCCCTGCCGCCGCAGATCGCCTCGCAGGCGGTCGTCGAGGCGGTCGATCCCGACAAGGACGTGGACGGTTTCCACCCGCTGAATATCGGCCGCCTCGCTTCCGGCTACCCTTGCCTGGTGCCCTGCACGCCGACGGGCGTGATGAAGCTGCTGGCCGAGGCCGGTGTTGCGCTGGAAGGCGCCCACGCCCTGGTGATCGGCCGCTCCACCATCGTGGGGCGGCCAATGGGCATGTTGCTGCTCGCCGGCCATGCCACCGTCACCGTGGTTCACACGCGGACCCGCGATCTCGCGGCCGAATGCCGCCGGGCGGACATCATCGTGGCGGCCGCCGGCAGACCGCAACTGGTGCGCGGCGACTGGATCGCTCCCGGGGCCACGGTGATCGACGTGGGCGTCAACCGGCTGCCGGACGGCAGGCTGGTCGGCGACGTGGCGTTCGCCGAGGCGGTCGAGATCGCCGGCGCGATCACGCCTGTGCCGGGCGGCGCCGGCCCGATGACGATCGCCTGCCTGTTGGAGAACACCGTGACCGCTGCACTGCGCAGACGGTCGAGCGGCTAGAAGTCGACGCAGCGTCCGTTGATCTCCCAGTCGCCGTAGCGGGTCGGTTCCGGCCCCTGCGGCCCGCCGACCTCCTTCGGCTCCGGCCTCGGAACCGAGAAAGACAACGTCAGCCGGTTGGTCTCCCCACAGCGCCGATAGGCGATGCGTTCGGCGAAGCTGCGCATCAGCTTGATCCCCAGCCCACCGATCGGAGCCGACTGAAGGTCCCGTGGCGCCGCAGGCAGCACATGCGACAACGGATCGAACGGGCTGCCATCGTCGGTCACCTCGGCATGCAGGGCGGCATCGTCGCGCCAGACCGCGATCTGCACGTCGTGTCCCGTGCCGGGCTCGAATGCGTGCGAAACGATATTGGTGACTGCCTCCTCCAGGCAGAGCTGCAACGCATGCGCCGTGCGCGGCGGCACGCCGAGGCGTACGACAAGCCCCTCGACCCATGGCATCAGTCGCGCGATCTCCGCGCGGCTGTTGCGCAACGTCAGGCGGTGACTGTCATCCACCGCAGCCAGGCCAGCGCTCACGCCGGGGCGGACGCGGCCGCCAACGCAGCGTCGTTGTCGCGATAGATCGGCATCAGGTCGGTCATACCCATCACGTCCAGCACGCGCTCCACCTCGTCCACCGGGTTCAGCAGGATGAAGTGGCCGCCACGGCGCTGCACGGCCTTGGCGCCAAGCAGCAGCGTCCTGATCCCGATCGACGCGAGGAAGCTGACGCTGGCAAGATCCACCACGACGCCTCTGTGCGATCCGGCGATCGCGTTGAACTGCAGATCGATGTCGCTGGCGCCGGTGATGTCCAGCCGTCCGTCCAGGACGATCTTGACCACACCGGGAACGACCGGCTCGACCGCCATCTTCATGTCTCGACCCCTGCTGCCTGCGCCGACCCGCGCCAGCGGCTACATGCCGAGTTCTCCAAGGCATTGCAATAATGACGCCTTGTTGTCATCGAACTGCCATCTCGGCGCGGTGCGGCGTCGGACGTCTGCGCAGGCGTCCGACCAGGAGATAGATCACCGGCGTGGTGTACAGCGTCAGCAGTTGCGAGGCGAGCAGTCCCCCGACGATCGAAACCCCCAGGGGCTGGCGCAGCTCGAAGCCCGGCCCGGTGCCGACCGCAAGCGGCACCGCGCTCAGGACCGCCACCAGCGTGGTCATCACAATCGGCCGCGCGCGCCGTCGTGCCGCCAGCATGATCGCGTCGACCGGCGCCAGGCCGTCCTGCCGCTCCGCCTGGAGGGCAAAATCGACCAGCATGATGGCGTTCTTCATCACCATGCCGACCAGCAGGATGCAGCCGATGGTCGTGATCAGCGTGAACTCGATGTCGACGATGCGCAGCGCCAGCAGCGCGCCGAAGATGGCCGGCGGCAGTGTGGTGAGGATGGTGAAGGGATGCGCGTAGCTTTCATACAGCACACCGAGTACGACATAGACTGCGAAGATCGCTGCCAGGAACAGAAGGAGCTGTTGTGTGCCGGCCTTGGTCGCCTCGCCTGCCTCGCCGCGGAATTCCGCGCGAATGTCGTCCGGCAGGTGCAGCGTGCGCTCAAGACCGCGGATCGCGGCGATCGCATCGCCGATCGACACGCCCGGCAGGGTATCGAACGAAATTGTCGCGGCGGGGAACTGGCCGCTGTGCACCATCCACATGGTGCCGTGGCTGCGCCCCAGTCGCGTCAGGGCCGCCAGGGGCACCTGCCCGCCGCCGGTGCCGGGCACGAACACCGTGTTGAGCGAGGCAGGATCGGCCTGCATCGCCGGGCCGGCCTCCAATATCACGCGCGAGTAGTTGTGCGGCAGGTAGATCGTGCGGATCTGCCGCTGGCCGAACGCGTCGTACAGCGTGTTGTCCACCGCCAGCGGCGTCACCCCCATGGCCGCAGCGCGCACCCGGTCGATCTCGAGGCCAGCCTGAAGGCCGGCGATCTCGTTGCTGCTGATGACGTCGGTCAACGTTCCTTTCAGATCGGCCATTGCCCGACGCATCCTGTCGGCCCATTGCGCGAGATGGTCAGGGTCGCTCGCCGTGAGCGTGTACTGATAGCGCGAGGCGCTGCTTTGCACGCCGAGTGCCAGGTCCTGGATCGGCGTGAAGAAGGTGCGCACGCCCTGTACCTTGGCCAGGCTGTCGCGCAGCCGGGCGATCACCTGCTGAACGGTCATCTGGCGGACGGCTGGCGGCTTCAATGCGACCAGCAGCTCGCCGTTGCTGAGTACAGAGCCGTTGTCCGTGCCGATGTAGGAATTCAGCCCTTCGACCGCCGGGTCGTCGAGAACCGCGGTCGACACGGCACGCTGCAGCGCGGTCATCGCGGTGAACGAGACATTGGCGATCGTCACGGTGCGCACGTATATCACGCCGGTGTCCTGCGTCGGCATGAACCCCTTGGGCATGTCGAGATAGAGGAAGACGCTGCCGGCGGTCACCGTCATCGCCGCCGCCACGGTGAGCGCACGATGGCGCAGCACCCAGCCGAGACTGCGCAGATATCCGCGCAACAACAGCGACTCGCGGCGATCGCGCCGCTCGATCCTGCCGAGGAAGCGGCTGCACAGCATCGGCGTCAAAGTGAGCGACACCAATGCGGATGCGACGATCGCCGCGGCCAGCGTAATGCCGAACTCGCGGAAATATCGTCCGACCACGTCCGGCATGAACAGGACCGGGACCAGCGCCGCCATCAACGCCGCGCTGATCGACAGAACGGTAAAGCCGATCTGCCGTGCACCGGCGAATGCGGCACGCAGCGGCCGCATGCCGGCTTCCATGTGGCGCATGATGTTCTCGATCATGATCACCGCATCGTCGACGACGAAGCCGATCGCAACCGTCAATGCCATCAGCGTCAGATTGTCGAGGCTGTAGCCGAGCCGCTCCATCACCACCAGCGTCGCCGCGAGCGCCACGGGAATGGCAAGTGCGGGGATGACCGTAGCGCTGACTCGCCTCAGGAACAGCGCGACGATCAGGACCACCAATGCGATCGCCACCACGATCGTCAGTTGCACATGGACAATCGCTGCGCGGATCAGCGTCGTGCGGTCGAAGATGACATGCACCTTGATCGCCGGCGGCATCCAATGTTCGAGCTGCGGCAGCAATGCCTTCACGGCATCGACCGTCGCCACGATGTTGGCATTCGGCTGCTTGAACACCCGAATGACGACACCCGGCTCGTTGTTGTACCAACCAGCCAGCCGCGCGTTGATCACGCCGTCAGTCACCTCGGCGACATCGCGCAGCATCACGGGGGCGCCGTTGCGCCACGCAACGACAATGTCGCGATATTCCGGCGCCTTGTACAGTTGGTCGTTGGCGACGATGCTCCAGAACCAGCCATCCAGGTTCACCCGCCCCTTCGGCAGGTTGAGCGTCGCATTGCGCACTGCCGCGCGTATCTGTTCGAGCGAAACGTGCATCGCCGCGATCCGCCCGGGATCCACGCGGATGCGTACCGCGCCATGCTCGGCGCCGCTGACCATCACCTGCGCGACGCCGGGCACCTGCGAGATCTGCTCGGCCACGACCGTGTCCGCGAAATCGTAGACGTCGCTGGGATCGAGCACCTCGGAGGTGAGCGCGAGCGTGATCACCGACCAGCCGGACGGGTTGACCTTCCAATAGCCTGGCGGCTGCGGCATGTCCTTAGGGAGATTCGGTCCCGCGGCATTGATCGCTGCCTGAATCGCGCCGGCGGCGGCATCGATGTTCTTGTCCAACTGGAACTGCACGGTGAGCTGTGTCCCGCCCGTCGCGCTGAACGAGCGCATCTCCACGATGCCGGGGATGCTGCCGATCTGGCGTTCCAGCGGCTGCGCAAGTGCCGATGCGATGGTATCCGCGCTGGCACCCGGCAGGCCCGCCCATAGCGCGATCGTCGGACGATCGACTGAAGGCAGCGCCGCGATCGGCAGGCGCATATAGGCGACGATGCCGACCAGCAGAATGCCGATGGCGATCAGCGTGGTGGCGACCGGGCGACGAATCCAGGGCGCCGCTATGTTCACGACGCGGCCGTCATTGGCACGCGCCTTACCCGCGCCAGCAGGCGAGCAAAGCCGAGGTAGATGACCGGCGTCGTGTACAGCGTGAGGAATTGGCTCAGCAGCAGGCCGCCGACGATGGCCACGCCGAGCGGCCGGCGCAGTTCCGACCCGGTGCCGGCACCGAGCGCCAGAGGCAACGCGCCAAGCAAGGCAGCCATGGTCGTCATCATGATCGGCCGATAGCGCAGCCGGCACGCCTGACGGATGGCTTCCTCGGGCGTGCGTCGCTCGTTGCGTTCGGCGTCCAGCGCGAAGTCCACCATCATGATGGCGTTCTTCTTCACGATGCCGATCAACAGGATGATGCCGATCAGCGAGACCAGATCAAGGTTCTCGCCGCACAGCATCAGGGCAAGCAGTGCGCCCACGCCCGCCGACGGCAATGTTGACAGGATGGTGATCGGATGGATGAAGCTCTCATAGAGCACGCCCAGCACGATATAGACCGTGACGATCGCCGCCAGGATCAGTAGTCTTTCACTCGACACCGACGCGGCGAACGCGGCGGCGGAGCCTGCCAGGCTGGTGGTGACGGAGTCCGGCAGACCGATCCGCCGTTCGGCACGACGCAGCGCGTCCACCGCCTGGCTCAACGCCACGCCCGGCGGCAGGTTGAACGAGATGGTGGCTGACTGGAACAATCCTTGATGCGTGATGACGAGCGGCGCCAGCCGGCGATCGACGCGCGCGAAGGTGGACAGTGGAATCGGCGCCGAAGCGGCATGGAACCCGGCGCTGATGCCGCTCGCCGCATCGTCCGTGCTCGCCGCCAACGCGTTCGCGGCGGTGACGTAGATCCTGTCGAGCACCGACGCATCGACGCGGAATGAAGGCGAGGCCTCCAGCACCACGTGATATTGCGTCAGCGGCGAATACACCATCGCGATCTGCCGTTGTCCGAACGCATCGTACAGCGTGTTGTCGATGACGTTCATCGTAATGCCGTAGCGCGCCGCCGCTGCACGATCGACATGGATCGCCACCTGCAATCCCTCGTCCTGCTGATCGCTCGCAACATCGGCGAAGCTCGCATCGTGCCGCAGCGCATCGAGCAGACGCTGCGTCCAGGTCCGCAGCTCCAACGGATCAAGGTCCTGCAAAACGTACTGGAACTGCGTCGGCGACGGACGGGTTTCGATCGTGACGTCCTGCACAGGCTGGAGGTGTAGCGTGATGCCGGTCACGCCGGCGACCGCGGTGCGCAGCCGTTGCATGATGACTGCCACGGACGCATGGCGGTGGTCCGGTGAGTCGATATCGATATAGAGGCGGCCTGTGTTCAGGGTCGGATTGACCGTGCCGACGCCCACGAAACTGTCCACCGTCCGCACCGCCGGGTCGCGCGCGACCACCTCGGCCAGCATGCGCTGACGCTCCGCCATAGCGGCAAACGAAATGTCCTGCGCCGCCTCGGTCACGCCGACCAGCAGCCCGGTGTCCTGCTGCGGCAGGAACCCCTTCGGGATCACGACATACAGCCAGACCGTCGCCACCAGGGTCAGCCCGGTGCAGACCAGTGTGGCCCTTCGGTGCCGCAGCACCCAGTCGAGACTCTGCATATACGCGTCGCAGCTCGCGTCGAACGTCCGCTCACTCCAGCGGAACAGCGCGTTCGGCCGGCGCCCCGGCGGATCGCGGCGCAGGAATTGTGCGCACATCATCGGAGTGAGAGTCAGCGACAGCACGCCTGAGATCATCACCGCCATGGACAGCGTGATGGCGAATTCTCGGAACAGCCGCCCCACCACACCGCCCATCAGCAGCAATGGAATGAACACCGCGATCAGCGACACGGTCAGCGACACCACGGTGAAGCCGATCTGACGCGCACCCTTCAGCGCCGCGGCAAGCGGAGCCTCGCCGGCCTCGACATAGCGGGCAATGTTCTCGATCATCACGATCGCATCGTCCACCACGAAACCCGCGGCGACCGTCAGCGCCATCAGCGACAGATTGTCGAGGGTATATCCCAGCACCGCCATGCCACCGAACGTCGCGATCAGCGAGACCGGCAGCGCGACCGACGGGATCACCGTCGCCCACAGCTTGCGCAGGAACAGGAAGATCACCATCACGACCAATGCCACGGTCAGCAGCAGGGTGAACTGCACATCGACGATGGCGGCGCGGATCGTCGTGGTGCGGTCGGTCACCACGGAGACCTTCAGTGCCGGCGGCAGGCTTGCCGCGAGTTTCGGCAGCAGCGCGCGCACCGCTTCCACCACCTGGATGGTGTTGGCGCCGGGCTGGCGCTGGATGTCCAGGATCACCGCGGGCGTCCCGTTGTACCATGCCGCCAGCTCGGCGTTCTCCACGCCGTCCAGCGCGCGGCCGATGTCGCGCAGCAACACGGGCGCGCCGTTGCGATAGGCGATCACCGTCGCCTCGTAGGTGTCGGCGGACAGCAATTGATCGTTGGCGGCGATCTGGAACGCCTGGTGCACGCCGTCGAGCTGACCCTTCGGGTTGTCCACGGTGCTCGCCGCCACCGCGCGCCGCACGTCCTCGAGCGACAGTCCGAGGCTCGCCAGCTTAGCGACATCAGCCTGCAACCGGACGGCCCGCGTCTGCCCGCCTTCCACCGTCACCGCGCCGACGCCGCTGATCTGCGACAGCTTCTGCACCATCGTGGTGGCGGCATAGTCGTTGACCTCGTGCAACGGCAGCGTGTCGGAGGTCAGCGCCAGGATCAGCACCGGGACATCGGCCGGATTGACCGCGTGATAGACCGGCGGCCCAGGCAGCAGCGCGATCGGAATCCAACCGGAAGCCGCATCGATCGAAGCCTGCACGTCCTGCGCCGCGGCATCGATGCTGCGCGAAAGATCGAAGGTCAGCGTGATCTGGCTGGTGCCGTAGGCGCTGGTGGAGCTCATGTTGGTCAGGCCGGAGATCTGACCGAAACGATGCTCCAACGGTGCCGTCACCGAGGTTTCCACCACATCGGGCGACGCACCGGGAAACGCGGTCACCACCTGGATCGTGGGGAAGTCCACATCGGGCAGCGCGGCGATCGGCAGCAGCCGATACCCGAGTATCCCCAGCATGACCACCGCGATGGTCAGCAGCGTTGTCGCGACCGGGCGAAGGATGAATGGCGCCGAGATCATTCAGCCGTTGCGCGGGCGCGGCGCGTCCTGCTCGCGGCCCCAGGCTCAAGGCGGAAATGCCCGTCGGTCACAACCTGCTCGCCGGGCTTCAATCCGCGTTCGATCAGCACGCGGCCGTCGATCGCCTGACCGGCGGTCACGGTCCGCAATTCGACCTTCTGTTCGTGCGAGACGACCCAGATGAAGTCGCCGCGCGGCCCATGGCGCAGCGCCGCCGCCGACACCGTGACGCCGGCATTGCGCTCGTCCACGACGATGCGGCCATTGACGAAATTGCCGGGCCAGAGATGCAGGTCCTTGTTGGGGAAGCTGGCCTTCAGCTTGATGGTGCCGGTCGATTGATCGACCTGATTGTCCACCAGGTCGATTGTCCCTTCGTCCAGCCTGGTACGGTCGTCCGCCGCCATCGCGACGACCGGGATATGCGTCTGGCCGGGCGTCAGCCTTCCTTGTGCCACCGAGCTGGCCGCCAGCGTGAAGATCACCGAGATCGGCCGCAACTGCGTGATGACCACCATCGGCGTGTTGTCGGATGCGTGGACGAAATTGCCCTGATCGATCTGGCGGATTCCTGCGCGCCCTTCGATCGGCGAGCGGATCGTGGTGTAGCCAAGCTGGGTCTGCGCGTAGTCGATCTGTGCCTGGCCGCTGTCGATCTGAGCGCGGTACTGATCGACCTGCGCGCGTTGCTGGTCCACCTGCTGGCGCGAGGCGAAATTGCGCTGTGACAGCTCCTCGTAGCGCTTCAGATCGAGCAGCGCGCCTTGCAGCAGCGCCTCGTCCTTGGCGCGGGCAGCGCGTTGCTGCGCCAACTGCGCCTGGAGCGTGCGCGGATCGATGATCGCCAGGGGATCGCCGGCCTTCACGTCCTGGCCTTCCTTGAACAGCACCTGCATGATCTCGCCGTCGATACGGCTCTTGATCGCCACGGTGTTGTAGGCCTGCACCGTGCCAATGCCGGTGAGATAGATCTTCACCGGCTCGCTGCGCGACAGTCCGACGGAGACCGGCACCGGTGGATTGACGGGCGGCGGCGGTGCGCCGGTGGTTGCCGTTATCCGATCGCGCAGCGCTGCGACATCGATCTTCGCATCCGCAAGGTACAGCGCGGTGCCCACCGCCAGCGCGGACAACGCGCAGGCGAGCCCGGCCCGAACGACGAACTGCCGCGACACGATCATGGGGCGCGCACCCTATGACCTCCATGCTAGCACGCGCAATCGAGCCAATGTAACAGCCGGCCGGCGTCAGGAGGGCAGCATGGTACGCGTCGTGGGGATCGATCACCTGGTCATCAGGGTCAGCGACTACGAGAAATCGAAGGCCTTCTACGGTCGGTTGTTCGAGTTTCTCGGCTTCGAGATCTCCGATGAATATCCTGACGCGATCGGCTGGACGAACGGCAAGACGCGCTTCTGGATCGGCCCGGCCGATGCCGAGGGCCGCAAGCGCAAGTACCGTGTTGGCGATGTCGGATTCCATCACTACGCGTTCCAGTTGCGAAGCCGCAAGGACGTCGATGCATTGCAGGCGTTCCTGCATGAACTCGGCGCCGTCATCGTCGATCCGGCAGGCGAGTACTACGACGACTACTATGCCGTGTTCTTCCTCGACCCCGATGGCCTCAAGCTGGAGGGAATGAAATACGGCGAGCGCCAGGCGCGCCGCGCAGGTCGGCGGGTTCGCGCTGGTCAGCAGAGCGATCGACCTTGATCCGATCAGAAGCAGGGCGATGACGCGGCACGCGTCGCCAGGCACTCCCTCTCCCGCGAAAGCGGGGGGAAGGTAGGGAGGGGGTCTCTCGGTGTGTGCTCACCCCCTCCCCAACCCTTCCCCGCTTCGCGGGAGTGCGCGGCGGTCGTTGTCGATACGCCCACCGCTTGACGCCCTCCGCCGCGCCCGCCATAACCCGCCGCTTCCGATCGGACCCGAGGTTCCCATGTCTCGCCGCTGCCAGATCACCGGCAAGGGCGTGCTGACCGGCAACAACGTCAGCCACGCCAACAACCGGACCCGCCGCCGCTTCCTGCCCAACCTGCAGGAAACGTCGCTGCTGTCCGACGTCCTCGGCATAGCCGTCCACATGCGGCTGACCACGCGCGCGATCCGCACGATCGAGCAGAAGGGCGGCATCGACGCCTACCTGCTCGCCACCCGCGCCGGCCGCCTGTCGGTCGACGCCAAGGCCCTGAAGCGGCGGCTGCTGCGCGCCCAGGCGAAGCGGTCGGCCGGCAAGGCTGCCTGAGCCACACCGTCCGGCAGGCGGTCGGCCTCGCCGCCGAGAGGCTGCGGCGGGCCGGGATCGGCAATCCCCGGCTGGAAGCACGGCTGCTGCTGGCCCACGCACACGGCACCACGCCGGCGGCGCTGCTGCGTGATCCGGCCGCCGAGGCGGACATGGCAAGGCTCGCGTCGCTGGTCGCGCGGCGCGCGGCGCACGAACCGCTGGCGCTGATCCTGGGCCGCCGCGAGTTCTGGAGCCTGGAGTTCGCCGTCTCGCCGGCCACACTGATCCCCCGCCCCGAGTCGGAGACGCTGATCGAGGCGGCCGTCGCGGCATTCGCCCACTGCGCGCCGCCGCGCCTGCTGCTGGACCTCGGCACCGGCACTGGCTGCCTGCTGCTGGCCGCGCTGTCCGAATTCCCGGCCGCCCTGGGCGTCGGCGTGGACTGCTCGGCCGAGGCCGCTTCTCTGGCCGCGGGCAACGCCGTGGCGCTGCACCTGGCGGATCGCGCGCTGTTCCTGTGCGGCGACTGGGCGAACCCGCTGGACGCCCAGTTCGATCTGGTCCTGGGCAACCCGCCCTATGTGCGCACCGCCGACCTCGACGGCCTCATGCCAGAGGTGGCGCGCCACGAGCCCCGCACCGCCCTCGACGGCGGGCCGGACGGATTCGCGGCCTGGCGCCGGCTGCTTCCTGCGCTGCCCCGCCTGCTCGCCCCTGAAGGCATCGCCGTGCTGGAAATCGGCGCGGGACAGGCGGAAACGGCCGAGGGGTTGGCGCGACAGGCCGGCTTCGGCGTGGCATCGCGGCCGGATCTGGCCGGAATCCCACGCGCTCTTGTGCTCCGCCGGGCACTGCCATGAAAAAACCGTTTGGCAGCGCGGGGCAGGCAGTCTAGCTTCCTATCCGGCAGGGCGAGCCGCGCCGCGGCTTGCCCCAGGCGCCCTGGCCGTTGGCCGGGGTACTCGCCGGAACCAGTGCCGTTGGATTGAGGCCAGGCCGAGGGGGCACCACCCGGGACGCCGGCGGGTTGTCCCGCGTGTCCCAGCAACCTCCGGCTCGTAACTGAGAAGGCTCGACAGCAACAGTGAACAACATGAAACGCATGCGTGGACGCGGCCACCGGCCAGGTGGCGGCGGGGGTGGCGGCGGCGGCGGGCTGCGGCATCACGGGGGTGGTGGAAGCGGCGGCATACCGCTCAACCGCAACCACGTGTTCGACAGCAATGGTCCCGATCTGCGCATCCGCGGGACGTCGCAGCAGTTGTTCGAGAAATACCTCCAGCTCGGCCGCGACGCGACCAGCGGGGGCGACCGGGTGATGGCGGAGAGCTATTTCCAGCACGCCGAGCACTATTTCCGCATCCTGAATGCGATGAACCAGGCGGCGCAACAGGGCCAGCAGAATGGCCAGCAGCAGGGCGCCCCTCGCCGGCCATACGGCGAGGATGGCGGGCAGGCACCGACCGAGACCGAGGAGGCCGAGGCCCGGCCGCCCGGCATGGGCGACCAGCCCGAGGCGCGGGAAATCCCCATCGCCGCGGCCCCGCCCGAGGCGTGATCAAGGCCGGGTCCAGCCGCGGCCGCGGCTGATCGCCCCTTCGCCATAGCGCTGACGCAGCGCATCGATCGCCGCCTGGGTGGCGGCACGGCGTGGCGTCTCGGTGTCGGCAAGGTCGCCATGATCGGCCTCGGCCAGCGGCAGCAGCGGGCTGGCGCCAATGCCGATCAGGCGGAACGCCGTCCCGGTGGCCTCGCGCATCAGCAATGTGCTGGCGGCGTCGAACAATCGGTCGGGCAGCACCGTCGCGCCCGGCAGGCGCAACGCGCGGGTGCGGATTGCGAAATCCGTCGTCTTGAGCTTCAGCACGACGCCGCCGGCGGACAACTCTTGCTCCTTCAGGCGACGGGCCAGCTTTTCCGCCAGCCGCCAGAGATGCGCCTGTAGGTCGGCGGGCAGCGTCAGGTCGGTATTGAAGGTGGTCTCGGCACTGATCGACCTGGTCTCGCGTCCCGGATCGACCCGACGCACGTCCTCCCCCCGGGCGCGTGCGGCAAGCGATGGGCCTTCGTCGCCCAACCGGCGGCGCGCCTCACGGTCGTTCAGCGCCTGGAGGTGGCCTAGCAGCGTGATGCCCTGGGAGGCGAGCCGGCGGGCCAGCGCGGGGCCGATGCCGGGCAGCAGGCGGACCGGCTCCAGCGCCAGCAGCGACGCGGCTTCCCGGGCGCCGATCACCGCGAAGCCGCGCGGCTTGTCGCGGCCGGCGGCGATCTTGGCCAGCAGGCGGTTGGCGGCAAGGCCGATCGACACGGTGACGCCGACGCTCGCTTCCACCTCGCGCGCGAAGCGGGCCAGCACGATAGCGGGCGGTGCGCCATGCAGCGCCTCGGTGCCGGCGAGGTCGAGCACCGCCTCGTCGATAGACAGCGGCTGCAGGAGCGGCGTGAGCCGCGCCATCATCGCGCGGATCTGCCGTCCCACCGCAACGTATTTCGCGAAGTCGGGGCGGATCACCACGGCATCGGGACAGGCCTTCAGCGCCTTGAACATCGGCATGGCGCTGCGCACGCCGTACATGCGCGCGACGTAGCATGCGGCAGTGACCACGCCGCGTACGCCGCCGCCGACAATGACCGGCTGCGCGGCAAGCTCCGGGCGGTCGCGCTTCTCGACGCTCGCATAGAAGGCGTCGCAGTCGATATGGGCGATGGTCAGCGTGAACAGTTCGGGGTGTGTGACGATGCGGTTGGCGGCGCACACCGGGCAACTGACCACCGACGACTGACCACTGACCACTGCCAGGCAGTCGCGGCAGAAGGCCGGCACGCGCCTACCCGGCAGGCCACAGCCAGGCGGCGCCACGCACACCCGACGAATCGCCGTGTCTGTTCCGCACGATCGGCGTCTGCACGAAGTCGCTGAAGACGTAGCGGGAAACCAGCGGCGGCAGCGCCGCGTAGAGGTGGTTCATGTTGGACAATCCGCCGCCCAGCACGATCACGTCGGGGTCGAGCAGGTTGACCACGTGTGCCAGCCCGCGCGCCAGCCGGTCGGCATGGCGGTCGAGCGCGGCCTGCGCGCGAGTATCGCCCGCCGCGGCTCGGGCGGGGATGCCGGAGGCATCATGGGCGCCCGCGCCGTCGCAGTCGCGCGCCAGCGACGGGCCGGCGATCCAGGTCTCCAGGCAGTTCCAATGGCCGCACCAGCATAGCTGGCCCGGCAGCTCGTCGGGTTGAGGCCACGGCAGCGGATTGTGGCCCCACTCACCGGTGACGTGGTTGCGTCCGCGCAGCACCTTTCCGTCCACCACCACACCGCCGCCGCAGCCGGTGCCGAGAATCACGCCGAAAACCGTGGCGTGACCGGCGCCCGCGCCATCGCTCGCTTCCGACAGGGCGAAGCAGTTGGCATCGTTCTCCACCCGCACCTCGCGGCCGAGCAGGGCGCTGATGTCGCGGTCGAACGTGTGGCCGTTCAATGCGATGGAGTTGGCGTTCTTCACCAGGCCGGTGGCCGGACTGATCACGCCGGGAATGCCGACGCCCACCGTGGCGGTAACGCCAAGCTGCGCTTCGGCATCGCGCACGAGGCCGGCGATCCCCTCGAGCGAGGCCTGGTAGCCGTGCGGCGTGTCGATCCGGTGGCGATGGCACTCGCTGCCGTCGGGCGCCAGGACCGCGATCTCGATCTTGGTGCCGCCGAGGTCGATGCCGATACGGTGTGGGGTCATGTGCAGGTGCCTCCACGCGGGACCACCACCCCGCCGCCGGCGATGGTCCCGAATACCGTGATGTCCTTGAACCCCCGCCTGGGCAAGGTCCTAGCTATTGTCCGCCAGCGCGACGCCGATGTACTTGAACTGGTGCACCACGTCGTTGACCGGATGCGCCGTGTCCTGCTGCACCTGGAACACGCTGACCACGCGCGAGGCGAGGTCGCCGTTGGCATCGTAAGCGATGGGGCCTTGCAACGTGTCCACCTTGCCGGCCTGGATGGCGTCGCGGACCGCGCCGCGTGTCACCGGCGCGCCGGACTTCGCCACGGTCTCGATCGCGGCGAGAATGACCAGGGCGGCATCGTATGAGGTAATCGAGTAATCCGATGGCGGCGTGTTCCAGCGCTTCTGGAACTTCACCACCCACTCGGACAGCCTGGTATCGTCCAGCATGTGCGGCGCGGCGATGGTGCTGTACCAGCCTTGCGCCGCGGGAAAGCCGGCGCCGGCCAGGATCGAGGCCTGGTGCAGCCCGTCGCCGCCCGCCTTGATCATGTCGGGCATGAGTTCGTAGCTCTGCTTGACCAGCTTCACCCCGGCCAGCGCGCTAGAGCCGCAATACAGCGCCTGCGGGTTGAGCTGCTTGACCTTGGTGAGCAGCGGCCGGTAGTCGCTGATCAGCGGATCGACGCGGTCGCGGCCCATCACCTGGATGCCGCGCTTGCCGCACTGCGCCTGGAACGCATCGGCCAGTCCCACGCCGTAGGCGCCGGTGTCGTCGACGACGAACACCGACTTCACCTTGAGCCGGTCGGCCATGAAGTTGGCCATGTTGGGACCCTGGAAGG
>JANWJK010000162.1 GCA_025452005.1 Acetobacteraceae bacterium | reverse complement strand
TGTCGCGATCCATCGCATAGTAACGGCCGATGACCGTGGCGACCGGCACGTCCGGCGGCAGCGCATCGCGCAGCCACTTCATGTCGTCGGCGGCGGAGCGCGGTGGGGTGTCTCGACCGTCGGTGAACGCGTGGACCAGCGTCTTCACGCCCGCCTGATGCAGGATCTTCGCCAGCGCGACCGCATGCTCCTGATGCGAGTGCACGCCGCCCGGCGACATCAGGCCGAGCAGATGGCAGGTGCCGCCCGACGCCTGCAATTTGGCGATCAGGTCGGTGAGCGCGGGTGCCCGGGCGAGGCTGCCGTCCTTGGCGGCCTGGCTGATGCGCGGCAGTTCCTGCATCACCACGCGGCCGGCGCCGATGTTGAGGTGGCCGACCTCGGAATTGCCCATCTGCCCCTCGGGCAGCCCGACATCGCCGCCGGAGGTGTGCAGGAAGGCGTGCGGGCAGGTCTGCCAGAGCCGGTCGAAGTTCGGCTTGCGGGCCTGGCGCACCGCGTTGTCAGCGGATTCCTCGCGCCAACCGAAGCCGTCAAGGATCACCAGCATCACGGGCCGGATCGTCTGCGCCATGGATTGCGCTCCTTCTGCCAGACCGGCATTGGGTAGCGCCCGGACCGTGACCGAACAAGGGCGGCTCACGCGACCGTTCACCAGCGTGTCCTTTGCATCGCGCCCCGTACGGCACCAGCTTTGCTTTGGTCACCAAAAAAGGAGCGCAACCATGGCGGTCAAGGCCAAGCCCGAGGGCTATCACGCCATCACGCCGTATCTGGTCGTGGATGGAGCGGCCAGGCTGATCGACTTCCTCGAGGAGGTGTTCGATGCCGAGCAGGTGGAGCGGATTGCGGCGCCCGGCGGCCGCATCGGCCATGCCGAAGTGCGGATCGGCGACTCGCTGGTGATGCTGGGCGACGCGCACGCCGAGCACAAGCCGACGCAGGCGATGCTCTACGTGTATGTGGACGATGCCGACGCGACGTATCAGCGCGCGCTGGCCGCGGGCGCCACGTCGGTGCAGGCGCCGGTCGATCAGTTCTATGGCGACCGCAGCGGCGGGGTGAAGGATGCGTGCGGCAATGTGTGGTGGATCGCCACGCATATCGAGGACGTGCCGCCGGCCGAACTGAAGCGACGCGCGCAGGCGGCGATGGAGAAGGCCGGCGGCTGAACGCGAACCAGCTTGTCCGGATCACCTCCGAGAAGAATGGCGGCCAGGGTCGCGCGCGAAGCGCCATTCTTCCTTTCTCCGTGACTCTCCGTGGTCCTCGCGTGTCCTCCGTGTTGAGTACCTTGCGGTGCATCAACCAGCACAGGCGCCGCCAGGCTCCGATGGCAAACGCATAGCCCTGCGGCGCGCCGAGACCCGACCATCCCCGACGTTGATACGGCAGCAAGAACCGGAGTTTGCACGTGCCCTGAGCGAGCTATGCATATGCCAGGTCGTCGGATCCAACCGGTGGCCTCACAGGAACAATCGAGAGGCACTCGCATGAGCTTGCAAGATGACAACAAGGCAATCGTCGGCCGTTGGTTCACCGACTTCTGGGGCAAGACCTGCAACCTGGACGTGGTCGATGAGATCGCCGCACCCGACATGCTGCTGAAATACTCGCTGCATGAGCCGCGGAATGGTCGCGAAGACATCAAGGCCTTCATGACGGATTTCCGCGCCGCGTTCCCCGACCTCAACTTCTGGGGCACGGCCGACCTCATCGCCGAGGGGGACTACGTCGTCGGCCGATGGGAGGGTGGCGGCACTCATACCGGTCCGGCATTCAATGACTTCCTCGCCGGTGGTCTGGCCGCCGAGACAGGCCGGAGGATGCACTTTACCGGCGTCACTGTCCTCAAACTCAAGAACGGCAAGATCGTCGAAGAGATCGGTCTGGATGACGGGGTCACCGCCCTGACCCAGCTTGGACTGCTCCGCGCCGTCTGAGCCAAGGAGAAGAAGCCGCCGTTCGTCGGAGCGGCGGCTTCCTCTTGTCCCATTCATCGTTCTCGAGCCACTGGAAAATCGGATTTGAAAGCACAAGCCGGAGTGTAAGAACGGGCTTGAAAGCCGATCTTCGGGGCGGAACACAGGAGGCCCCATAATGACTACCCGAACCCTAGACGCCCGCGAGCCGGAAACCTTGCGCTTCGGTTACGCCAACACCGCGCTCGGAACCATCGTGGTCGCCGAGAGCATGCGCGGTGTCGTTGCCCTCTTCATCGGCAACGATCGTGCAAGGCTGCTGCGCGATCTGAAGGACGCCTTCCCCGAGGCCGAGTTCGTTCTCGACCAAACCAGCCTGACGCAGACCATCGCCAAGGCCATCGCCCTGGTCGATGCGCCGCACCTCAGCACCGACTTGCCACTCGATCTGCGTGGCTCGCCCGTGGAAGTTGCCGTTTGGAAGGCGTTGCAGGCGATCCCCTCGGGAGCGACGCGTACCTACGGCGCGATCGCACGGGACCTGCCGGTAACGGCGACGGCCCAGGACGTGGGTGCGGCCTGCGCAGCGAACCGCATTGCGATCGCCGTGCCCTGCCACCGCGTCGTGAAGTCCGATGGTTCGATCTCCGGCTATCGTTGGGGCGTGCAGCGCAAGCGCCGCCTGATCAACATGGAGGGAGTGGCGTGATGGCTACCAATGCTCGCAAGGCAAAGACCGACGATGCCGGCACATCCGCGATCGAGGCTCGGGTGGATGGCGTGGACTGGACGAAGGTCCACGCCGATCTCGACGCTCAGGGTTGGGCCGTGGTGCCGCGGCTACTGAGCGACGCCGAGGCGGACTCCATCGCGATGCTCTATCCCCAGGAGCAAGGCTTTCGCAGCCATATCATCATGGCCCGGCATGGCTTCGGCCGGGGCGAGTACAAGTACTTCAGCTACCCGCTGCCGCCGCTGGTCGAGGCGCTTCGCACGGCAGCCTATCCTCACCTCGTACCGATCGCCAACCAATGGCACGAGCGCATGGGCAAGGACGTGCGTTTCCCGCATGACCACGCCGCGTTCCTCGACCGCTGCCATCAGGCCGGTCAGACCCGTCCGACACCGCTGCTCCTCGAGTACGCGCCGGAGGACTATAACTGCCTCCATCGCGACCTATACGGCGAGCATGTCTTTCCGATGCAGATCGCGATCCTGCTGGATCAGCCGGGCCAGGACTTCGTGGGCGGCGAGTTCGTGATGACCGAGCAGCGCCCCCGCATGCAGACCCGCGCCATGGTTCTGCCGCTCGAGAAGGGCGACGCGGCCGTCTTCGCGGTCAACAGCCGCCCGATGAAGGGGCTGCGCGGCGACTACCAGGTGAAGCTGAACCACGGCGTCAGCAAGCTCTACTCGGGCAAGCGGCACACCGTCGGCGTGATCTTCCACGACGCCGCTTAATCTAGTCCGCGACAGGCGCAGGCTCTGCGCCCCATTCTCCCACGGCATCGCCCAGTGTGACGCGCACAATGGACGGCTGCGCATGATTGGCGACGTCCTCGATCACTCCCTTGATCTTCTCAGCGAGATATTTTCCCGCCTCGCTGTCGCTGCGATAGTGCAGGCCCATGACCTCCCGGTTGATCGCAATCCGGTCGGCAAGAGGATGCAGCAGTTTGCGGGCCGGATGATATGGGTCGAGAACCAGCTCGAGGACATGCGCGATCAGATGGGCCTCGGTCGAGTGGCCGCTCGGATAGGATGCATGGCCGGGAACCTCCATCTCCGGCATCAGCGCCGGGCGCAATTGCGAAGGCCGCGGCCGATCGAACATCTGCTTGTACAGCATCACCGCGAACTGCCCGAGGTTCAGCGCGATGATGCAGAGATTGGTGGTCTCCGGATGCGAGGCATCGGTAAATCCGACCAGCCCTTGGAAGTACGAGATGATGTTCGTTGCCTGGGCGATCGCCTCCGACATTACCCCATCACGGTATTCCATGAGCGACACGAGCATGTCGAGTTCGCGCTGCACCCTCTCCGCCGGTTGATCGTGCCAGTTCGCCGGCTCGCATTTGGCCGGCCAGTCCGCTGCACCGGGGTGCGCGGCCAATTGCGCCACCGCTGCGACGGCGCGGTTCTCGATCGTCCAGCCCTTGAACACCTTGATGCCCGGGAGTGCGTCATGATTGTCGGCAGCGGCATCATAGATTCCGTCGGGCACGGTCTCCGGTCGTATGCCGATCTGCGCCCGCCACTGGAGCGGCTTGACCGCTGCGCCGTTGCGCAGCACTGGCCAGGGCGAGGCCCCGATGGGCCGCGGCAGGCCGCCGCTCAACAGGAACAGGGCGCTGGACGAGCCCGCCGCGTTCGCCGCGTTTGCTGCGTTCGCGGCATTGGCCGCGTTGGCCGCATTCAGTGGCAGATATGCCATCGGCTCCTCCCTACCTCACTGATTTGGCTGATCACTCCGGCACGCCCGCGGCCCGCATGCGGGTGAACAGTTGCTCGCGAAGCTGCGGATCGACGAATGGAGCCCGGTCGCGCGCATAGGTGGAGAGCCGGAACTCGGGCTCGCACCGCATCATGTCGGCGGCGACGGCGCGCGCCTCGTCGAGCTGGCCCAGTCCGGCCAGCGATGCCATCAGGATCCGGTGGGCCGAGGTGAAGCCCGGACTGTCGCGCAGCGACAACCTTAGCCAGCGCGCCGCTTCCGCCTCGTCGCCGCAGACATAGTGCGCGATACCGACGAAGCATTGGAAGTAGTAGCGCTGCGGACCGTGCGGCGACAGGTCGAAGCCGCGCCGTGCACTGTCGAGCGCCTCTGCGCCGCGTCCGAGATACGACAACGAGCCGCTGCGCAGCGTCAAGGACAAGGCATGGCTTGGCGACGCCGCAAGCGCACTGTCGAACAGCGGCAGCGCGCTGGCCGGATCGCGCAGGTGATAGGCACGATGATGTCCGGCGATGGCGAAGCCCAGGGCGTTCCTCGGATCGAGCTGGATTGCACGCGAGGCCATCTGCCCCGCCAACTCGGCATCCTCAGCGGGCGAATTGCTCCAGGCCTGGCCGACCGCGAGGCTGTGCCACTGCGCGGCCCAGGCGACGGGCATCGAGTAGCCGGGATCCTCATGCATGGCACGCCGCAGCAACGATCCCGCCTCGGCAAAGGTCTCGCGCCGCAACCCGTCGAGATTGAACATCCCGCGCAGCGTGTAGTCGTACGCGGTCAGACTGTCCGGACGCTGCCTGAGTGCGCGCCGCAGTTCGGCGGCTCGCACGCTGGGAACAATGCCGGCCACGACGCGCGCGACGATCTCATCCTGCACGTCGAACAGTTCGTTGTCCGCGGCATCGATGCGGTCGCTCCAGATGACGTCGCCTTCCTCGGTCTCGCGCAGCTCGGCTGCAATCCGCACCCCGCCCCCGCCGCGACGGACACTGCCCGACAGCGCGTAGCGAACGCCGAGCACGCGGCCGATGAGCCGCGGATCCGAGATATTGGCGTGCCATCCCAGCGTGGCGCTGCGCGCAAGCACCGAAAGTTCCGGCAACGCGCCGAGCGAGATCACCACGTCCTCGATCACGCCGCTGGCAAAATACAGATCGGCCGGATCGCCGCCCAGGTTCTCGAGCGGCAGCACCGCGATGGAAGGCGCGCCGGACAGCAGCGGACGGCGCGGCACGCGCACGGGTTCCGTGGGATCGACGGCAAAGGCGCGGACCGGGCTGTCCAAATGCCGCAATGCCAGAGCGCCGAGGTCACGCAGCGGCGGAGGATTCGGCAAGTGCTGGAGGGCATTCTGCGTCAACGCGATGCCGCCCGGCGGCGCCCGGTCCTGCAACCGGGCCGCAATGTTGACCGTGGTGCCGTAAACATCTCCATCGGTGACGTGCATATCGCCATGATCGATGGCGATCCGAAATGCCACCGGCGGCACGGTCGCGCCGGCGGTCGCCCGTGTGGCGCGCTGCACGGCCTCAGCCCACGCGAATGCGTCAGCCACCGAAGGGAAGTCCGCCACCACGCCATCGCCGGTGGATTTGACAACTGTGCTGCCATGCTTCCACCCCAGCGGTCGCAGGGTGCCGTGGAGCAGTTCCATCCACCGAAGATGCGTGGCATCGCCTTCGGTGCTCATGAGAATCGAATAGCCGACGATGTCGGCGAATGCCACCGCGGCGGTCTGACGCCGGTCGCCGTCGGCGAGACCGCGGATGGCAGGCCCCTCTGTTCCTGTCTTCGGTTCCGCCTCGCACGCCACAATTAGGTTCCCAAGGTGCAAGTAGCACGCTATCGTAAGGGGTCTCGCGAGATATCTCAAGGAACAGAGAGGTTCTCATGCCAGTGCGCTACTGCCTGGGAATCCAACACAATGATGTCGCGGGAGCTATCGATCCGGGCGCCGGACTATTCCATCTCGATCCGCTGCGCGAGCAGTTGAAACGTTTGGTGCCGGAATTGACGTTTGGCGAACTGCAGCACGTTCCGTCGTTCGCGTGGACGAACAAGAAACTGGCGACGCATGTCCTGACCCAGCTCCGGTTCACCGGGCACGACGAGGCGCAGCGCTTTCATGAAGCCCTGGAGAAGCGGCTGGCCGCGCCCGATCGAAAGCCGATCTACGGGTTTGGCCCCGACCCGCCGATACACGCGCTGGAGGCGTGGTCGCCGATCGGATCGGGCGGGGGCATCTTCAGCGACCGCGATCGCGCCGAACGCCTCGCCGGCGCTGCCGGACTGCGCGACAAGTATAACCAGCCGGTGACCGGCAAGGGCGTCAACGTCGTCATCGCCGATCGCGGACTGTCTCGCAGCGTCGTGCAGGCCACCACCGATCGGATGGCGGCGCGGCGCGGATTGCAGCAGGCAGCCAGGCAGCGCGTCCTCGGTTGGACCCGCCATGACCGGACAGGATCGGCCGACGATCCCGAGCCGCGTTATATCAACCCGGGCCGGTGCGGATCCGACCACGGCTACATGATCGCACGGAACGTCCTCGCGATCGCACCCGACGCGATCATCTGGGACGCTCCCCTCCTGCCGTCGGACGACGAGCCCGACGCCCCGCCCGGGCCGTCGAGTGCCTCACAATTGTTCCAGTTCATCAAGGACGCGCTGAAGACAGGAAAGATCACCAGTTGGGACTTCTCGGAGCGGAAGCACGTGACGGTGGACTTCGCCGGACCGGTGGTGCTGGTGAATGCCTGGGGGGTCATGGACCCCGAGTCGGATCGAGACCTCGCGGATCAACGACTGAAGTACGCCGACAACCCGCAGAACTTTCTGGTCAACGACATGCGCCGGCTCGAGGCGCAGGGGATCGACATAGTCTTTGCAGCCGGCAATTGCGGGGAGCCCTGTCCTGATCCCCGCTGCGGCCAGGAGGACCGCGGCCCGGGCTGCAGCATCCTGGGGATGAATGCGCATCCCAGCGTGCTGACGGTCGGCGCCGTTCGCGCGGACGGGCTGCCATTGGCGCTTTCGGCACAGGGTCCCGGCCGCCTCGCGCCGGCACTACAGAACACCGCCTCGTACGACGACGCGCTCCACAAGCCGGACCTTTGTGCACCGAGCCATTTCCGTGAAGCCGACGATGCATCGGAGGTGAACACAGGCACATCGGCGGCGTGCGGTTTCGCCGCCGGCATCGTGGCGGCGCTGCGCAGCGTGCCGGCGGGACGCGCCCAGACGCCAGCGCAGTTGCGTGACAGATTGCGGGAAACCGCCCAGCCATTGGGAGATGCAGGCTGGAACGCGCGGCTCGGCTTCGGCGTCATCAATGCGGCAGCCGCGCTCGCGAAGATCGAGCAGTAGCAGGCGTAGGCTCAGGCTCAGGGTGCCCACCCCGTCATGACCGCCAGCCGCAGCGTTGCCGCCACGCGCCCGTCGGTCTCGGGCAACGCGGCCAGCGCTGCCGGGAACAACGCGCGCGGCGGCACGCGACGGTCGCGCTCGCGCAGCGCATTCGCCTCCCCCGCGGCGCGCAGGTCGCGCAGCAGTGCGAAGGGATCGGCGTAGAGCAGCCGAAGCTCGTCCAGGTCCGCGACCGGCAACGCGAAGCCCGCGCGTTGCAGCAGCGCGGCGCAGTCGCGCAGCTCGACGAACGGCGATACGCGCGGCGCCGCGCCACCGGTCAGCACGGCCTCGGCCTCGGTCAGCGCCTGGCGCAGTTCCGCGAGCGTGCCGAGCGCCGGCAGGCTCGCCAGCAGCAACCCGCCCGGACGCAGTGCGAGACGCAACTGGATCAGCGCACCCGGCAGGTCGTTGACCCAGTGCAGCGACAGGCTCGCCACCACGAGATCGAATGTTTTTCCCGCGAACGGCAGGAACTCCTCGTCCGCCGCGACCGCCAGCCCGCCGTTCAGCGCCGCCATCGCCGGCGAGAGGTCGCAGCTCACCACCTCGATGCCGCGCGCCCGCAACAGCGGCGCCACCACGCCGCGGCCGCCGACATCGAGTGCCCGGGTGAAGCCCCGCGTCGTGTCGTCCAGCCGATCGAGCAGCCGCTCGGCCGCGTCGCGCAGCACGCCGGCGACATTGGCCACGGTGCGCGCGGCGCGATCGCGGTGGCGTCGTACCGCGCCTCGGTCGAACACCTCGGGATCCATCATCTCCCTGTGCGCCAGCCGCTTGTCGTTGCCAAGCGTTCGCCGCCGCGCCTAGGCTGCCCGCGGAGGGCCGTCATGAAACGCATCGACGCGAAAACGCTGCATGCCTGGCTGCTCGATGGTCGTGAACTCGCGCTGCTCGATGCGCGCGAGGATGGCGAGTTCGGCGCCTCGCACCTGTTCTGGGCGGTGCCCTGCCCGATGTCGAAGCGCGAGCTCCGCGCCCGCGCCCTGCTGCCGCGCCTCACCGTGCGCATCTGCTGTGTCGACGATGGCCGCGGTGTCGCCGAGCAACTTGCCGCATGGCTCGAAGGCATCGGCTGCGGCGATGTCGCCGTGCTGTATGGCGGCACCAAGGCGTGGGAAGCCGCCGGATACGAGCTGTTCTCCGGCGTCAACGTGCCCTCCAAGGCGTTCGGCGAATGGGTGGAGCACCACTACGGCACCGAAAGCGTCGATCCGCCCGAACTGAAGTCGTGGATCGACTCCGGCCGAGACATCGTGGTGCTCGACAGCCGTACGCATGAGGAGTTCGTGCGCATGTCGATCCCCACCGGCATCAGCGTGCCCGGCGGCGAACTGGCTTACCGCATCGGCGACATGGTGCCAGATCCGAAGACGCTGGTGGTGGTGAACTGCGCCGGGCGGACACGCAGCATCATGGGCGCCGAAAGCCTTCGCCGCGCCGGCATCCCCAACAAGGTGGTGGCGCTGCGCAACGGCACGATGGGCTGGGAGCTCGCCGGCTTCCGCTGCGATCGCGGCCGCACCGACCGGTTCGCGCCTGGCACGCCGAAGACCGCGGCAACGGCGTTGCAGCGCGCCCAGGCGTTCGCGGAAAGCTCGGGCGTCGGCGTGATCGGCGCGATCGATCTCGCCCGCTTCGAGGATGATCCGGACCGCACGCTCTATGTGCTCGACGTGCGCGACCCCGCCGAATATCGCGCGGGCCACCGCCCCGGCAGCACCAACGCGCCGGGCGGACAACTGGTGCAGGCGACCGACCAGTGGGTAGGCGTGCGCAACGCGCGCATCGTGCTGGTGGATGACACCGGCGCGCGCGCCCGCATGGCCGGGGCGTGGCTGCGCCAGATGGGCCACCGCGACGTGTTCGTCGTGGAGGGCGGGTTGGACGCGATCCGTACCACCGGGCGCGAGCACCTGCCGGTGCCGGAACTGGGCGCCAAGGTGCCCATAATCGACGTGACCGGCCTCGTGTCGCTGCTCGACAGCGGCGAGGGCACGGTGGTGATCGACCTTGCGCGCAGCATCGAGTTCCGTGACGGCCACATTCCGGGCGCGCTATGGGGCGTGCGCACGCGCCTCGGCGCATTGCAGCCGCAGTTGGCCGGGGCAAAGCACGTCGTGGTCACGTCGCCCGACGGGATCGCCGCCCGGCTCGCGGTCGATGAGGTGAAGGCCCTGTGCACGGCACAGGTGCGGGTGCTGGAGGGCGGCACCGACGCCTGGCACGCATTCGGGCGGCCGCTGTTGAAGGACCGCACCATGCCGCCGGATGAAGCCTGCATTGACAGCTATCTGCGGGCCTATGATCGGAATTCCGGCGTGGAGGAGGCGATGAACGCCTACCTCACCTGGGAGATCGAGCTGGCGAACCAGATCAAGCGCGACGACACGGTGGCGTTCGGTGTTGGCGAGGCATCTGCCAGCCACTGACCTTGCCGCGCGGGCCGGCCGCGCGCTGCTCGATCTGCTGCTGCCGCCGCACTGTGCGGCGTGCGGTGCACCGGTGGATGCGCCGGGTCTGCTCTGCCCCGACTGCTTCCGCGAGACCGGCTTCATCACCGAGCCGTTCTGCGTGCGCTGCGGCGTTCCCTTCGCCAATGCGGCGCTGGGTGGGGCGGAGCACCTGTGTCCCGGCTGCCGTGCCGCCCCGCCCTTGTTCGGGCGCGCCCGCGCCGCTCTGCGCTACGACGCGCAAGGGCGGCGGTTGATCCTGCCGTTCAAGCACGCCGACCGCACCGAGCTTTCGGCGGTATTGGCACCGCACATGGCACGTGCCGGCGCGGTGCTGCTGCGCGAGGCGGACCTGCTGGTGCGGGTGCCGCTGCATCGTCGCCGGCTGTTCCAACGGCGCTACAACCAGGCGGCGCTGTTGGCACAGGCGGTCGGGCGAATCGCCGGACGGACCTGCCTGCCGGATGCGCTGGTGCGTCGCCGCCCGACAGCGTCGCTTGGCGAGAAGTCGGCTGCCGAGCGCGCGGCGGAGGTTGCGGGTGCGTTCGCTGTAAGGGCATCGCGGGCGGCGCGTCTGGTCGGCCGCCGCGTGCTGCTGATCGACGATGTGGTGACCTCCGGCGCGACGGCGAATGCCTGTGCCGCGGTGCTGCTTGCCGCGGGCGCGGCTTCGGTCGATGTTCTGGCGGCGGCGCGCGTGCCGGATCCGCGATTGAACTGAGGAGGACGCAGCGATGGATGCCGTGGTTGGGCGTCATTGGCCAGCAGGCCTCACCCGAATCCCGTATTGGCTCTACACCGATCCGGATGTCCTCGCGCTCGAGCAGAAGCGCATCTTCGAAGGCCCGGTGTGGAACTTCCTGTGCCTGGAGACCGAGCTGCCCACTGTCGGCGACTACCGCACGACCTTTGTCGGCAACATGCCCGTCGTGGTGGCGCGCGCCGAGGATGCCGAGCTTTGTGCCTTCGAGAATCGCTGCGCGCATCGCGGCGCGCTGATCTGCCTGGACGACAGCGGCACGGCCAAGGATTTTCAATGCGTCTACCATTCCTGGCGCTACGATCTGCGCGGCAACCTGCGCTCGATCGCGTTCGCCCGCGGCGTGAACGGCAAGGGCGGCATGCCGGCCGATTTCGATATGTCCTGCCACGGCCCACGCAAGCTGCGCGTCACGACGTTCTGCGGCATGGTGTTCGGCACGCTTTCGGATGACGCGCCCGAATTCACCGCCTGGCTCGGTCCCGAGATCGTCGGCCGCGTGCGCCGCGTACTGGGCAACCGCCGGCTGGAGATCATCGGACGCTTCACCCAGGCGCTGCCGAACAATTGGAAACTGTATTTCGAGAACGTGCGCGACACCTATCACGCCAGCCTGCTGCACCTGTTCTTCGCCACCTTCCGCATCACGCGCCTGAGTTCGGGCGGTGGCGTGCTGGTGAGCGAGACCGGCGAGCACCACGCCTCGGCGACGCTGGCGCCGCCGCAGGGCAAGGACAGCAGCTACGAGGGTCTGCGTTCCGACAAGGCAAGCTTCCGCCTAGCCGATCCGAGCCTGCTCGGCATGCACGACGAGTTCCACGACGACATCCAGTTGCAGATCCTCTCGATCTTCCCGACCTTCGTCCTCCAGCAGGTGCATAATGCGCTGGCGGTGCGGCAGATCGTGCCGCGCGGCGTCGATGCGACCGACCTGAACTGGACCTATCTCGGCTTCGCGGACGACACGCCGGAACTGCGCGCGCACCGGCTGAAGCAGAACAACCTGGTCGGGCCGGCGGGCTACGTGTCGATGGAGGATGGCGCGGTCGGCGGCTTCGTGCAGCGCGGCATCGCCGCGGCGTCGGAGGAGTTGTCGGTAATCGAGATGGGTGGCGCCGGCGCCGAGACACAGGAGACGCGCGCGACCGAGGCCTCGGTGCGCGGCTTCTGGAAGGCGTACCGCGCGCACATGGCCCTGTGACGGCGATGAACGCCGAGACGTTGTTCCGCCTGGCGTCGCTGAACACGGACTACGCGAACTGCATCGACGCCGACCGTCTGGAGGAGTGGCCCGGCCTGTTCCTGGAGCAGTGCCTGTATAAGATCACCACCGCCGACAACCATCGCCGCGGCTACGCAGCGGGGCTGGTGTACGCCGACTCGCGGGCGATGCTGACCGACCGCGTTGCAGCGCTGCGCGAGGCCAACATCTACGAGCGGCAGAGCTATCGCCACATCGTCGGCATGCCGGCGTTGCGCGGCGGCGGGGACATCACCGCCGAGACGCCGTTCCTCGTGGTACGCACCATGCGCGATGGCCGAATGGACCTGTTCGCCGCCGGGGTCTATCTCGACCGCGTCCGCGAGGACGGCGGCAGTCTGCGCTTCGCCGAACGCATCGTGGTCTGCGACAGCTCCCGCATCGACACGCTGCTGGCGATCCCGTTGTAGCCGGCGCGGCCGGCAACCAACACGTGGCGGAGCAAGACGGATTCGACCCGAACACGGTCCTCAATCAGGGTGTCATTTCGCGCGCCGCGCGTGGACGCGAACGCAACGCGGCGGAGCAGACGCTGCTCATCACGGGTCTCGCGCGATCCGGCACCAGTATGCTCGCGGGCATGCTGCAATCCGCCGGCATCTGGCTGGGCGACCATGTCTACGAGCCGATCAACGAGGATGCCGAGATCGCTCAGATGCTGCGTGCCCGCGACTTCGCTCGTCTCGACGCGCTGATCGCACGACACAACGCCAAGGCGCCGGTGTGGGGTTTCAAGATGCCCGACCTGCACCAGTTCCTCCAGCACGACGAACTGTCGCGGTTCCGCAACCCGCATCTGGTCGTGATCTTCCGCGATCCGGTCGCGGTCGCGGCACGCAATGCGCTGTCCGAGCAGGTGGACGGCATGCAGGCGATCATCGACGCGACATCGGCGATGCACGCGCTGGCGCAGTTTGTGCGCGCCTCGCGCCGGCCCTTCCTGTTCGTGAGCTATGAGAAGGCGCTGGTGTTCCCGCGCTCGTTCGTCGACAACGTGCTGGACTTCTGCGGCATCGCGCTGGATGAAGCGGGGCGCACCGGCCTGCTGCGGCACGTCCAGCCCAACCGCGCCCAATACGTGCTCACGGCGAACCGGACCTTCGAAGGCATCGTGGAAGGCGTGCTGGAGGGCAGGCTGTATGGCTGGGCGCGCCACGTCGGCAATTTGATGCCGCTGCTGCTCGACCTGCTGATCGACGACACGCTTGCCGCGACCTTCCAGGCTGGCGAATTCCGCGACGATCTGCTGGCGGCGAACCTCGGCAACGGCAACCACGCCTTCTTCCTCGACCTGGGGGACCTCGACGTGACCGACAGCTCGGTGGTGCGGATCAGGGTCAACGGCCGCACCTTCGAGCTGGCGAACAGCGGCATGTCGCTGGCGGAACTCAAGGCCTTGCGCGAGACGCGCTGACGCCCGAATCTGCCATCAGTCAGGAGCCGCGAATGCCCGAGATCGACATTTATACCCAGCCCTGGTGCCCATTCTGCGCCCGGGCCGTCAGCCTGCTGAACGGCAAGGGCGTCGCGTTCCGCGAGATCAACGCTCCGCACGGCACGGCTGAACGCAATGAGGCGATCCGCCGCTCCGGCGGGCGCACCACCGTGCCACAGATCTTCATCGACGGTCGGCATATCGGCGGCTGCGACGAGCTGGTGGCGCTCGATCGGGCGGGCGGGCTCGATCCGCTGCTGCGCGCCGGTTAGCGGCCCTTGCCACAAGGGCGGCAATTCGCCATCTAGGACAAGCGATGATCCATTACGATTTGCATTGCAGTCAGGACCACGCGTTCGACGGCTGGTTCAAGGACAGTGCCGCGTTCGAGCGGCTGGCGAAGCGCGGGCTGCTGGAGTGTCCGCATTGCGGCGACGCCAAGGTGGAGCGCGCGCTCATGCGCCCGGCGGTCGCCAAGCGAGAGGCGTTGCCGGTGCCTGTCCCGGCGCCGCAGCCATCCGCGCCGCCCGCCGCCGTCGCCGGCGGTCCGATGCCGGCGCACATGCGCGCCATGCTGCAGCACATGCGCGCCGAGGTGGAGAAACACTGCGACTACGTCGGGCCGCAGTTCGCCGAGGAGGCGCGCAAGATCCACCGCGGCGAGAGCGACAAGCGCAGCATCTACGGCGAGACCAGCCCGGAGCAGGCAGAGGCGCTGGCCGACGAAGGCATCGAGGTCTCGCGGATCCCCTGGGTTCCTCGCGCCGACGGGTAGTCAGCCCGCGGCGGCGATGAGGTAGTTCACCGAGAGGTCGCGGCCGGTGGTCCACCGCCCGGTCAGCGGATCGGCGACCAGACCGGTGATATCGGTCGCAAGCAGACCAACCCGACGCAGCATGGCGCCGAGTTCGGCGGGGGTGATGAACCTGCGCCAGTCATGGGTGCCCACCGGCAGCCAGCGCAGCAGGTATTCGGCCGCGACCTTGGCCGCGACGAATGACTGCGGCGTGCGGTTGAGGGTGGAGAGGAACAGCCTGCCCCCAGGCGCGAGCAGGGCGGCAAGGGTTGCCAGGAAGGCGGCCGGATCGGGCACGTGCTCGATGACCTCGAGCGCCGTGATGACCGGAAAGCGCGTGCCCTCGGCCAGCAGGTCCTCGGCGACGCCGATACGGTAGGCGAGCGGCAGGCCATGCCTCTCGGCGTGGGCGAGGGCCGCCTCGATCGCCTCGCTGGAGGCATCCAGACCCAGGACGTCGAAGCCACGCCCGGCCAGTGCCTCCGCCGCAATGCCGGCACCGCAGCCCACGTCGCGCAGCCGCAGCGGACGCTGCAACGGCGCGGGTGGGGGTGGGGGTGGGGATGAGGATGAGGATGGGGATGCGGATGGGGATGAGGATGGGGATG
>JANWJK010000161.1 GCA_025452005.1 Acetobacteraceae bacterium | reverse complement strand
CGAACCGACAGGAGGACCGCCATGCCAGTGATCGACGTTCAGGTCCATCCCTTCGACCGCAACCATCCCGGCCGGCCGTGGGCCAGTCCCTCGCACGGACTCGAGTCCGCCACAGGCGAGGAAATGGTCGCCGCCATGAACAGTGTCGGCGTCGACGGCGCGATCATGGTGTCGTCCTTCAGCGCCTATGAGTACGATCCGAGTTACGCGCTCGAGGTCTACAACAAGTATCCGGACAAATTCCGGGTCGTGACGCCGGTCGACGCGACCGATCCGGCGATCGACGATGTGGTGGCGAAATGGGCGGCGACGCAGGGTGCGCGCGGCATCCGCATCCGCATGCGCGACGGCCTGCCGATGGACGCCGACCATCCCGGCCTGAACCGCGCTTTCGCCGCTGCCGCCAAACATGGTCTGCCGGTCAACTTGCTCTGCTGGGGCATTTTGGACAAAGGCCTGCCGCACATCCAGCGACACCCGGATACGGTTATCGTGATCGACCATCTCGGCCTGCTGCAACCCGCGCGGCCACCTGTTCCGGCCGACGTCTGGGCCGATCTGCCGAAGCTGCTCGCGCTGGCCCAGTACGCGAACGTAAGGGTGAAGGTCAGCGGCGCCTGCACGATGTCGCACCTGCCGTTCCCGTACGATGACATCTGGGCGCCGGTGCTACGGGTCATCGAAGCGTTCGGGCTGGATCGCTGCATGTGGGGCACCGACTGGACCCGAACGATCGGAATGCTGACCTATGAGCAGGGCGTCGCGCCGTTCCGCGACACCAAGAGGTTGTCCGAGAGCGACAAGGCGGCGCTCATGGGCGGAACGTTACAGAAAATCTACAAGTGGTGATGCGGTCGCTCCAACGTCGCCTCACCCGGCATCCACACCGAGCCGGGCCGCAACGCGCCGCGCTGTCGCGTCACGCCGGGTCGTGATGTCGGCCACGGCTCTTCGTGTCTCATTCAGGATCGCGGCTGGCGAGGTCTCCGGCGTGCCGCTGTTGAAGGGCGGTTGGGGCGCATAGGCCATGTAAAGCTGGATCAACTGCGCCGCTTCGACGGCGCACGCGGCGTTCGGGATGATCCCCAACACCGCCGGCGGCATGGCGAGATCGCCGGTTCTACCGGCGTTCCATGAACTCGCGCATCGCGCGGTTCACCAATTCCGGGTGCGAGCGCATCGGGTAGTGACCGGCGTCCGCGATCCGCACGATGACGGCGTTCGGCGCATAATCGCCGAGACCGTCGAGTTGGCCTGGCAACAGGGCGGGGTCCTGCATACCCCATAGGACCAGCGTGGGGACCTCGATCCGCAGCGACGTCGTCGCAGGAGGTTCGGCCACACCCGCAAAGAAGTGCGCGGCAAGGTCGGGTATCGGCAATTGCGCGGCATCGCGGATCGAGGGCGGCACCTTGATCGGATCCGCCCGGTAGTAGTTGTACCAGGCGGGATGAGGCGCCGGTGCGGAATTGTTCTCCCGCTCGTACTGCGACGCCAGAATCTGCGCCGGGTTGTGCCGCACCTCGCGAAGGTGGATTGCCGGATGCGGCGCATTGAGGATGACCAGGCGTTCCACCCGCCGCGGATAAGCCGAGGCGAACACCCAGGCGAAATAGCCGCCCCAGTCATTGCCGACCAGGACGCACCGCTCGCGGCCGAAATGGTTCAGCAAGGCATGAATGTCGCCCAGCGACCTTGGCATTGCGTACGCCTCCACCGCCTCCGGTTGATCGGACGGCGGGAATCCCCGGAGATTAGGCGCCCCCATCAGATGATCCCGCGCGAACTCCCGTAGCTGGAATTGGTAGAGTGACCAGTCGTCGGGAGCGCCGTGAAGGAACAGCATGAGCGGGCCATCGCCGGCGCTGACCAGGAACAGGCGCACCCCGTCGCCGTCGACATAGCCTTCGCTCCGGTCGGGCTGACCCAGCCCCGCGTGCGGCAGGAGCGTGGACGCGATCCCAAGTCCGAGCACCTTGCGCCGGTCGATGCGGATTGGATTCATGCCAAGCCTCCGATATCGCCGCTGACTAGGCATCCGGTCTCGTTACCCCCTTGCCAGTCCGATCGGTTGGCAGAGCAGCTCAAGTGCCCCACGGACACAATCGTGCAGGAGGCGCGGGACGCCTGGGTCGCCGGGGAGGAGGAGCGGCACCGCCTGACGCTCGGGGGTCTTGCGGAGGTGGATGCTGGCGGTCTTATCGGTCATGCGGATGTCGAAGCCTGGGCCCGCAGCCTTGACACCGCTACTCCGCTGCGCCGCCGAGGTCGGCGAGCGGGCGGCCGCACGAGATCGGTCGGCGACTCCGGCGGTATCAGCGTCGGGAATTCGGCACACGCTGGTGGGTCAGTATGAACTGCGGTACGAGATCATCGATCATGAGATCATAGTTCTGCGTCTTTGGCATACTCGTGAGCTACGCTGAACCCGGCTCCGCCCTTGGTGATGTCGAATGCTCTGGCTCGTTTTTGGCGCCCTGACCCTGTTCCTGTTCCTAGGCGGCCTCCGCGCCTTCGAGCGCGCCTCGGTCTCCACCATCAAGTCCCTGGTCGCCTGGATCGCTGCCCTGGGGGGCATCGCGCTTGCCCTGCTGCTGGTGCTGTCCGGCCGCGGCGGCATCGCCCTGGGCGCGCTCGCCATGTTCGGCCCGCTGCTGTGGCGGCAGTGGCAGGCATACCGCATGGGCGCCGGCCCGCGGCAGCAGTCGCACGACTCGACCCAGCCGCCGCCGCGCCGCCAGAGCGGTATGACGCCCGAGGAAGCCTACCAGGTGCTCGGCCTGCGCCCCGGCGCCACCGAGGCGGAGATCCGCGAGGCCCACCACCGGCTGATGCGCACCGCCCATCCCGACAGCGGCGGGTCGGACTGGCTCGCCACCCGCGTCAACCAGGCGCGCGACGTGCTGCTGCACCGCAACCGCGGCAGCGCGTGACCGGACGCGCGGCAACGTGATACGTCTCGCCCGGACGTGTCGCGGCCGCGCCCTGCGTTAACGCCACATTTCCGCCTGTCGGCAATGTTCGCTTCGGGGAAACAAGGGAGCCCACCGTGATCAAGCCATTGCGCAAGGCCGTCCTGCCCGTCGCGGGCCTCGGAACCCGATTCCTGCCCGCCACCAAGGCCACCGCCAAGGAGATGCTGCCGGTGGTGGACAAGCCGCTGATCCAGTACGCGATCGAGGAGGCCCGTGCGGCGGGGATCGAGCAGTTCTGCATGGTCACCGGCCGCGGCAAGACCGCGCTGGTCGAGCATTTCGACATCGCCTTCGAGCTGGAGGCGACGCTGCGTGAGCGAAACAAGACCGCCGAGCTGGAGATGCTGCGCGAGACGCAGGTCGAGCCGGGATCGATCGTGACGGTGCGCCAGCAGGTACCGCTCGGACTGGGCCATGCCATCTGGTGCGCGCGCGCCTTCATCGGCGACGACCCGTTCGCCATCCTGCTGCCCGACGACCTGGTGCTGGCCGAGACGCCGTGCCTGCGCCAGCTCGCCGACGTGTATCGCGACACCGGCGGCAATGTTGTCGCGGTCACCGAGGTGCCCCGCGAGCAGACCAACCGCTACGGCATCCTGCGCACCGGGAAGGACGACGGCCGGCTGGTGGAGGTGCTTGGCCTGGTGGAGAAGCCGGCGCCGAAGGATGCGCCGTCGAACCTGTCGATCATCGGCCGCTACGTGATGATGCCGGAGGTGATCGGCCACCTGGCGCGCATGGAACGCGGCGCCGGCGGCGAGGTGCAGCTCACCGACGGCATGGCGCGGCTGATCGGCAAACAGCCGTTCCATGGACTGCGCTACGAAGGCCAGAGGTTCGACTGCGGCGACAAGATCGGCTTCCTGGAGGCGCAGATCGCCTATGCGTTGAAGCGTCCCGATATGGCGGATGCCGTGCGCGCCTTCCTGACGCGGTATGTCGATCCGTCCGGCTTTATGGTGAGCGCCGTCGCGCGCGAGACCGTTTGACGATGGCATTCTCACATCGTTTCGATCCGACCACGCTGCGCGAGTACGACATCCGCGGCACGGTCGGCCGCACCCTGTTCGAGGACGATGCCTTCGCCATCGGCCGCTGCTTCGGCTCGCTCGTGGCGCGCAACGGCGGCGTCACCGTCGCGGTGGGGTATGACGGACGATTGTCCAGCCCGGCGATGGAGGCAGCGCTCGCCAAGGGCCTGAGTGCCAGCGGCATCGAGGCGGTTCGCATCGGCAGGGGTCCGACGCCGATGCTGTATTATGCCTCGACCAAGCTCGGGACCGACGGCGCGGTGATGGTGACCGGCAGTCACAATCCGCCCGACTACAACGGCTTCAAGATGGTGCTCGGCGGAAAGCCGTTCTTCGGCGAGCAGATCCGCGCGCTGGGCGGGCAGGCGATGGCGGGCGACGTGGTGGCGGAGACCGTCGCGCCGGAACGCAATGTCGATGTCTCGGCGGATTACGTTGCGCGCCTGCTGGCCGACTGGGATGGCGGCGACCGGATGCTGAAGGTGGTGTGGGACAACGGCAATGGCTCGGCCGGCGAGGTGCTGCAGCGTCTGGTCGCCGGGCTGCCCGGCGAGCATGTCGTGCTGAACGGCGCAATCGACGGCACGTTCCCCGCGCATCATCCCGATCCGACGGTGCCGGCGAACCTCCAGCAGTTGATCGCCGAGGTGGCGGCACGCCGCGCCGATATCGGCATCGCGCTGGATGGCGACGCGGATCGCATCGGCTTGATCGACGACAAGGGCCGCATTTTGTTCGGCGACCAGCTTCTGGTGTTGCTGGCGCGCGACGTGCTGCACGCGCATCCGGGTGCCACGATCATCGCCGATGTGAAGGCGAGCCAGGTGCTGTTCGACGAGGTCGCACGCGCCGGCGGCAATCCGCTGATGTGGCGCACCGGGCACAGCCTGATCAAGGCGAAGATGGCCGAGACCGGCTCGCCGCTCGCCGGCGAAATGTCGGGACATATCTTCTTCGCCGACCACTGGTACGGCTTCGACGATGCGCTGTACGCCGCGGTGCGTACCCTGGGTGTGCTGGCGCGGATGGACCGGCGGCTGTCGGACGTGCGCGATGCCCTGCCGCAGGTCATCAACACACCCGAGGTGCGCTTCGACTGCGACGACACGCGCAAGTTCGCGGTGATCGAGGAGGTCGCCGCACGGCTGCGGGCGGAGGGGGCGAAGGTATCGGAAACCGACGGCGTGCGCGTGCTGACCGATGACGGCTGGTGGCTGCTGCGTGCCTCCAACACGCAGGCGGTGCTAGTGGCGCGCGCCGAGGCCGCGACCGAGGCGGGGCTCGAGCGATTGAAGCAGGCGCTGGTGGCGCAGTTGGAAAAGTCTGGCCTGCCGGCTCCGGATTTCTCGGGGAGCCACGCGGGGCACTGATGGCCAGGCCGAGCCCGGCCATGGACGCTTCGTTGCCGGCCGAAGCGATGCGCGCTGCCGCGCGGCGCAAAATCGCTTACGTCCTCTGCGTGTTCAACAGGAGGACGACATGCAGGCACAGCAGATCACCGGCGGGCTCGCGGTTACCGCACTGTGGGAGGCGCGCGAAGGCGAAGCGGATGCGGTGGCTGACATCCTCGGCCGCTTCGCGCCGCAGGCACGGCAGGAGAGCGGGGTAAAGCTGTTTCTGGTGCATCGCGCATTGGAGAATCCCGCGCAGTTCCTGTTCTACGAACTGTTCGAGGATGAGGCGGCGTTCGCCGCACACCAGCAGACCGCGCATTTCAAAGGGCTGATCCTGGGCGAGGGCGTGCCGCGCCTGGCAACACGCGAGCGCGTGCAGTACGCGATGCTCTGATCCAGACTGTCATCGCGAGGAGCGAAGCGACGCGGCAATCTCGATCCAATCGTGTGCGCAATGCTCAAGGCAATCGGTTCTCGCTGTCATTGCGAGCGAAGCGAAGCAATCTCCATGGAGATTGCCGCGTCGCTGCGCTCCTCGCAATGACAGGATGTTCCCCCGATTGTCCTGGCACAATGCTTGACCGAGATTGCTTCGTCGCTACGCTTCTCGTCATGACGGCGGTCACCGCACCGGCGGCGTGACCACCCGCCGCGGCACGTAGGCGGTTTCCCGCAGCGAACTCAGATCGATCTCCGGCATCGGCACCGGTGTCTGCTTCAGCACCGCATTGGCCAGCTCGTTGTACCGCTCGAAGCAGCGGCGGATGCGGCCGCGCCAGACCGGGATGCCGCCATTCGCGTGCAGCTCAAATGCTGACTCGCGCGCGTCGAGCGCCGACGACACGTGATCCCATGCCAGATTGAGCAGCGCCGATCGCTGCAGCGCCGTATAGCCGCCGCCGCCGAACGACTCTTCCAGTCCCGCCGCCATGTCGGGCGAGGCGATGTCGCGATCCGTCGGTGCGACCACAAGCGACGAACCGGGCACGATGCGCATGATCTCGCTCATGCGCTGCCGAGCCTTCAGGATCGCGATGCTGCCCGAGGCAAGATGCAGATGGTTGGGAACGCAGTAGCCCGAAGCGGTGAACTGCGGATCGCGTTCCGCCGCGGTCAGGCAGCTTCGCACTGTCTGCACGTCGATCACCAGATCGATCAGGTAGTCGATCGTCTGATCGTGCTGCGCGAGGCCCATCGCATGCGCGCAGGCCAGCGCGAGGCCCAGGGTGAATTCCCCCTTCGACAGCCAGCAATAAAGCTGATGCCAGAGCAGCCACCGCACGATCGGCTCCGGCGAGATGTCGAGCAAGAAGATCCGCTCCCTTGGAATGAACACCTCGTCCAGCCACATCTGCCCGTCGAGCTCGTCATATCGGCTGGACAACGGTGCGACGAACGGGTTGTCGTCGCGCGCCGCGATCTTGCGGCACAGCGTGGTGACGCCCGGAGCGCCGACCGGAACGATGAACGTGGCGCGATGCGCGCCGATCTCTATGCCTGTCTGGCTGCCGCTGATGAACACGTCCTCGGCATAGGCGGGACTCGTATGCATGCCGACCTTGCCGCTGATCACCAGTCCCGCATCGGACTCGCGTACGACGCGGAAAGCGGCCCGCTGCGCCGGGTCCTCGCGCATCCGGTAGCCGATCGTGGCACCGCCGCCGCAGAACGTCAGGAATCGCTCGGTGCGCGCGATCATCTCGCGATAGGCGGCGGCATCGGCGATCTGCCTGGCCGAGACGTTCCGCTCCTGTACCGTGGCCAGCAAGCCGAGAGCGATCATGTGGCCATAGGCGGGCGTGTGGGTGATGTTGCCCGCGCTGAGGAAGGTCGTCGCGGAAAAGCAGCGGCCCATGCGGACCAGGTCGTCCGGGCTCCTCGGCACCAGGTAGGATAGCGGTACGCCATCGTCGCCGAGGAC
The DNA here is from genome assembly GCA_025452005.1 of Acetobacteraceae bacterium. GTDB lineage: Bacteria > Pseudomonadota > Alphaproteobacteria > Acetobacterales > Acetobacteraceae > JAMXLO01. Next base: position 8,993 of record JANWJK010000161.1, on the reverse strand, counting down.
GGTCTCCGCCCAGGCCGGATCGGCATGACGGTCGTACCAGGCGACGTATTCGTCGACCATCGCGCGCGTGGCCGGATGGGTCGTCATGTCGTCGACCAGGCCTTCGCCCATCACCCAGATCCGTCGCCCGTCGCGCAGGGACCGGCGGTAATCCGCACCCGTTCGCATCGCGATTACTCCTTGCCGCCGGTCGTGTAACATGAAGCCGAGCGATCAGGGGAGCGGACATGGACCTCGACTACACGTCGGCCGCCGAACTGTCCGGCATGATCCGCAACCGCACCGTCTCGCCGATCGAGGTCATGCGCGCCACCCTCGACCGCATAGAGCGCAGCCAGCCCGTGCTGAACGCGTTCATCACCGTCGCCGCCGATGCCGCCATGCGATCTGCGCGAGCGGCCGAGGCGGCGGTGATGCAAGGGACCGTGCTCGGCTCGCTGCATGGTGTGCCGGTTGCGGTAAAGGACCTGATCCCGACAGCAGATCTTCGCACCACGTGGGGATCGCTGATATTCAAGGATCATGTGCCCGATCGCGATGCGGTCGCGGTCGAACGGTTGAGGCGGGCAGGCGCCATCGTCGTCGGCAAGACCACGACGCCCGAGTTCGGCCAGCAATGCCTGACGCAGGCGCCGCTGTTTGGCCGCACCCGCAACGCCTGGCGCTCGGACCGCAGTTCGGGCGGTTCGAGCGGCGGTTCGGCGGTTGCGGTTGCGGCCGGTCTCGTGCCGATCGCGGTCGCCACCGATGGCGGCGGATCGACGCGCATTCCAGCCGCGTGCAATGGCATCGTCGGCTTCAAGCAGGGGCTCGGCGTGGTGCCGCAGGAATATGCGCAGGACGGGTTCGGCAACATCTCCTACATCACGCCGATGACGCGCACGGTGCTGGACACGGCGCTGATGCTCGACGTGATGGCGGGGACCGACCCGCGCGATCCGCTCACCACCGGCAGGCCGAAGGCCGATTTCGTTGCCGCGGCGAGGGGTGGAGACCTGAAGGGACTGCGCATCGCCTGGCGGGCGCGGCTTGGCAACAGTGCTGTAGCGACTGATGTATTGACGGCATGCGAAGCGGCACTGGGCGCATTCGCTGAACTCGGTGCGGACGTGTCGGAGCTGACGGCACCGTTCGAGAACCCCGAGGTCGTGTGGTTCGTCAACAACGGCGCCTATCGCATGGCGCAGTTCGGCCATCACCTGAAGCGGCATCGCGCGATCATGTGCCCCACGTTCGTGCGGCAGATGGATCGCGTGGCGAACTACTCCGCGGCGGAACTCTATGACGCGATTTTCCAGCGCACGCGGCTCTACCGCCAGGTGCAGGCCTGGTTCGACACCTGCGACATCGTCGCCATGCCGACGCTGTCGCGCAGCGCGGTGCCGATCGATCAGGACTTCTTCGGGCCTATCGACATCGACAACCAGTCGGTCGAGACCCCTACACCATGCCGTTCAACCTGACCGGTAATCCCGCGGTCAGCCTGCCATGCGGATTCGACCGCGACGGGATGCCGCTGGCGATCCAGCTCGTCGCACGGCCCGGCGCGGATGCGGAGCTCCTGCGCGTGGCAGCGGCGTTCGAGAGCGCACGGCCGTGGGCGGAGCGGACGCCTGCCACTGTCTTTGCGAGCGAAGCGAAGCAATCCCATCGATGGGGATTGCTTCGTCGCTACGCTCCTCGCAATGACAACGGGATCACCCCTTGTCCACGCCCCAGAACACCGGCGCCGATCCCTTGAGCAATCCGGTCACATTGGATCGCCATGCTGCCTGCGGCAGGTATTGGCCCAACGTGATCGTCGGCACGTAATCGAACGCCGCCGCCTGGAACTCCACCTCGTGCCTGTGCCTCTCGGCATCGTTCGGCGAATCGATCCACGCCTCGTACGCCGCCTCGATCGGCGGTGAATCGGGCCAGCCGAACCAGGCCTTCGCGCCCGGGCTGCGCAGCGTGTTCGCCAGCATCGGATCGACGAATTCCGGCCCCGGCGCGCCGGCGGGGAAGATCGACCAGCCGCCCTTGTCCACCGTCTCCTTGTTGGTGCGGCGCTGCACCACCGTGCCCCAGTCCACCATCTGTTCGTCGATGTTCAGTCCGACCTTGTGGAACGCATCCGCCACCACGGTGATGAACGCGTTGTAGATGAGCTGATCGGTCGGATGCAGCAGCACGATGCGCTCGCCGCCATAGCCCGCCTTGTCGAGCATCGCCTTCACCTCGCCGGTGCTCCAGCTTTTACGGCGGACGTCCATCCCAGCGTCGTTGGCCGCCGGTGAGCCAGGGAGGAAATAGCCCATCGGCGCGCGCCAGTTCTGCTCGTCCTCGCCCATCGCGGCGATCATTGCCTCGCGCGGATCGACCGCCGCCATCATCGCGCGGCGGACGCCGACATTGCTGGTGGGCGCGATCAGGCTGTTCGGCCGCAGGATCGCCACCGTGCCGTAGATATCGAGCAGACCCGTCTTCACGCCCGATGCACGCTTCAACATCGGGATCAGATCGGGTGACGGCAGCTCCAGCCAATCTATTTCGCCCGCCGACATGGCATTCGCGCCGGTAGCCGGATCGGGAATGATGCGCCACTCCACGCGATCCAGCAGCACCTTGTGCCCGCCGGCATTGTACGATGCCGGTTCCTGCCGCGGCACATACTTGTCGAATCGTGCGAACGCCGCATGACTGCCGGAGACGAACTCGTCCGGCAGGTAACGGAACGGTCCGCAGCCGACGATCTCTGTGAGCTGCTTGAACGGATCGGTGGCGGCCAGCCGCGCCGGCACGATCACCGGCTGCGGCTGCACCTTGGACAGGAAATGCGCCAGCAGCGGGAACGGCTTCTTCAGCCGCCACACCAGCGTGCGATCGTCCGGTGCCTCGATCGCATCGACCCGCGCGTTGAAGGTCTCGCTGACCGCGTCGCGCTTCAGCCAGCGCTGCAACGAGGCGACGCAGTCGCGCGCCAGAACCGGCGTGCCGTCGTGGAACACCAGCCCCTCGCGCAGCTTCATCGTCCAGCGTTTGCCGTCGTCGTCGATCGTGTGGCCTTCGACCATCAGCGGCTGCGGGTTGAACGCCTGGTCGCGGCCGTACAGCGTCTCGTACACCATCAGCGAGAAGTTGCGGGTGACGGTCGCGGTGGTCCACACCGGATCGAGGCTGGTCAGGTTGGCCTGCGGCACGAAGATCAGTGTCTTCGCGTTGGCGCCGATCGCCGGGCGGGCGAGCGGCAGGGCGGCCGCGGCGGCGGCGGACGCGATGAAGGCACGGCGTTTCACGGTCGTTCTCTCCCGGGGTGGTCTGTGCGGTGTGGTTTTCGGCGGTTTGGCGGAGCGACGCAACCGTGTGGCGGCGGTAGGCGATCCCCCGGCGTCTGGTGCTACCGGGATGGTGGCACCCGCTTCAGCATTCGACGGGCGGCGTAGCGGCGTCCGCCGCAAGCATGTCGGCAACCACATCGACAAATCGCTGCGCGATTGCCAGCGCTGTGGCAGCGCGCTCCAGCGGAACTGCCGCTTCAGGTCTGGTCGCATAGTCCGTCAGGGTCTTCAGATCATACGCCTCGCGGCTGGTGTGCCCCGCTTCGTCGCCGAGCGCGATGCCAAGAATGGCTTCGCTGTGTGCGAGGCACTGTTGCCCCTTGGCCAGGTACCGCCCGGCTTCAGGCGTCACAAATCAACCCCCTCGCGACGAACCGCGGACATCAGTGGCGACCGCTCCTGCCGGGCACCCGTCCGGAACGGCAGGGCGTGCACGAACACACCGGTCTCGTAGAGCAGATCGATCTCCACCAGCCGGTCCATCTCGGGCCACCGCTCTTTGAATTCACGTAGGAAGACCGCGATGTCGTAATCGGAGCCATCGCGCGCCTCGCCTCGTGCCGTGAGCCGAACAACATCACGCGTTCGGTCCGTTCGCCGAACGCGGCGTCGAGTGCGCGGCGGAATCGCGTCAGCACCGGATCGTCGAGAGGCTGCGCGGGCAATGTAGGGCCGCGACAGACACACTCCAGATAACCACGAGTGGGCATGCCATGACGACGTCGCCTCCCGCATTGCATCACGGCAGGAGGTGGTATATATCATTGATATATATCATTCGCTACGGGACCGCAGAACAGCCATGGCCGAAACCCGCACCGCGAAGCTATTCACCCATGGCCGCAGCCAGGCCGTGCGCCTGCCCAAGGAGTTCCGCCTTCCCGGCAAGGAAGTGCGGGTGCGCCGCGTCGGTCGCGGGGTGCTGCTGGAACCGATCGAGACCGATATTCACGAGTGGTTCAGGCGGCTCGACGCTTATCACGACGTGCCCTTCATGCCGGATGGTAGGCAGCAGCCACCCATGCCGCCGCCGGATGATGTATCGTTCGACGAATGATCTGCCTCGACACGAATGCGATCATAGCGTTGCTCAACCGCAGCAGCATGACTGTGCGTGTGCGGCTTGCCGACGCCGTGCACCGTCGTGAAGTCGTCGCGGTACCGACAGTTGTATTGTTCGAACTGCGCTATGGGGCCGCCAAGAGCGCCAATAGACAACGCGCCGCGCGCCGCATCGCGGAACTGCTGGCAGGTCCGGTTGAGGTATTGGATTTCGAATCGGACGACGCGGAGGAGGCCGGCGATATACGGGCGGCGCTGGAGCGCGCAGGTACACCGATCGGTCCCTATGACGTGCTCATTGCGGGACAGGCACGCCGTCGCGGGGCCTTGCTGGTGACGGCGAACCGGCGGGAGTTTGCCCGAGTGCCCGGACTGCGGACGGAAGACTGGCTCGCCTGACTACTCCGCTGCCTTCGCAACGCCTGCCACCCGTGTCCGCGTACGCAGCGTGACGAACTCCTCCGCCGCCGTCGGATGGATGCCGATGGTGCGATCGAAGTCCGCTTTGGTGGCACCCATGACGATGGCGATCGCCAGGCCCTGCATGATCTCCGGCGCATCCTCGCCCAGCATGTGGGCACCGACCACCTTCTGGCTGACCTGATCGACCACCAGCTTCAGCATGCTTCGGCGGGCGCGGCCGGACAGCGTATGGCGCATCGGCGTGAACTTGCTGACATAGATATCGACCGGACCGTGCTCCGCCGCCTGCTCCTCGGCCAGTCCGCACGTCGCGATCGGCGGCGTCGAGAACACCGCGGTCGGCACGTTGTGCAGCGAGATGCCGCGCGGGTTCCGCCCGAACAGCGAGTCGGCGAGCGCATGGCCCTCGGCGATCGCCACCGGTGTCAGGTTCAGCCGATCGGTGACATCGCCCATCGCATAGATGTGTGGCTGGCTGGTCCGCAAATGCTGGTCCACTACCACGGCGCCCGCCTCGTTCAGCGTGACGCCGACCCTGTCGAGACCAAGGTCCTTGGTGGCCGGCGCGCGACCCGTGGCGAAGAACACCAGGTCGGCGCTCAGCGCGCTTCCATCGCTGAGGGTCAGCACGCGCTCATCGCCATCCGCTGCGAGCTTCACCGGCCGGTTGCCCGGGTGCAGCGTAATACCCTGCGCACCAAGCGCCTCTACCAGCGATTCGCGCAGGTCCATGTCGAAGCCGCGCAGCGGTAGCGGCTGGCGGTATACCAGGTCCACGTGCGCGCCGAGCCCGGCGAAGATGCCGGCGAACTCGACCGCGATATAGCCCGAGCCGATGATCGCCACGCGCTTCGGCATGTGCGGCAGGTAGAACGCATCGTCCGAGATGATGCCGAGTTCCGCGCCGGGGATCGGCAGCCGCACCGGGTGGCCGCCGGTGGCAACGACGATGCGTTCGGCGGTGACATGCTCGCCGCCGACATCGAGCATGTGCGGATCGACGAAGGTGGCGCGCGCCTCGAAGATCTTCGCCCCCGCGTTGTCGAGCAGGCGCTTGTAGATGCCGTTGAGCCGGCCGATCTCGCGGTCCTTCGCGGCGATCAGCTTCGCCCAGTCATGCGGCCCCTTCTTGATCTGCCAGCCGAAGCCGGCCGCGTCCTCGGCCCAGGCGCCATACTCGCCGGCCTGCACCAGCAGCTTCTTCGGCACGCAGCCGACATTGACGCAGGTGCCGCCCCAGAAGCGCTCCTCGGCGACGCCGACGCGTGCGCCGTGGCCGGCCGCAATGCGCGCGCAGCGCACGCCGGCCGAGCCGCCACCGATCACGAAAAGGTCGAAGTCCATGCGGTCAGTCCTCTCGGTTCGACACGCGGAATGTGTGACGAAGCCGATGGCGGGGCAAGCTAGCGGTGGTCGGTCTTGTCCTGCGGCAGCGCCTTGTAGGCGATGTACGCGGTCTGGCTCACCGCCATTATGCCGATGAACCCGGCGTCCAGTGCCGGGAACGTCAGCAGGGTCGCGGACGGGTTGGCGGTCGCGATCAGCGAGCCGATGGCGGCGGCATAGGTCATGACCAGCACGATGGTGAAGAAGAACTGCTGCACCTTGCTGAAGTCGACCTGATCCGCATTCCCGGTGTCGTCGCCGTAGAACAGGTCCCGCCAAGCATGCTCGTACGGCGCCTTGGTGGCCAGGTTGCCGCGATCGGCCTTGGACGCCAGTACCAGCGGCGCGGCGACGAATGTGCCGACGGACAGCCCCAGCAGCACCCATAACTGTGACGGGATCGCCAGCTCGAGCGGATTCGGCCTGCCCCACACCGCGTTGAGGATTCCCTCGGTGGTGATGGCGGATATGACGAGCAGGGACCACGCGACAAGCTGGACCCGGGACAGGCTGATCTTGTTGCGCTGGTCGATGATCAGGCCGCGCCAGTCCACGATCGGCGGCAGCCGGCCGATCAGCGCGAAGCACCACACCATGCCGGCGACGGTGAGGATCCAGGGCGTCAGCAGCAGCCATCCATCGGGCTCGGCATGGTGCCGCGTGATCAGACCGGTGGCGACGTTGATGGCGAGGACGACCACGATCGCAAGGGCGAACTCGTAGCGGGGAGGCACCTTGAACGGTGACAGCAGCATCGGTCAGGGCGTCGCCGTGCTCCACGCCTTGTAGTCCGCCTCTGAAACGGTCGGCAGCTTCTTCACGAAGGCGGCGATCGACCAGATCTCCTTGTCGGACACGCCGGTCGCGCCGAAGCTGGGCATACCGGTCATCTTGATGCCGTTCTTCACGACCCAGAAGATCTCGCGCGGCTCGAGCTCGCCGGCGGCTTCCTTGAGGTCGGGCGGACCGGGGTTGAGGCCTTCGGAGAACTTCGCCCACTGCGCGCCCGGTCCGCCGTGGCAATAGACACAGCCGCGTTCGGCGTAGGCGCGCGCGCCGGCACGCACCGTGGCGGGATCGTCCAGCGATCCGGGTGGCGTGTCGGTGGCATGGCGGTCGATCGCGGCCTCCCGCACGTGGACCAGCACCCAGGCGACCGGGCCGGAATCCTGCTCGGTCGCGGCGATGTTGTAGAACCCGCCGAAGAAGAACACGGCGGCCGCGATGCCGACGATGATGGCGAGGGCGCCGATGACTGCCAGAATTCTCACCCGGTGTCCTCCCGATGTCGCGCTTGACCCTAGCTATTACTTCGTTTGAACCGTGCCTATTCGCAAGGCGCCGTCGTCACGCGTCCGCCGCCTTGCGCGCCATGGCTTCCTCGGCCGATGAGATGCCGCCGTGCGCCGCCGACCACGCCACCGGATCCTCCAGGAACCTCCGCACCTCGGCCAGTGCCGACTCGGCGAAGTACGGCCGGTCTTTGCACGCCTCCAGCACGTCCCACCACGTGCACAGATGGTGCAGGGCGATGTCCATCCGCGCCAGCGTCTCGAACGCGCCAGGGAACACGCCGTAGAAGAACACGACGAACGCGTGGTTCACGATCGCGCCCGCGTCTCGCAGCGACTGCGCGAAGCGGATCTTCGACTGCCCGTCGGTGGTGAGGTCCTCCACCAGCAGCGTGCGCTTGCCCTCCGGTACGTCGCCTTCGATCAGCGCATTGCGGCCGAAGCCCTTCGCCTGCTTGCGCACATACGCCATCGGTGCGCCCATCCTATCGGCGATCCAGGCGGCGAATGGGATGCCGGCCGTCTCGCCGCCGGCGACCGCCTCGATCGTCTCGTAGCCGACATGGCGGTTGATCTTCTCCACCCCCAATTCGCAGATCTTCGTTCGCGCGCGCGGGAAGTAGATGATCCGCCGGCAGTCGATATAGACCGGCGACTTCCAGCCCGAGGTGAAGGTATAGGCCTCTTCCGGCCGGAAATTGATCGCCTGGATCTCCAGCAGGATGCGCGCGGTGGTGAGCGCCGCGTCGCGGTCCCAATCGGTGGTCTGTCCGGCGGCGGCAGCCTTGGCCATTATCGCGGTCCTTGCGTGCATATCATCCGCAGCGGATCATGGTGGCATCGTGGGAGTCGAGCAAGCGCTGCAAGTGACCGCCCGAATGATGGGAGGAGGACATGCCACGTCACGAGGAACAAAAGACGCTCGCCTACACAGCCGACGAGCTTTTCGCCATCGTGGCGGATGTGAAGGACTATCCCTCATTCGTTCCCTGGTGCAGCGGCGCGCACATCCACCGTGAGGACCAGCGGGAAATCATCGCTGACCTCGAGATCGGCTTCGGGCCATTCCGCGAAAGCTTTACCAGCCAGGTCACGCTGGACCGACCGCGGCAGGTGCTGGTGCGCGCTACTGAAGGTGGACCGCTGGAGCACCTGACGAACACGTGGACGTTTACCCCGGCAGACGGCGGCACTCACGTCGATTTCGTTATCGACTTCCAGTTCAAGAGCCACCTCCTCGATCATGTGGCCAACAACATGTTCCACGAGGCGGCGACCCGCATGATGGGTGCGTTCGAATCACGGGCACACCTGGTCCATATGATGGCGCAACGCCATAGGCAGCATTCCTCATCGTGATGCTCAAAACCCGGCGCGGGTGCCCGTGGGCCGCTGGATCATCTCACGCAGTGTTCGCCGAGACCGCGCAGAGTAAGGTACTTCAATCCCCTCCGCGCGAAGCGCAACGTTGTTCTTCTCTGCGCCCTCCGCGCCCCTCGGCGACCTCTGT
>JANWJK010000160.1 GCA_025452005.1 Acetobacteraceae bacterium | reverse complement strand
GTAGACTTAGTGCCAACGGTGCATGCTGCATTGTCTGCGCTGCCGCATAGGGCGGGCCGAGTATTCAGGCCTGTTTATGCAGTTCGACAGTCTCGTAATGGCGTCGGAATGCAGTGGCAGGTGGGCGAGGCCTACCGCGACGCTGGCCGTAATGGCGGTGGGCAAATCAAGACCGCCTGGGCGGCGGCCTGTCGGCGGGCCGGGCTTCCAGGCTCCTGGCGTGAATGGGAGGGAAAGTCATCTGGACGTGTGCAGCGACGTTTCGCACCGATACTGCGACCACATGATCTCCGCCACACTGCCGCGAGTTGGCACTACGCTGTGTTTAGGGACCTGCTGGCGCTGCAGGCGTTCGGTGGCTGGGCCAGTATTACCCAGGTGCAGGTCTACACACACTTGCTGCCGCCGACCTACGCGTCACAGGTTGCTTCATGGCTCGGGCTGGAGAGCCCGCATGTGGCGGCGCGTGAAGCCAGCTGAATAGGAGATGCCTATCGAACATAATCGTGCCAAATCCGTGCCGCCGTACCAGCAGGGCAAGGCAACCTATTGGTATCAGGTGTGAAAACGAAAGGCGGGATCGCCCTTGGTAAGGGGGAGGTCGTCAGTTCAATCCTGACCAGCAGCATCGCGAAAAAAAGCTTGGGGAAGGCAGCGGTGTAGCAGTGCCCAGCGGCCTGTGCGGCGGGCGTTTTTCAGATGGAGCAGATTATTCGTAATGGCACTACATTAACTTCGTAGCGCCGGTCGGTGGGCGACCTCGGAGACTACGACGCCTTGGGGATGACGAGACGTCATCCAAGAAAACTGGTCTGATGGAATTCAGCGCGGCTCGGAGGGTTGGGAAGCTCCGAATTCTTGGTTCCTCGTGAAATGAGAACACGAGCCAGAAGTCGCGACCAGAAGGTGCGTGAACCAGGTGCGACGGCCCTTCGTCACAATTTGTGACGACAACGATTCTACGGTAGTAAGCCGGATCGTCGCCGCGACGGCTGCTCACGTAAGCGACCACAACATCTCCAGCAACGGCCAGCCACTCCGCCAAGAGCGCATGTTCGACCGGCGTAAGTGGCCGCGCAGGGAAGTAGCTGATCGCGTCTGGCAGTGCCGCCATCTCTTCCACTCCCTGGGCACCGATCCGTTGCTGCCACAACGGAGCCTGCGCTGGCGGCACGTCAGCTGCATTGATGTGGATCAATGGACACGTGCTTCTGACAAGGGGCGCGCGGCCGAATTTCAGGTCGCGAATTCGTGATGTCCCACGATTTTGCTGCGATGTTGCGCGCTGGCGGAGTATGCCGTTTCGGTTGCGACCGATGCTGGGATGCAGCTCGAACGTCACCGGGTCCTGCGTCCACGCGTTGCCATTGGCCCACGGTGAACACTTCGAAGGTGGCGGAATGTCAATCGGCGTGCAAACGTGACCCCTTGGGTGTTGGCTTGTGCTGGTAGTCCATGAGGGACCCGCGCGTCGCGGCGTGCCCACACGAGGCTGACGCGGCGGCGCGCGGGGGCGCCTGCGGACCCGGCGGGTGCAGGCGCTGCGGCCTGCGTGCTGGGAGCCGGCGTCAGTCCCTTCCGAAGCCGCGTGGCGCTTCGATGGTGACCAGTTCGGTCAGGTCGAGATCACAGATCGCCTGCAATGCCTCCGCGGTAGCGCTGTCGCGGAGGTTGTCCGGCAGAGCCTCCAGCCATGCCGCGTATTGTGCTTGCAGCTGCAGCAGTTCGGCGACGGCCTCCTTCCATCGCCTGGCCCGGCTGCGATGGTCAGCAGGACGACGCATGCGTACGACCGGCACGCCGGCCGCACGTGCGGCGCGATGGCGAGCCTGTCGTTCGGCATCGGTCATCGGTCTGTCGCCGATCGGCTGGCGTGGCATGATCCCACTCCGAAGTGTTACGTCACGAAACGTCTGTCACCGGATTGCCCTTCAGGCGCGGTTCTTGAAGCGCCAGCTGTCATCGCCTGTCTCGAAGATGTCGCAGTGACGCGTGAGTCGGTCGAGCAAGGCTGTGGTCATTTTGGGATCGCCGAAGACGCTCGGCCATTCGCCGAAGGCGAGATTGGTGGTGACGATCACCGAGGTGCGCCCGTAGAGACGGCTGACGGTGTGGTACAGCAGTTGCCCGCCGACCTGGGCGAAGGGCAGATAGCCGAGCTCGTCGAGGATGACGAAGTCGAGGCGGGTGAGGAAGTCGGCGAGCCGTCCCTGGCAACCGGCGCGCCCTTCAGCTTCGAGGCGGTTGACCAGATCAACGGTCGTGAAGAAGCGCCCGCGCGACCCGGTTCGGATGCAGCTTCGCGCGATGGCGATCGCCAGGTGCGTCTTGCCGGTACCGGTGCCGCCGACCAGCACCACGCTGCGCTGCTGTGCGACGAAGTTGCCGCCGGCGAGATCGCGCACCAGGCTCTCGTTGATCGGCGTCCCCTTGAAGGCGAAGTCGTCGACATCCTTGGCGAGCCCCAACTTGGCGATGGTCATCTGGTATCGGATCGGCTCCAGCGTGGCACTCGTCGGTCTCGCCGCGATTCGGCGCAGGCCCCGTTAATACGGCACGTTCAGCACCGTGCGCGCCTATCCCAGCGGCCTCGGCTATTCCCGGGATCGGTTGCCGCCAGGCGCGGGCTTGTGGGTTACAGCGTCGGTCTCGCCGCGCTCTCGCGAATCTTGCTGAGCAGGTAGTCTGAGAGCGACATGCTGGCCAGCGCCGCATGCGATTTGAGCTGGCGGTGCGGCGTTTCCGGTACATTCCGTATTCGGATTATGCAGCTCATCTGCGGAGCACATGTCGATCACATGTCAAGCGCGACGGCCGCCTTATTTCGTCGCCGCGGTGTCATTGCGAGCGAAGCGAAGCAATCTCGGGCCAGTTGGGCACTACGATCGAGATTGCCGCGTCGCTGCGCTCCTCGCAATGACATCCGGGCGAATGACCACCCGCCGCATCGTCACGGTTCCACCACCAGCACGGGCACGCCGCGCGACGCAGCGATATGCGATGACACCGCGGCGTTGTCGGTGCCGCAGGCGCCACGCGCCAGCACCACCAGGCGCTCGTTGCCCGTGCCGAGACCTTGCACGACGTCCTCGGGCGTCACCCCGGCAACGCTGCGGGCGACGATCCGTCGTGGTGGCAGTCCCGCTGCGCGCGCGCGCCCGACCGCGGCGTTCGCCAGCTCCGGCGGTCCCCAGACCAGCAGCAGCAGCGCCTCGCCCGCCGCCACTGCGATGCGCGCCGCTATCATCAGCGCAGGATCCGAATCCGCGCATACCACCGTTGCCACCGGCCCGGTCCGCCGCAACAGCACCTGCGGCACCAGCATGACCGACGCGGCACACTCATGTGCCGCCTCCAGCCAACGCGCCGTGGCATGCACCAGCCGCTCCGCAGGCAATCGCGGCTGCGCCACCACGATGACGTCGCCGGCCTGCGACGTGGCCGCGACGAACAGGGCCGGGTCGCCGCCGATGATCTCGAAGAGCCGGGTAACCCCCAACGCCTCCGCGGCCTCATCCAGGAGCCGCCGCGCCTCCGCCGCCGCTTCGCGCTGCTCCTCGGCCAGCCGCTGGCGATCCAGCCGCTGCCACGATCCGGTGCCCAGGCGGAACTCGCGGATGAACGGCAGCGCCGCCAACTCGGGCAACGCTTCGTCCTCGAGGAACACGCCGTGCAGCGCGACACCGAGCATCTGCGCGAGTTCCGCCGCCGCGCGGATGATCGCCCGTTCCGCCGCACCGTGGCGCAGATGCAGGATGACGCGATGCAGCCGCGGTTCGTTCGCCATCACGTCCCGTCCGTCACGTCGCGGCCGAATGCCTGCCGCGCCTTGGCGAATGCGGCGAGCCGGTCCTCCACCAGCCGGTTCACGCCATATTCCGTATAGCGGCGGCCGCCATCGCGCTCGCCCGCCTCCCGCCCGGTCAGCAGCCTTATGCCTTCGTCGATCGTGCGCACCGGATAGACCGCGAAGCGGCCGGCGGCGCAGGCTGCCACGACGTCGGCGCGCAGCATCAGGTGCTGGGCGTTCGAATGCGGGATCAGCACGCCCTGCGTGCCGGTCAGTCCACGAGCGGCGCAGACGTCGAAGAAGCCCTCGATCTTCTCGTTCACACCGCCGATCGCCTGCACCATGCCGTGCTGATCGACCGATCCGGTCACCGCGAGGTCCTGCCGCAGCGGCACCTCCGCCAGCGCCGACAGCAGCGCGTACAATTCCGCGGACGAGGCGCTGTCGCCATCCACGCCGCCATAGGACTGCTCGAACACCAGGCTGGCGTACAGCGACATCGGCACCCCGAGCGCATAGCGCCCGGCGAGGAAGCCGCTCAGGATCAGCACACCCTTGGAATGCAGCGGCCCGCCGAGTTCCACCTCGCGCTCGATATCGACGATGCGTCCGCTGCCGGGACGCACGCGCGCGGTGATGCGGGTCGGTCGTCCGAACGCGTGGCCCGCGAGCGCCATGACGCTGAGCCCGTTGACCTGTCCGACACTGCTGCCCGTCGTGGCGATCAGCGCGATGTCGCGCAGGATCATCTCGCGAGCGCGCTCCTCGACGCGCGCGGCGCGGCGGCGCTGCTGCGCGATCGCCTCCTCGACACAGTCGTGCGTCACCACCTCGCGTCCTGACTGGCCGGCGCAATGCGACGCCTCCGCCACCAGGTCATGGATGCTCTCGACCAACAGCGTGAGCTTGCCGGCGTCGTCGGCCAGCCGCGCCGCGTGCGCGATCACGCGTGCCACGCCGCCGCGATCCAGCGGCTTCAGCCCTGCGTTGGCGGCGATCGAGCCGATCAGCCGCGCGATCATCATCTCGCTCGCCGGCGAGCGATCCACGTCGTCGTCGAAGTCGGCGAGCACCTTGAAGTGCTGCGCCGTGTCGGGATCGGCCGCGACCAGCATGTAGTACAGCGTGCGGTCGCCGAACAGCACGACCTTCACGTCGAGCGGGATCGGATCCGGCTCCAGCGTCACCGTCGCGGTCATGCCCATGAACCGCGCGGCGTCCTCGACGACGATCTCGCGGCGCAACAGCGCGCGTTTCAGGGCGGCCCAGCTCAGTGGCTCGGCCAGGAGATTGCGCAGATCGATCATCAGCGCGCCGCCATTGGCGCGATGCAGGCTGCCCGGCTTGATCAGGCGGAAATTGGTCACCAGTGCGCCCTGCACCGCGAGATGCTCGATGCGGCCAACCAGGTTGCTCAGTGTCGGATGCACCTCCTCGATCACCGGCGCGCCGGCCTCGCCATCGACCGTGGTGACCAGCACGTTCACCTGGTAGCGGTCGAACAGGCCGCCGGGCCGCGCGGTACTCTCTTCGCCTGGCGCCTGCGGGGCCACGAACAGCGCGATGTTCTCCAGGATGTCGGCCTGGATGGAATCGAGGTGCTGCACGACCTTCGGCACATCGGCGAACGGTGACTTGCAGTCCTCGATCGGCTGCGCAATGACCAGGCGGGCGGTTTCGCGGTCGAGCGCACGCACCGCGTCGCGCTGTTCGCGCTCCGCCCGCGGCAGCCGGCGCAGAGTCTCCTCCAAATCCTTTTCGAGCTCCTCGATCGCCGTCTGTACCTCTTGCTGGCGCTCCGCCGGCCAGGCGTTGAACTCGGCGGGCGGCACTGCCTGGCCGTCCTTCATCGGCGCCATGGCGAAGCCCATCGGCGTGCGCAGGATCGCGATGCCCTTTGCCGTCGCCTTGTCGCGCAACGCGGTGAAGCCGCGCTCGTTGCGGCCGCGGATCTCCTGTTCGATGGCGCCACGGCGCTTCTGGTAGTCCTCGCTCTCGAACGCAGCGGGCAGCGCGGCCTTCAGGTCGTCGATCAGTCCGTCCAGCGCCTTGTCCAGCGCCGGCGCGCGGCCCGGCGGCAGAGCGATCGCCACCGGCCGATGCGGCGTGGCGAAGTTGTTGACATACACCCAGTCGGATGGCTTCGGCCGACTGGAAGCGGCGTCTTCCAGCAGGGCACGCACCGACCCCTGGATGTGCGCGCCGATCGCGCCGATGGCGAAGATGTTGAAGCCACGCACCGCCATGTCGGTGCCGAAGCGGATCGCCTCATGCGCACGCGGCTGGTCGGCGAACTCGTCCAGTGGCGCCAGTTCCCGCGTCGTCTCGAAGTGCAGCGCCGCGATATCGGCCTGCCGGTACAGCCGGTCAGGCGGGAGCGGCGAAATGGGCGCGCTGGCGGGCATCGCCCGCTATCCTGGCGCGCCCGCCGGCCCGCGGCAAATCCGCGGTTGTCGGAGTCAGGCGTAGGCGGGGCGGATCGCGCGGTCCAGGCGAGAGGTCACATAGCCCAGGTGGCGCAGCATCAGCGGCAGTTCCGGGCGCTTGGGCAACGGCGCGTCGTGCAGGAGACCGAGCCATTGCTGCCAGTCGCTCTGCGACAGATGCAGCTCATGCTGGAGCCTGGCGCCGTCGAGCCCTGCCTGCTCGGCGAGGCCGAGGAGAAGATTGAGCTCCTTGCGCGCGATCTCCGCTGCTTGCGGCGGTCCAGGCTCCGGCATGACATGTCCCCTGTTGCTCAACTGTTGCGTGCATGGTGCACACGCTACCCTGCCAAGTCGTTGACGTAGGTCACAGTTTTGGCGGAAATCCGCAATGAATCCGCTGTAGGAGCCTCCATGGCCGCACCACCGCACGGCTGGCCCGCGGGCCGGCCATTGGCGATCTCGCTCAGCGTGATGCTCGAGGGCTGGGCGGAGGGCGGCGCGCCCGGCATCGGCCCGATGGGCAATCCGCTGAAGCCGGGCGTCGCCGATCTACAGGCGCAGTCCTGGGCCGAGTACGGACCGAAGGTCGGCGCGTGGCGGCTGCTCGATCTGCTGGACCGCGAGCAGGCGCGGGCGGTGTTCTACACCAGCGGCGTGATCGCCGAGCGCTATCCCGATCTGCCGGCGGCGATCGCGGCGCGCGGGCATGCGGTGGCGGCGCATGGCTGGAGTCAGGGAACGCTGCCGGCCTATCTGACCGAGGACGCCGAACGCGACGACATTTCCCGATGTGTCGAGGCGCTGCACCGCACCGCCGGATGTCATCCCGCCGGCTGGCTCAGCCCGCGCTGCACGCCGAGCGCGCATACCTCGCGCCTGCTGGCACGCGCGGGGTTCCGCTGGCACGCCGACATGTTCGATGCCGACCTGCCGTACCGCATCGATACGCCGGAGGGATCGCTGGTCGGCATGCCGTTCACCATGGAGGTGAACGACATGCCGCTCTACGTGCGCTACGGCAACGAGCCCGAGGCGTTCACCCGCACCCTGGCGCGGATCGTCGAGGGATGGGACCGGTTGGGCAGTCCCCTTGCGTGCCTCGACATCACCGTGCATGCGCATGTGTTCGGCCGGCCGTATGGCGCGATCGCGTTGCTTGACTCGCTGGCGCTGGTGCGCCGGCATGACCATTGCTGGCTCACCGACCATGCGCGGCTTGCCGCGCTGTAGGAGGACGACATGGCGAAGTTCGTGATCGCACCGCATATGCGGCTGCACGAGTGGGTAGCGGAGGAGAAGGGCTACTTCGCTGAACTCGGCCTCGACTACGAGTTCCGCGACGAGCTGCGTTCGGCGAGCGGGCGGCGGCACGACCTCGGCGATCGGGTCGGCGCGTACCAGACGATCGAGAAGGGCCGCACCTCGGATGTGAGCTGCGCCTGCCACTGGACGG
>JANWJK010000159.1 GCA_025452005.1 Acetobacteraceae bacterium | reverse complement strand
ATGCCTGGCTGCGGCTGCGCGAGCCAGGCGATGCCGGCGGCGGGCTGGCGATCACGCCCTATCCGGCCGAGTTGTCGGAGCACTGGGGGACGCACAATGGCGAGCGGCTGACGGTACGGCCGATCCGTCCCGAGGACGCCGAGCAGCACGGCGCCTTCTTCAGCCGGCTGTCGCCGCAGGACATCCGCTATCGTTTCTTCACCGCGATGCGCGAGCTGTCGCCCGAACAGATGGCGCGGCTCACGCAGATCGACTACGACCGCGAAATGGCCTTCGTCGCTGTGCGCGAGGCGAGCGGCGAGACGGTGGGCGTCGCGCGCCTGGTATGCGAGGACGAACGGAGCGGCGAGTTCGCTGTCATCGTGCAGGGGGACATGAAGGGACAGGGCGTCGCGAGCCATCTCATGCGGCGGCTGATCGACTGGGCGCGGGCGCGCGGTCTGCGCGAGATGGTCGGCCAGGTGCTGGCGGACAATGCACCGATGCTGGCCTTCGTTCGGCATCTCGGATTCGGCGTAAAGCGCATGCCGCAGGAGCCCGACGTGGTGGAGGCGCGGCTGTCGCTGGAGTAGGCTGGCGGCAATGGAAACGTCCGCCCTGCGCCTCGCGGCCGCCGACCTTCGTGCCGCACGACGACACGCGATTCTCTACGTGCTCGCCGCCTCCGCGACCTTCACGCTGGGCTCTGCCGTGGTGAAGGCGCTGACGGTGGACTTCCCGGTGCTGGAAATCGTGCTGTTCCGCAGCTCCGTGGGCTTCCTTGCGATGCTGCCGATGATCGTGCGCCAGGGTGGCCTGTCGGCGTTGAGGACACGTCGGCCGGTGGGGCACGTGATGCGCACGGTGTACGGCTTCATCGGCACGGTGACGTCGGTGTACGGCTTCGGCGTGCTGCCGCTGGTCACTGTGACGGCGCTCGGCTTTGCCATGCCGCTGTTCCTGACCATCGTGTCGGTGCCTCTGCTGGGCGAGCGCGTGGGACCGCGTCGGGCGACAGCGGTGGTGGTGGGGCTCGCCGGGGTGATGGTGATGCTGCGCCCCTGGCATGTCGGCGCCGATGCCATGCCGCTCGGCGCGGTGGCGATCGTGATGGCCGGCGTGTTCACCTGGTCGCTGTCGATGATCAACATCCGCCAGATGGGCGATGCGGGCGAGCGCAATGTGACCATCGTCGCCTGGTACAGCCTGGGCACCGCCGCGCTGGCGGCGTTCGGCTGCATCACCGACTGGGTGACGCCGAGTCCGTGGCAATTGTTCACGTTGGTAAGCGCCGGGCTGATATCGGGCTTCGCACAGTGGCTGATGACCGAGGGTTATCGCGCAGCGGAGACCACGCTGGTGGCGCCGTTCGAGTACGGCGCGATCATCTACGCGACCGTGCTCGGGATTGCGATCTGGGGCGAGTGGCCAGATGTGTGGAGCCTGACCGGGATCGCGGTGCTGATCGCGTCGGGATTGTACATCTGGCACCGCGAGGTGACGCTGGGGTTGCGGCGGTAGCAGGCCTATCGCTTCACCAGAGGCCACCCATCAGGCTGCGATCGGCCACCACGGGTAGCGAACGGTGGGCCGGGTTTCACCGCAGCAGCGCCGCCACAACGGTGACGATCCCTAGCACCAGATTGACCCCGATCAGCTTGCGGATGCGATCGATGCAGGCAGCCGCTGTGGTGCGGTCGGTGGTGCGGCGGAACCGCGCGTAGGGGCCGAACACGATCAGCAGGAACACCGCGCTCATGATCAGCCCGAGCAGCATCATCAGCTGCACGTTCCACCCGACCGACGCCGGTCCGCCATAGAAGCCGAACAGCACCGCGAAGCCCGACACGAGGATCAGCGGCATGACGTGCCACACCACCAGGAAGAAACGGCGAAATACCTGCGTGTGGAGCGCGATGCGCTGGATCGGTTCCAGCACCGACAGGCTGGGGCGCAGCACGACATAGGCGAAGAACATGCCGCCGACCCAGATCACCGCGCACAGGACATGCACGGCGAGCACCCATCTGTTCCACGTCATTCAATCAACTCCTGCAGTTCGGCAAGCAGCGCGCGCAGCTCCGCGGCGGCGGTCGAGCGCGGTGCAACCTCGGTGACGCCAAGGCCGGCGGCAAAGGCATGCGCGAAGCCGGCGCGGTTGCCAAGTGTCGAGCGCAACAGGGGAAGCCGGCGGTCCGCCAGGTCGGTGGCGATGGCATCGCGCAGCTTCGACGCCGGCGGCGTGCGGTTGAACATCAGATGCGCGGGACGCCGTTCCTCGGCCGCAAGCCGCAGCGTGCCTTCGGCTGCCCAGACATCGGGCATGCTGGGCTGGATCGGCACCAGCACCAGGTCGGCCGCGCGTACCGCGACGCGCGCGTCGGTGTCGAGCTGCGGCGGGCTGTCGATCAGCACCACGTCGTGGTCGCGCTTCAGCCGCTCGAGTTCCGCCGGCAGGCGCCAGCCGGCGATATCGGCACAGGCCAGTGCCGCCGCCTGGTGCAGCCGGGCGCGGCGCAGGCTGTGCCAGCGGCCGAGGCTCTTCTGTGGGTCGATGTCGAGCAGCGCCACGCGGCGGGACGGTGCGAACGCCGCGGCCAGGTTGGCGGCGAGCGTCGTCTTGCCGGTGCCGCCCTTCTGCTGCGCGACCGTGATCACCACCGCCATAACGTGCGACTCCGCTGGTGCGGTGCAGTATAGCCGAGCGGACAACAAGGCCATTGCCCGGGCACGGCGGTGGGGCGATCTTCATCGTCCCCGCCCGATACCGCGAACAGGAGCCGGAACGGCAATGACCATCAAGCTCTACGCCTTCACCTGCGGCACGGTCACCGGAGAGTTCGGACGCCTGATGGAAGGCGGCGAGGGTGACATCACCTTGCCGATCCCGGTCTTCCTCGTCGAGCATCCGAAAGGCCGGGCGCTGTTCGACAGCGGACTGCATCCCGACTGCCAGCACGACGCCGCCGGGCGGCTCGGTGCGCGCCTCGCCGGGCTATTCCGCATCGCCTTCGCCCCCGGCCAGGAAGTGAGTGCGCGGCTCGCGGCGATCGACCGCGATCCTGGAAGAATAGACCTGCTCATCAACTCGCACTTCCACTTCGACCACGTCGGCGGCAACGCCCTGATCCCCAACGCGACGATGCTGGTCCAGCGCCGCGAGTGGGACGCCGGGATGGACCCTGACGCCGCCGCGCGACACGGCTACAACCCGCGCGACTTCGATCTCGGCCATGCGCTGCGGCTGGTCGATGGCGAGCACGACGTGTTCGGCGACGGCTCGGTAATGTGTCTGCCGACGCACGGGCACACCGCGGGTCACCAGTCGCTGCGGGTGCGGCTCGACAGCGGCGATGTCGTGCTGGCAGCCGACGCCTGTTATTTCTGCCGGACGCTACGCGAGCGGCGGCTACCGCGCCACGTGCATGACCGCGCGGCAATGCTGGCCTCGCTCGACCGGCTGGACGCGTTGCAACGCGGCGGCGCGCGCATCGTGTTCGGCCATGACCCGGAGTTCTGGCAAAGCGTGCCGCAGGCACCCGACATGATCACGGCAGCAGCGTAACCCGGGTGCGCGCGATCGCGTGGACCGCGCGATACGCATCCATCGCGCGTTCCAGCGGGTAACAGGCCTCGTCCGCCACCGCCAGAGGCCTGAGTTGCCCGCTGGCGAAGCCCGGCAGCAGCTCGCGCAGCAGCGCGGCGGACGCGCTCGCATCGAGTGCCAGAGAATCGATGCCGACGAACGTGTGCTGACCGCGGTAGAAGGCGAAGATGTCGAACGGCACCGGCCGTTCAACCGTTGATATCAAGATGTGCCGGCCGCCATGCGCCATCGCCTGGTTGGCCGCGGCGAAGTATGGACTGCCTACCGTGTTGTACACGATGTCGGCGCCGTGCCCGCCGGTCTCCGCGCGTACCAACGCGGCGATGTCCGCACTCGACCCATCGATCATGTGCACCGCGCAGTGGGGCTGCACGAACGTCGCGGCGCGGCGCGCCACGCCGAATATGCGCGCGCCATGCATCGCGGCGATCTGTGCCGCGGCCTGGCCGACCATCCCGTTCACCGCGGTCACCAACACCACGTCGCCTTGCTTCGGCATGCCCGAGCGATGAAACCCCTCCAGCGCCGTGACGAAGGGTACGCCGAGTGACCCCGCCTCTGTCAGCGTCAGCATTGCAGGCTTCACGACGGCCGCATCGCGCGGCACCACCAGGTGGGTCGCGTGGGTGCCGTCGCGCGTGATGCCGAGGTCGCCGCCGGCACCGAACACAGGCTGACCGATCAGTTCGCGCGGCCCTTCGATCACCACGCCTGCCCAGTCGCGTCCCGGCGTGCGTGGCCAGACGGCCTGCGGCATCCGCCCCATCGTGGCGGCCACGTCGCTGCGGTTCACGCCGGCCGCGCGAAGCTCGATCAGCAGCTCATCCGGCCCGCGCGCGGGCGGTTCGCATGTCTCGAGGCGCAGGTCGATCTCGTCGGGGCTGTCAGCCTTCCGCAGGACGCGCAGGCGTCGCATGACAGGGCTCTCAGACATAGTCCAGCCGGCGGAATTCTTCGCGGACCGCCTCGGCGAAGTTCTTGAGCGGATCGACACCGGTGCCGGATTTGATGAGTTCCCGCAGCTCCGGCACGGTGCGGTTGGGCTCGAAATAAGCCTTGGTCGTTTCCAGCAGTGCCTGCTCTGCACAGGTGACGACATCGGACGACGACAAGGCACGCATCCGACTGATCATGGCGTAAAGCGATATCAGCTCCTCGATCTTCGGCTCGCTGGTCACCAGGGCTTCAGCGTAGGCCCGCGAGGCGGCAATGATGAAGTCCTTATAGAGCTCCTGGCGCCGTGCCACCTCGTGGGCGATCTGTCCGGCACGGGT
This sequence comes from Acetobacteraceae bacterium, assembly GCA_025452005.1. Taxonomy (GTDB): domain Bacteria; phylum Pseudomonadota; class Alphaproteobacteria; order Acetobacterales; family Acetobacteraceae; genus JAMXLO01. Next base: position 3,635 of record JANWJK010000159.1, on the reverse strand, counting down.
CTGCGAGCGTTGGTTCATCCAGGTGGTGATGCCTGACGTCAGTCCGCCGATCATGGAGCCGGCCAGCGCCGACAGCGCCGAGATATACGCAACGTCCATCCCTGGTCATCTCGCCGTCTGTTGCCGACACATCGGCCGATGCCGGCGTCGTGGGCGGCCAGCAACACGATCTCGCACCGCGTCAGCCACGCGGCGACATGGCGCCATGGCAGGCGATGCAGGGCCACGATCCCCCGAATGGCAAGGCACCAACGTCCCCCTGCTGGGCGGAACGGATAGAGCCACGAATTGCGTTGCTGGCAAGATACGACTGTACACGTGGTCGTGAGGCGCGGTGCCGGCCTTCCGCCTCAGGCGCAGCCGTCGCATGGTTGGGTCCCTCCTTGGAGAGTGCGCGCATGAATACGCCGTTGGCTGGCATCACTGTGATCGACTTCGGGCAGATCTTCCAAGGTCCCTACGCCACGCTGCTGATGGCCAAGGCCGGCGCGAACGTGATCAAGGTGGAGCCGCCGCACGGTGAACCGGGCCGCCGCCGCGCCGCGCCCGGCACGCACACCACGCTGCCGGTGGCGATGCTGAACGCCAATAAGCGCGCGGTCACGTTGAACCTGAAGACCGAGCAGGGAAAGGACCTGCTGCGTCGCATGGTGGCGCGCGCCGACGTGCTGCTGGAGAATTTTTCCCCTGGCACGATGGACGAGCTGGGTGTCGGCTACGAAGTGCTCAAGGCGATCAATCCGCGGCTGGTGTATGCCACCGGATCGGGGTTCGGCATCACCGGGCCGGATCGTGACAACTTGGCAATGGATTTTACGATCCAGGCACAGTCCGGCATCATGAGCGTCACCGGCTTCCCTGACGGTCCGCCGGTGAAGGCCGGTCCGACGCTGGTCGATTTTATGGGCGGCATTCATCTCTACGCCGCCGTCGTCACCGCGCTGTTCCACCGCGAGCGCACGGGCATGGGACAGCTTGTCGAAGTGGCGATGCAGGAGACGGTGTACTCCTCGCTCGCCTCCAGCATGGAGTACCATGTCCGCACCGGCGGAATTCCGCCGCGCACCGGCAACCGCCAGTCGGCGCTGGCCAGTGCACCGTACAACGCATTCCCCACAGCCGATGGCTGGGTCGCCATCCACGTGGTGACCGAAGCGCATTGGACGAACCTGGCGAAGGCGATGGGACGCGCGGAGCTGGCGGACGATCCGCGCTTCGCGACCAACGCCGCACGCGTCGCCAATCTGGAGGCGACCGACGATGTCGTGGCTGCGTGGACGCGGACGCTGGGCAAGATGGAGGTGTTTGCCGCCGCCAAGCGCTATCGCATCCCGTGCGCGCCGGTACGCACGGTGCCGGAGGTGATGAACGATCCGCACATGCACGGCCGCGGCATGCTGGAGCGAATCGACCATCCGGAGCTTGGCAATATCGTCGTGCCGACCTCGCCGCTGCGCCTGCATGGCGCGGAGCGCGTGAAGACGCTGCCGAGCCCAACGATCGGACAGCATAACGAGGAGGTCTACGGCGGCTGGCTTGGGTTGCCGTCGGCTGAGCTGGCGGAATTGAAGGAGGCAGGCGTCATCTGACCACGTCACCGCCGCTCAGCGGACGGCCAGTTCCCGGCAGATGACGGTGCTTGCCAGGAACTGGGTCAGTTGGCGCGCGTCGGCCTGCTGCCGCGGCGACAGGTGAGCTGCCAGTTCATCGAGCGCAGTGGCCAGCACCAGCGCATGGCGGGCTCGTTCCCCGCCGACATCCTGTGTCGCGCCGCTTGCAAGCTGTAGCTCCAATGCCCGACGCGAGCGGTCCAGGCCTGTCATGACATCGGCATACTTCTGCCAGGCAGCGCTTTGATCAGAGCGAAGCGCCAGTCGCTGCCGCATCTCGTCCAGCCAGTCGGCGAGGCTGTTCTGTCCGGTGCTTTCCACATGCGTCGCCGTGACGGTCACGATACGGGCGGCGTCCGAACCACGATGTCCGACGGCAGCGCCTGCGGCGATGCCCAGGCCCGCAACGCCACACACGGCTGCAAAACGCACCTTCGTCGACACCATCTCCGGCACGGTAACACGCCGTTGCGGCACAATGAAATCGGCCTTAGAAACGTTGTCGGGACGAAAGTCGCGGGGGCAGACCGATGTCGGTGGCGATGATCCTGAGTTCGGCGGCTCTCGGCATCTCGCTCGTCATAACCGCGGTCAAGCTGGTCGATGGATTTCTCCGTGCCGATCCGCGCCTGTTGATCAGCATTCTGACGTGGCTGCTGTGCCTGATCGCGCTCGCATCGATCCCCTGCCTCATCGTGCTGCTGGTCTATCAGCAATGGGCGCCGGCGATGATGCTCGGCGCCGGCATGTTGGTCGTGCTGACGCTGCTGAACTGGCAAAGCATTTTGGCACGGACGCATTTCCCGCCGATCTGGACGGCGGCCGGCGACCTCGAACCGTTGCGCGACAACTATGGTCAGCCGGCACCCGACCACGAGCTCGCGCGCCGCGCGGCGATCGTCCTTGAGGACTATCTCGCCCATGCGGGCGGCGCACCTGTCGGGCTGGAGCGGAACGCGCGACCGGCGCCGCTGTCCCACGACGAAGCGCTGGATGTTCTTGGTCTTGAACGTGGCGCGGCGGCTTCCGCAATCCGCGCCGCGCATCGACGCCTCATGCAGCTTGTGCATCCTGACCGCGGCGGCTCGAACTATCTCGCCGCCAGGATCAACGAGGCAAAGGATATTCTGCTCGCGGAGACCGACCATCGTCGCGTGCGACGACAGGCGGCGGCCGACGCAGCGCCAACCACCGTGTCACGCGACGAACGGCCAATGAGAGGCAGAACGACATGAGCGATCTCGGCAAGCCTGCCGCGACGAAGGAGATACCGGTGCAGCCACCTCCGCCACCGGCCAACAGCCAGGTTGCGGCGTTTGCCGCACGGCGAGACGAGGTCGCCCGCACCGATCACGAGGAATTCCAGGCGTATCTACAGGCGAAGCAGGCGCACGCCCGCGCGGCGCGCGAGGAGGCAAAGACACGGACAAGGACGAAGACGCGAACGCGACTGACTCGGCGCGGCATACTCACCGCGGCCACCGGAACAGCGATCGCAGCCGAGGCTGCGTCACTCGCGTACAATGCGATGACCGGCGGCGCGTCGGGCAGCGGCGCGCCGGGCGGTGCCGTTGCGGCGGAGGCGCAGCGGCAACCGATCACCCGCGAGATCGTTGATTCACGGTCGGATGTCGGTGGCCGCAGCCTGGGCAAATGGATCGCGCTGCTGCCGACCAAACTTGGCGGCGGCACCTACGCACTCGACCTCAACAGCAATCGCGTGCTCGCCTCGATCTGGTACTGGACCTATGGCGATTTCAACCCGATCTCGCACCACCTGTGCGCGTTCCCCAGCGCCGATCCGTACAACGGGTTCGAGTTCGTCAACAGCACGCAGGGTGGCAAGAACAGCCTGATCTACGGCATTCCGACGAATATCACCGACCCGGCACCTGGCTTCAACATCTACCGCGTGCGTTACGACGGTTCGCAGATGCAGCTCGTGGAGAACGTCTCCGAGGCCACGGGTCTCGGTCTTGGTGTGCATGTCACGGTCAATCCCAAGGACGCGCAGTCGTACTTCGT
>JANWJK010000158.1 GCA_025452005.1 Acetobacteraceae bacterium | reverse complement strand
GAAAATACCGCGCACACCCGTGGGCGCAACGCGCGGTGCTGGCGCTGAGTCGATCCCCTCGCAGTTAGTCACGAAACCCGTGCCCGGCATCCGGACTCCGGGTCCCGAAGTAGCGCGCCAGGTGCCGAGTCCGCTATACTGGAGCGTCGAGCAGCGATCGTACCCTCGTGACCAAGGAGCTACGGCATGCCGCGATCGGTGTGGTTCTTTTCGTTGTGGGTCTTCGGTTTCGGTTGCGGATCGAGCGATGAAGCGACGCCCGCGGGCGCCGGCGGCACGGGTCCCGGGTCGGGCGGCATTGCCGGGGGATCGGGAGGAGGCGGCGCCGGAGTCGCTGGCCGGGCGGATGCACGAAGGCGCCAGGGTGGCGACCGCGGTCGCCGATCTTGTGGTGTTCGTCGTGGACGCACGGGCCGGAATGACACCGGCAGACCGACACTTCGCTCAATGGCTGCGCCGGCAGGGGCGGCCGGTGCTGCTGGTGGCGAACAAGGCGGAGGGGCGGTCGGCGCGGTCATCGGTGCTGGATGCGTTCGAGCTGGGGCTGGGAGAACCCGTCGTGGTATCGGCCGAACACGGCGAAGGCATCTCGGAGCTGATGGCCGAGATCGCCGACCGGCTGCCGGAAGCCGAGACGGTCGAGGAAGAGGATAGTGATCGTCCCCTGAAGCTCGCCATCGTCGGACGACCGAACGCGGGGAAGTCCACCTTGCTGAACCGGCTGCTCGGCGAGGAGCGGATGCTGACCGGGCCGGAGCCGGGGCTGACGCGGGACGCGGTCGCGACGCTACTGGCGGATCCGGACGGGCCGATCGAGCTGGTGGACACCGCCGGCCTGCGCCGGAAGGCACGCATCGAGGCACAGTTGGAGAAGCTGTCGGTAGGAGCGGCGATCGGCGCGTTGAAGCTGGCTGAGGTGGTGGTGCTGGTGGTGGACGCCACCGAGGGTCTGCATGACCAGGACCTACAGATCGGCCAGCTCATAGAGCGCGAGGGCCGTGCGTGCGTGCTGGCGCTGAGCAAGTGGGACGCGGTGGCGGACCGGCAGGCCACGCGGCGGGCGATTGCCGACCGGCTGGAGATGAGCCTGACGCAGATGCGGGGGATCGAGGTGGTGACGCTCTCGGCACTGACCGGGGCGGGAATGCAGCGGCTGCTGCCGGCGGTGCGCCGGGCACACGCGGTCTGGAACACGCGGCTGCCCACCGCCGCGGTGAACCGCTGGTTCGAGCAGGCGCTGGAACGACACCCACCGCCTTTGGTGAGCGGGCGGCGGCTGAAGCTGCGCTACGTCACCCAGGCGAAAGCGCGGCCGCCCACCTTCATCGCGTTCGGCACGCGTGCGGAGCGGCTGCCGGAGGACTATCAGCGCTATCTGATCAACGGCCTGCGAGAGACGTTCGACCTGCCGGGCACGCCGATCAGGCTGCAACTGCGAGGGACGAGGAACCCCTACACCGACGCCTGATGCCGATGCAGGCGGGTGGTGCGCAGCGCGGCGTCCCACATCAGCCGCGGGTCGAAGGTTTCCGCTGCCAACATGGTGAGGATCACCACGCCACAGAACGCGACCGCGCCAATGCCTGGTTCGATGGTGATGACGCTGCCGAACCGCACCAGCGCCCCGAGCAATGCTTCCATGAAGATATCGATCATCGACCAGCGGCCGATGAAGCGGACGACGTGATAGAGCCTGGTTCGGTCCCGCAGCCAGCCGGCGCGTCCGGACTGCGTCGCGACCAGCATGACGGTGAGGCCGACGAGCTTGAGCATCGGCACCGCTATGCTGGCAAAGAACACCAGCGCGGCGAGCGGATACATGCGCGACGAAATCAGCTCGCGCACGCCGCCGAGTATCGTGCTGGGTTCGCCGGCGCCAAGCTGCACCACCGTGAGCACAGGATACAGGTTGGCCGGCACATAAAGTACGGCCGAAGCGATCACCAGCGCCCAGGTCCGCGCCAGGCTGTTCGGCTTGCGTGCATGCAGCAGCGAATCGCAGCGCGGGCAATGTGACTCGCCGGGAGCAGGCACGCTGACCAGTCCGCAGGATTCGCAGCCGATTGCGCCGGCGACCCGGCGAAGCGCCTGCGGTCTTCGCCTGGTCGCGTCAGGTCGCGTGGTCCGGTCGAGCGCGTCCCATACCGCCTCGTGGTCCATCGCCCCATCGGCCCACACCATGATGAAGGTCAGCGCAAACAGCGCGAACACCCCAGTATTGAGATTGATGGTCACCAGATCGCCCAGCTTCACGTACGCGACGAGCACTCCGAGCACGAACACTTCGATCATTGACCAGGGCGTCAGCCGCTCTACCAGCACGAACACCCGGCGCAAATGGCGCGGCGGCCGCGCCTCGCGCAGTCGCACCAGGACATAGAGCGTGCCAAGCAGTTTGCCGAATGGTGCGCCAACGGTGACGAAGACGACAACGATCGCCAGGGCCGTCATGCCGCGCTGAACCAGTTCCACCGGCCCGGAGAACAGACCGGCGCGATGCACGATCCCCGCCGTCTCCACGCTCATCAGCGTGGTCAGGCACATCACAACGAGCAGGATCAGTGCGGCCACCGTCAGTGCCAGGCTGTGCTCCAGCGGATGCCGCCGCGCACGATGCAGCGTGGTGCCACAGCGACGGCAATGTGCCGATATGCCGGGCAGGAGTGCCGGCACGCTCTGGAGCAGCCCGCAACCCCGGCATTCGTGCAGTCGCGGCGCGACGATTTCACGCTCCGCTGACGCCCGCGACACCGGGGTCACCTCGCGCGCGGCGCGACCAGCATTGCCGCCAGGCCGTCGGCGAGCTGACCCAACGCGTTGCTGATCGCTGCGACTTCCGCGCCGACGCTGGCATCCGACGGCGCCACCTCGAAACGGAAGCCGCGTGTCACCGGCGCCCCACGTGCCTTGGGGGCGATCGCTGCCTGGGCCTGCAAGACCAGCACGCCGCTGGTGTTTTCATCAAGGCGCGACACGTTCAGCTCGATGGTGACGTCGGGGGACACCGATACCGCGCCGGTCTCGCCATAGACGGTGCTCTGCGGCAGTCGCTGGCTGAGTTCCTCGATCAGCACGCGCGAGAGCATTGCGCCGAGAGGCTCGCCCCACCAGTCGTTTTCCAACACATCCAGCCGGTAATTTTCTGAGGAACGCACGATCTGGGTGCGCTCCAGGTAGCGCGCCAGGCCGATCTGGCGCAGCGCGATCACCTTGGGTGCGCCGGTCTGCGTCGCGGCCTGGACCGGAGCGATGGTGTAAAGGTTGGGATTGGGGGAACTGCACGCAACCGGCATCAGCAACATGGCCAAGGCAACCGCCGCACGCTTCACTCGACACCTCCCGCGGGGCGACCCTTGATCAAGGCTTCGGGATGGCGGGCCAGCAGATCGGCCAGTGCGCGGATCGAACGGGTGGCATCGTTCAACTGCACCAGGAGCCGTTCGAGGTCGCGATTGAACTGCGTGTTGTCGCCGTAACCCGTCTGGAGCGACAGAATCAGACGATTGGTATCGGTCATCGTCTTTTGCAGCCCAGTCGCCATGTCCGGCAGTTTCCGCATCACCGGCCCCATGCCGGCGTCGATCTTCTGCACCGTGTCCTTGACCGAACCGAGCGTGGCGTCGAGCGATGTAAGTACCCGCTTGAGTTCGGGGCCATTGATCAGGTCGGTCGAGGCCTCGGTGAGTTGCGCCACGCTGCGCCCGATCGCGTCGAACGGGATCGCGTTGACCTTGCGCAGCAGATCGGTTGCCGCGGCCTCCAGCCCGCTGAAGCCGCCGCTTTCCACGGTCGGCATGACGAAGACTCCGTCTTCCTTGGTCACCTGCGCCGGCGGTGCGTCGTGCTCGAACTCGAGCGCCACGAGCATCTGTCCGGTCAGCAGGTTGGCGCTCTGCAACGTCGCGCGCAGGCCCTTGCCAACCATTACACCCACGCCGGTAGCGGCATCCTTGAACACCTGATGACCGATGCCAAGAAATCGCTCCGGCTCGACATCGAAATTGACCGGTGCCGTGATGGCATCCTTCGCGGCGTCATAGGTGAGCTGTACGCCGGTGACCTGACCCACCTTCAGACCGTGCAGCGTCACATCGGCGCCGGCCGCGAGGCCACGGACCGATCCCGGGAAATAGGCGACGAACGGGATACTGCGGCTATAGGAGGCGGCCTGCGCCGCATCCTTGTTGGCGAACAGCGGGAAGACATGGTCCTTGTCGCTCTCCTGGCCCACCGCGGAGCCCGACAGCGTGTCGAAGGCAATGCCCCCCAGCACAATGGCGCGCAGCGATTCGACCTGTACCTCGACGCCATTGCCACCGAGCTTCACGGACAACCCCGACGCGTCCCAGAACCTGGTTTGGTCGTTGACATATTTGTCGAACGGCTCCCGCACAAAGACATGGATCGTTGCGCTCTCGGCCATGTTGCCGATGTCCCAGCCCAGCACCTCGCCCACCGTCAGGTCGCGGAAGAAGACCGGCGAACCCAGCGAGACCGAGCCCAGTCGACTCGCCTTTGTCAGGAACGTGCGGCCGGGTACGCTGGACTCCAGCACGGGAGGATCCTCGCGACCGACGAAATCGCGCCTCGACGTGGTTGTGGCCTGTCCCGGCAGCATGCCGATATAGGAGCCCGAGACCAACGTGCTGAGGCCTGAGAGGGTGCCCGCGAACAGTCTCGGCTTCACGACCCAGAACTGCGTGTCGCTGTTCAGCAACGGGTCCGCCTGTTTCGTTGTCGAAACTTTTACCACGACATGCGAATGGTCGTCCGAGAGCGCGAGGCTCTGGACTGTGCCGAGGACGATGTCGCGGTATTTGAGCTGGGACTGACTGGCCTGCAGGCCTTCCGCGGTCTCGAATGTTACGGTGATCGTCGGCCCCTCCCTGGACAGCGTGTCCCAGGCGAGCCATGCCCCGATCGCCACCGCGACGATAGGGATCAGCCAGATCACCGAAGGGCGACGCGACCGGCGGGTAGAGGCGTGCAACAGGTCCGTATCGCCGGCAACGTCGCTCATGACTCGATCCTCTGCGGCTCCCTCGGCAAGACCGGTCCGACCGGCTGCGAGCAGGAGACCGCGCTGTTCCAGGCCTCGTCGCGTCGGATTTGCGGATCCCGCATAGCAGTCCCTGGTTCGATTGCCTAGCAAGATGCACCGTGATGGCGCGGCTTGGCCACGCCATCCACGGCTTGCTGATCACAGCAAGGACAAACGCGGATGCCGACCTGCGTCGGCATGACGGAGTAAGCGCATCGCCGCGCCTTCGCGTCACTTGATGGTCCGGCGATTGCTGGATAAGCACAGCTTCAGCCGCGGAGGCTGTTGGGAACCAGAGGATGCAACGGCAGGCGGACCACGCGCGCCTCGGCAGCGTCGTTTCACTATGAAAGTGATCGTCTGGCAATGGGGACGCCACGGGGCCGGACCGCGCCTGGCGGCCTCGCTGGCCGAAGGTTTCGCATCGATTGATGGCGTCGCAGCCTTACTATCGTTGTCGACAGGTGCGGAAATCCTGCGAGGCTCCGATGCGCCGATTTGTGCGCTTCCAGTACAGACCTATTCGGGCATGACCGGACTGCTGTGGCGGCTCATGCAGGCCCCGATCACCGTCAGGCAACTGAGTGGTCGTCTGCGGCGCCTGGAACCCCAACTCGCGGTATGCGCCATGCCGGGTCCGCTCGATCTGCTCATGATCGCGGCATTGCACCGCGTCGGCATTCCCGCCGCGGTGATGGTGCATGATGCCGAACCGCATCCCGGGGACAGGTTCCCGTTGTTTTCCACATGGCAGCGAATGCTGATCCATCGAGCCGACATGGTGGTTGTGCTCTCCAGCCACGTTGCCGAGGGGCTCAGGGCGAACGGCTCTTTGCGTCCCGGCACACCGGTCACGGTGGCCGCGCTGCCGCCGTTTGCCGTGGGGACGGTCACGCCGCCGGGCGAACATGCAGGTCCACGGCGGCTTTTGTGCTTTGGACGGTTGCGGGCCTACAAGGGACTCGATCTGCTGGCGGAGGCATTGCGCTCGCTTGGTTCGCGCATGGACTGGGACGTACGTGTTGTCGGGCAGGGGCCGGAAAGCCCGGCGCTCGCGGCGCTCAGGATGTTGCCGCGGGTGAGCGTAGAGAACCGCTGGGTGCCGGAGGACGAGATCGGCGCACTGCTGAGTTGGGCGGATGTCGTGGTGCTGCCATATCGCGAGGCAAGTCAGAGCGCCATTGCGCCGATGGCACTCGCCGCCGGGCGCAGGGTGATAGCCACGCGCGTAGGTGGGTTGCCCGAGCAGCTCGCAGGCGAGCCTCTCGCAACGCTATGTGCACCTGACGCCGCCAGTCTGGCGGAAGCTCTCACCGGCGCTTCCCTTGTGCCGGTCAAGGATGTTCCGCCTGCGACGCAACCCGGCGAGGCCTGGCGGTTATTCGCCGTACGCGTACTCGAAGCGTTCGAACATTTCCAGGCGAGCCGGAAATAGCGTTCATGGGCCCCACCACTGCCGCGGATCGGGTGTCGCTGATCCACCGCGCCTGGCGGTTGCTGCCTGCGAACGCGCGGGTGCGGTTCATCCGGCGCGCCGGCGCCTGGCTGGCGCCAACGATCGAGCCTGGAACGCCGATGGCGAGTGCGGGGATCGCCGTGGGCGGAGAGTTCTCCAATGCGAGCGGCATGGGGGAAAGTGCCAGGATCATACAGCAGGCGCTCAGCGTTATCGATGTGCCGAACTGGAGCATCGACACCGGATCGCCCTGGCACCTGGGCAAGATTCGGCCGGCCGCATCGGTGCTGGAAGCCATTCCTCGCCACGCCCCGCTCATGCTGCATGTGAATGCGCCGATGCTGCCACTCGTCATGTGCCGCCTCCCGCGCACGATGCTTCAGCAGCGACGCGTTGTCGGCTTCTGGAACTGGGAACTGCCCGTCGTATCGCGCGACTGGATCATCGGGGCACGGTTCGTGCACGAGGTCTGGGTGGCTTCCCGCTTCACGGCGGCAGCCTTGGAGCCGGTGCTGCCGGGCCGCGTTCGGGTGGTCCCCTATCCGCTCGCGCTTGTGCCGCCCCGCCCGTCCGCACTGGACCGCGCGGCATTCGGATTGCCCGATGGCGCCGTCGTGATCCTTGTCTCCTTCAACCTCGCCTCATCCATGGCACGCAAGAATCCGATGGCGGCGATTGCGGCGTTCCGGGCAGCGTTCGGCGGTCGGCCGGATCGCATCCTGCTGATGAAGGTCGGCCATCCGCATCATTTTCCCACGGAGTTCGCCAAATTGGCGGCGGCTGCCACGGGACCCAACATCCGGCTGGAGACCCAGAACCTGTCCACCGCCGACAACCACGCGCTGATCGCGGCCGCCGATATCGTGCTGTCGCTGCATCGAAGCGAGGGCTTCGGCCTGGTGCCGGCGGAAGCAATGCTGCTGGGCAAGCCCGTGATCGCGACGGCCTGGTCCGGCAACATCGATTTCATGGACGCCGACAGCGCCGCCCTTGTCGGTTACCGCCTCGTGCCGGCGCGCGATCCGCGCGGCACCTACGACATCGCGGATGCGGTATGGGCAGAACCGGACGTGGCCGAGGCGGTCGCGCACCTGCAACGCCTGGCCGACGACGCGGCCGCACGCCGTGAACTGGGTGCGCGCGCGCGACTTGCGGCCCACGCCCGGCTGGGATCGGAACCTCTGGCGGCCGCGGTCCGCGCACTGGGCATCCATCACCCCGGTGAGAGCGCAATGGACAAGGTGACTGCGTGAGCCGACCTTGCCGCTATCCGCAGACTCGGTCATAAGGCGCGAACGTACATCGTTGCTGTCGACAACGCTGTCCCATTGGTTCTCGGAGCACTATGCCAACCTGCTTGATCACCGGTGTCACCGGCCAGGACGGGGCCTATCTCTCCCAATTGCTCTTGCAGCAGGGCTACCGTGTAGTCGGTCTGCTGCGGCGCTCCGCCTCATCCGATGTGGTGGGCGAACGCCTGCGCTGGCTGGGCATCATCGACGATGTCGAGCTGGTCGATGGCAACCTGGTCGACCTGTCGAGCCTGATACGGGTGCTGCAAACCTACCAGCCCGATGAGATCTACAATCTGGGTGCCCAAAGCTTCGTCGCGGCATCGTGGAATCAGCCGCTGCTGACCGGGCAGGTCACCGGACTTGGCGCCGCCAATCTGCTGGAGGCGATACGCATCGTCCGACCCGAGGCACGCTACTATCAGGCATCCTCGTCCGAAATGTTCGGCCGTGTCCGGGAGCCGCGACAGAACGAGGCAACGCCGTTCTATCCGCGCTCGCCCTATGCCATCGCCAAACTTTACGCGCACTGGATGACGGTGAACCATCGCGAGAGCTTCGCGATGCATGCGTCGTCCGGAATCCTGTTCAATCACGAGAGCCCGCTGCGCGGCATCGAATTCGTCACCCGCAAGGTCACCGATGGCGTGGCGCGGATAAAACTGGGTCTCGCAAAGGAACTCGCACTCGGCAACCTGGAAGCCCAGCGGGACTGGGGGCATGCGCGCGATTATGTCCGCGCGATGTGGCTGATGCTGCAACAGGACAAGCCTGACGATTATGTCGTGGCGACCGGACGCACGACGACGATCCGCGAATTCTGCCAACTGGCTTTTTCCTATGTCGGCCTCGACTACCGCGACCACGTCGTCAGCCGGCGCGACCTGCTGCGTCCCGCCGAGGTGGATGTCCTGCTCGGCGATGCCAGCAAGGCGAGAGAGCGATTGGGGTGGCAGCCGACGATCACACTCGAAGAGATGATCACCGAAATGGTCGAAGTGGACCTGACCCGGCACCGGACACGACTGCGGGCGTGACATGGCCCCACCGCCTCGCCGCATACTGATCACCGGCGCGGCCGGGTTTGTCGGGCGTCATCTGACGAAATCGCTTGCGGCCGCCTATCCCGACGCCACGCTGCTGACTCCGACAATCGACGTGACAGATTCCGCGGAGGTCTCGGCGATGCTCCGCTCTGCCTCGCCGGACTCCTGCATCCATCTTGCCGCGATATCGACGATTGCCGCGGCACAGCAGGACCAGGACCGCGCCTGGCAGGTGAACCTGCTCGGCACCTTGTCGCTGGCACACGCCATCCTGCGGTATGCGCCCGAGTGCCAGTTGATATTTGCCTCGACCGCCGATGCCTATGGCGCATCGTTCGAACCGGGCGCCAAACTTGACGAACGCGCGCCACTGGCGCCGCTGAACACGTATTCCGCCACCAAGGCTGCTGCCGATCTCGCGTTGGGCAGCATGGCGAGGCAAGGACTGCGCGTTGTGCGGCTGCGGCCGTTCAACCACACGGGGCCGGGCCAGACAGCGCAATTCGTGGTGGCTGCCTTCGCCCGGCAAGTGGCGCGCATAGCGGCCGGACGGCAGCCACCGGTGCTGGAGGTCGGCAATCTGGAACCGCGGCGCGATTTTCTCGATGTGCGAGACGTGTGCGCCGCCTACACGGCATGCGTGGACCGCCGCGATATCCTGGTGCCGGGTGCCATTTTCAACATAGCGTCAGGCGAGGCCAAGCGCATCGGCGACATCCTGCTCGCGCTACAGGAACTCGTCGGCATCTCGGCGGAGGTGCGGGTCGACCAGTCGCGCATCCGGACCACGGACCTGCCGTTGGCGCACGGCGACGCGACGCAGGCACGCACTGTGCTCGGATGGACACCCACCACGCCGTGGAGCCAGACCGTTCAGGATGTGCTGAGCGACTGGCGTCGCCGGATCGACACTGAACCAGACGAGAACTGAGGCGTGGCGCAGACTCTCTGGATCGATGTGGAGGATCTGTTCGAATACGCACGAAGCAACCGGCGGCCGAGCGGCATACAAAGATTGGCGTTCCAGATTTATGGCGTATTGCAGGCGCAATACGGCGACAGCGGCGTGGTGCGGTTCGTCCGCCACGATCCGGCGCGCAACAGCTTCCGCTGCATCGAATGGGCCGAGATAGCTGCGCTGTTCCGGGGGCTTATCGAAGCCGCACCGAGTGCGAACGCCGCCTCGCTCTCGACGATATCGCCGCACCCGCCGGCGCGGCAGTTCATCCGCAAAGCGGTCCATCGCTTGCCGGAGTCACTGCGCGTGCCCGCGACCGACGCTCTGGTTGCGCAGGAGGTGGCGTTGCGCGCCTGGTCACGTCTGATCGCAACGTCAATTCGCAGTGCAATCCGGTCCCCGCTCCGGCTTGCCCGGCACCGCCGGCACGACAGCGTCGGCGCGGCCGCATCAAGGGCGGACGAATTCGATACGGTCGCGGCGGCCGGCGACGTACTGCTGGTGTTGGGATCGCCCTGGTCGCACCCGGACTACGCGTCGCTTATCCGCCGGCAACGGATGCGGCGCGGTCTTCGGTTCGCTCTGCTCGTCTACGACCTCATTCCGTTGCGCCGGCCCGAGTGGTGCGAACGCGGCCTCGTCCGCCTGTTCCGTTCGTGGTTCGGCGGCGTACTGCCCCTGTGCGACCAGGTGTTCGCGATCTCCCAGGCAACCGCGGCCGATGTCGAATCCTGGGCACAGGAGCAAGGTATCGAGTTGCCGGGGCCCGTCATACCGATCCCGATCGGTACGGGATTCGATGCCGCGTCGCCCGCTTCGCTACAGCGCACGCCACGCCTGCCGCCGCCCGGCAGCTACGCCCTGATCGTCGCCACGATCGAGGTTCGCAAGAACCACCTGCTGCTGTTCCGTGTCTGGCGGCGTCTGCTGGAGGAGCTTCCTCGCGATCGCGTGCCGACGCTGGTCTTTGCCGGCCGCATCGGGTGGCTGGTCGATGATCTGATGCAGCAGATTGCCAATACCGATCACCTGAACGGCAAACTGCTGATCATCGAAGATCCCTCCGACAAGGAGCTTGTTTCGCTGTACTCGGGCTGCCTGTTCACCCTCTTCCCGTCGTTCTACGAGGGTTGGGGATTGCCGGTGACCGAAAGCCTGGCTTTCGGCAAGCCTTGCTTCATCTCGAACCGCACGTCGCTGCCGGAAGCCGGCGGCAAGCTGGCACGCAGCTTCGATCCGGACGACCTGCAGGACGCGTACGCGAAGATCCGCAACGTGATCGAGGATCGCGCCGACCTGATGCGCTGGGAGGACACCGTAAAGCGCGAGTTCACGCCGGTGTCCTGGTCGACCACGGTCGAAGCACTGCTGCAAGGCTTGCGTCAGCCGCTCGCAGCCGTGACGGATGGGGTGATCGTAACGCCGCCCCGCGAAGCACTGATCTCGGCCCACCACTCCGAAGGCTGACGCGCCGCGACGTCAGGCCGGCGGCTGCTCGGGCTCCGCGCCAGGTTCGAAGATCGCGGCTGCCTCCAGCGCGGCTTCCTCTTCTTCCTCCGCTTCGGCGCCGACCCGTTCGCCGCGTGCCTGTCGTTCGGCCTCTTCCTGACTGCGCGCGACGTTGACCACGACCGGGATGGACACCTCGGGATGCAGCGCAACGCGAACCCGCGCGAGGCCCAGCGTCTTGATCGGATGCTCCAGCAGCACCTGCTGGCGGTCGATGGTCAGTCCTGCCGCGGTGGTCGCCTCGGACACGTCGCGAGCCGACACCGAGCCGTACAGGCTGCCCGATTCACCGGCCTGGCGGATGATCACGACCGACAGGCCGATGACGCGTTCGGCGACGCGCTCCGCCTCGTCGCGACGCTTGAGGTACTGTGCCTCGAGCTGGGCACGCTCCTCTGCGAAGCGGGCCAGGTTGTCCTTGCTGGCACGCAGCGCCTTCTTCTGCGGCAACAGGTAATTGCGCGCGAAGCCGGGCCGCACCCGCACGACATCGCCCATCTGTCCGAGCTTCTCGACGCGCTGAAGCAGGATCAGTTCCACATCGGCCATGGTCCGCTCCGTCAGCTCACGATGTAGGGCAGCAGTGCCAGGAAGCGGGCGCGCTTGATCGCCACCGCCAGCTCGCGCTGCTTCTTCGCCGAGACCGCGGTGATGCGGCTCGGCACGATCTTGCCGCGCTCCGAGAGGAAGCGCGACAGCAGGCGCACGTCCTTGTAGTCGATCTTCGGTGCGTTCGGCCCGGAGAACGGGCACGACTTGCGGCGACGATAGAATGGCCGGCGTGCGCCGACCGCGGCGCGGCGGGCGGCCGGGTTGATTTCGACTGTGTCCGACATGGCCTACTCCTCGGCGCCGACGCGGAATTCTTCGCGGAACTCGTCGCGCGCGCGGAACTCCTCGCGCTCGTCGAAGCCGCGGCGACGGCCACTGTCGAACCGGCCGGCAGGTTTGGGGCCGCGGAAGCTGCGCTCGCGGTCGTCGGACTTGCGCGACAGGATGGCGGACGCGGCTTCTTCTATTTCCGGCACCCGGATCGTCATGAAGCGGAGGATGTCCTCGTTCAGCCCGAGTTGACGCTCCATCTCGGTGACGAAGGCGGGCTTCGCATCGAGACCCAGCAGCATGTAGTGGCCCTTGCGGTTCTTCTTGATCCGATAGGCCAGGCCGCGGAGACCCCAGTACTCGCGCTTCTTCACCGCGCCGCCCTCGGCCTCGAGCTGGCCGGCGATGCCGTCGGCAATGCCTTCGACCTGTTGCTGCGTCACATCGTTGCGTGCGATCAGCACGCATTCATACAGCGGCATCGTGTACTCCCTATGGCTGGAGGCCCGCGGAATGCGGACATAGCCGGGGGCGATGCCGTCGCCGCCCGGCAGGGCAGGCGCGGTGTGAAGCACGGATTGGGGGTGGCAGGCAAGTTCGGGGAGACATCCGGGCAGGGCAATGGGGTGAAGATCTCCCGGCGCCGCGGTACGGTGTCAGGACAACCCAAGCTATCGGCCAGTCATCCGATTGCCCTGTCAGAGAAGTTTATCGCAACCCGCTCCGCGCTCTGCGTCAATGCGCGATGAAACCCCCGTCGATCACCAACTCCGCACCGGTGACGAACGACGCTTCGTCCGACGCCAGGAACAGCACGCCATAGGCAACCTCGATCGGTTGCCCGAGCCGGCGTAACGGGGTCTGCGCGATCTTCGCCTCGCGTCCCGCGGCATTCGTCGCATTCAGCATCGGCGGCATATAGCCTGGATGCACCGAGTTGACGCGAACGCCCTGCGGCCCATAGCGGCACGCAGCGGCCTTGGTGTAATTGCGCACCGCCGCCTTCGAGGCGGGATAGCCAGGGTGGCTTTCCTCGCTCGCAACGATGCCCATGATCGACGAGATGTTCACGATCGAACCGCCGCCGGTCTTCGCCATCTCCGCCGCCGCCAGCTTGGTGCCGAGAAACACGCTGGTCGCGTTCACCGCGAGCAGCCGCTGCCAGCCTTCAAGCCCGTCGGCGTCGCCCACGGTGCTGCCGCTGATGCCGGCGTTGTTCACCAGGATATCGAGCCTGCCATAGGCAGCGATCGTCTCGCTCATCAGCCGCTGCCAGTCGGCTTCCGCCGTGACATCGATGCGCACGAACCGCGCCTGCCGCTGGCCGGCGGAAATGTCGGCGGCAACGGCCGCGCCCTCCTTCGACAGCACGTCGGCGACGATGACCTTCGCGCCTTCCTCGGCGAACAGCCGTGCCTCGACTTCGCCCATGCCGTGGGCGCCGCCGGTGATGATCGCAACCTTGTCCCTGAGCCGCATGCTCTCCTCCCGCTCGGGTTGCCCGCGATCATCCGCTGGCGATGCCCGGCGTGCAACGCGTTCAGGAGCGCGGCGTGGCCGCGCGGCGCAGGCGGTCGTTGACCGCACGGCCCAGGCCGCGGTGCGGCACCGGCATCACCGCGATCCGTATGAGGCCAAGCGCCGCGGCATCCGCATCCAGTTGACGCAATCCGGCGAACAGGCGCGCGGCAGCCTCGGTCAGATCGGCTTTGTCGCTCAGGCGGAAGACAGCACCGGCACCGGACAATGGGGGGCCGAATGCAAGCAGCGCTTCGTCGGGTTGCACATCCACTGCCTCCAGCCGCACAGGCAGCCGCGGCGCGTAGTGGGACGCAAGCAGACCCGGCGATCGCAGCACACCGGAGGCGTCGTCGCCGGTACGCAGCGATCCGACGACTGCCTCGAGCGCCTCGACCGTCACGCCGCCCGGCCGCAGGAGTACCGGAGCAGCACCCGAAAGGTCGAGCACGGTCGATTCCACGCCCACCGGACAGGATCCGCTATCGAGCACGGCGGCGATGCGTCCCGACAATCCATCCAGCACGTGGCGCGCCGTGGTGGCACTCACTTTGCCGGACAGGTTCGCGGACGGCGCGGCGACCGGACAGCCGAATTCTCGCAGCAACGCCAGCGCCGTGTCGTGCGCAGGGACACGTACCGCCAGCGTATCCGCCCCGGCGCTGACCAGCAGGCTTACTCCGCTGTCGGGCCGGCGCGGCAGAACCAGCGTCAGCGGGCCGGGCCAGAGTGTAGCTGCCAGGCGCTGTGCCCGTGTATTCGCGACCACGTCGGCGAACGCCGCATCGGCATCGGGGTAGTGGCAGATCAGCGGATTGAACCGCGGCCGCCGTTTCGCGGCGAAGATGCCGGCCACCGCGCGATCGTTGGTCGCATCCGCGCCGAGCCCGTAGACCGTTTCAGTGCCGAACGATACCAGCTCCCCCGCGCGCAGCAGTGCGACGGCGCGTGCGATGCCTGCTGCATCGGCGTGCAACAACTGTGTCATGGGCGACGCAGATAGCGGCACCGATCAGGCATGGCAAAGGCAGGTCTCGCTGCTACAGTCGCCGGGGGCACGGCAGCGCCGTGCACCAGGCATTCAGGGGGAGTTACAAATCATGCTCGATATCGCCTTCGCCAAACCGGCCTTGCCGAAGACCGGTGCGCTCGTGCTGCTGATAGGCGAAGGCGAGAAGCCGTCGGGTGTGTGGCAGCAAGCCGATGAGGTAACCGGCGGTGCAATCGATCGTGCGCTCAAGGCAGCCGAATTCAACGGGGGAAAGGGCAAGACATGCACGATCCTCGCACCTGGTGCGGGATTGTCGCGTGTGGTCGCCATCGGTCTCGGCAAGCCGGCGGACCTTGCCATGCGAGTATTGAACGAGGCCGGCGGCCACGCCGCGGGCGCGGTGTTGCGTGAACCTGCCGGCTGCGTGGCGACCGGCGCACTGCAACCCGCACAGGTGGCCGAGGTGGCTCTCGGTGCGACGCTGCGCGCTTATCGCTTCGACAGATACCGCACCAAGGAGAAGGCAGAGGATAAACCGAAACTCACGAAGCTCACATTGCTCACCGCCGACCCGGCGCGCGCCAAATCCGCGTGGGAGCCATTGCACGGTGTGGCGAAGGGCGTGTTCCTGTCGCGCGATCTGGTCAGCGAGCCGCCCAACGTGTTGAACCCGGCGGAAATGGCCGACCGCTGCAAGAAGTTGAGCGAACTCGGACTGAAGGTGGAGATCCTCGGCCCTCGCGAGATGAGCCGACTCGGTTTCGGCGCCTTGCTCGGCGTCGCGCAAGGCAGCGCGAATGAGCCTCGCATGGTGGTCATGCAGTGGAACGGCGCCTCCGGCAATGGACGCAAGGCCAAGGGAAAGCCGGTGGCTTTCATCGGCAAGGGCGTCACGTTCGATACCGGCGGCATCAGCATCAAGCCGGCAGGCGGCATGGAGGACATGAAGTGGGACATGGCCGGCGCCGGCACGGTGGTCGGCCTGATGGCAGCCCTGGCTGGACGCAAGGCGCGGGTCGATGCGGTAGGACTGGTGGGCCTGGTGGAGAACATGCCGTCCGGCACCGCGCAGCGTCCGGGCGATGTGGTGAAGAGTTACTCCGGCCAGACCATCGAGGTGATCAACACCGATGCCGAAGGCAGGTTGGTGCTGGCGGATGTGCTTTGGTACTGCCAGCAGAAATTCGATCCACGTTTCATGGTGGACCTGGCGACGCTGACCGGTGCGATGATCGTGGCACTCGGGCATGAATATGCCGGGATGTTCAGCAACGACGATGCGCTGGCGCAGAGACTGTCATCGGCGGGCCAGGCGATCGACGAGAAGGTGTGGCGCTTCCCGCTCGACGATGCGTACGATCGGTTGATCCGTTCCGAAATCGCCGACATGAAGAATATCGGCGGCCGACCGGCGGGATCGATCAGTGCCGCGCAGTTCATCCAGCGCTTCGTCAACAAGAAGCCTTGGGCCCATCTCGACATCGCGGGCGTGGCATGGAGCAGCAAGGATGCACCGTGCGTGCCGAAGGGTGCGACCGCATTCGGCGTCCGGTTGCTCGACCGGTTGGTCGCGGAACACTACGAGGGATGACGGAGATAGGCTTCTACCATCTGACCCGCACCGGGCCCGATCAGGCACTGCCGCAACTGCTCGGACGCACGCTGGCAGCAGGCCAAAGGGCGGTGGTGTTGTGCCGCGGCGAGGAGCGCATCGCCGCGCTGGACACTATGCTGTGGCAGTGCGGCGAACCCGATTGGCTGCCGCACGGCACCGCGGCGGACGGCGATGCCGAGTTGCAGCCGATCTGGCTGACCACAGAAGATGCGGCACCCAACGGCGCGCGGTTCCTGTTCCTGTTGGACAGTGCGCGGAGCGCGCGTCTCGGCACCTTCGATCGGGTGTTCGATCTGTTCGACGGAAACGACGAATCCGCCGTGATCGCGGCGCGTGAACGCTGGACGGAGGCAAAGCGCGCCGGTCACACGCTGGCCTATTGGCAGCAGACCGCGGGCGGCTGGGAGAAGGGGGCGTAATTGCCGACCGGCCCCACAACGCGATACACCGCCATTCCGACACGCGCGTGAGGGAACCACCATGGACATCGAAACCGCTCCGGAGAGGACAGCCACGGAGGCCGACTGGCAGGCTCGCGTCGACCTCGCGGCGGTCTACCGATTGCTGGCACATCACGGCTGGGGCGATGTGATCTTCAACCATGCCGCGATGCGGTGCCCGTCCAACGCGCGGCACTTCCTGATCAAGCGCCACGAGCTGCTCTACACGGAGGTGACCGCGTCCAATCTGGTCGAGGTCAGCATGGACGATGACCTCGACGAACGGTCCGGCGTCAATCGACCGGGTTTCACGCTGCACAGCGGCGTGCTGCGCGGTCGGCGGGACGTGAACTGCTCGGTACACGTGCATCCCGAAGAAGGCATAGCGATTTCCGGCCTGAAGCATGGCCTTCGCCCGCTGTCGCAGAACGCCATGCGGTTTTACAATCGGGTCGGCTACCACGATTATGAGGGTCTTACCGACAGCTTCGACGAACGCGAGCGCATCGTCGCCGCGCTCGGCCAGAACCGCGCACTGGTGATGCGCCACCACGGCATTACCACGGTCGGCGGCACGGCACGGGAAGCCTTCAGCCTGATGAAGGAGTTCGTCCGAGCGGCGCGCATCCAGTTGATGATGGAGGCCACCGGCGCCGCGCTGTCGGAAATCCCGCCGGACGTGTGTGAGCACGTCGCGGCGCAGTATGAACAGCATGACAGGGGGCGGGCATCGGCTGAATGGCCCGCCTATCTTCGCCTGCTCGACGGCATCGATCGCGGCTACCGCGACTGAACGCAAGACGAGCCCGGCATGTCCGCCGGGCTGAGCATGAACCCGAACCGGACGCTGGCGACCGCCCGGCTGGTACTGACGCCGGTGGGCGGCGCCGACCTGGCCGACCTGCGCGCCCTCAAGGCCGATCCCCGCGTATTCGCTGTCATGCTCGGCGGCGTGCGCACGCCGGAGCAGACGGCAGAGGAGCTGGCCGAAGACGTGGTTGCCTGGGGTGCCAACGGCTTTGGCATGTGGGCGGTGCGCGACATCGCCGGTTGCTTCGTGGGCGTCACCGGATTGGCACATCGTCCTGATGGCCGCGGCATCGCACTGCGTTTCGCGTTATGGCCCGAAGCTCAGGGCCGTGGGCTGGCGCGCGAGGCAGCCGGCGCCGCACTGCGCTTTGGCCACGCGCGCGCACGGCTGCGGCGCATCGTCGCGGTCGCGCGCGAGAACAACTTCGCGTCACGCACGGTGCTGGGCGGTATCGGTATGACGGAGTGCGCCAGTTTCGTTCAGCAGGGCTGGCGCATGGTGCTGTACGAGAGCGTCGCTATCCCGCCTGTCCCACCTGCTGACGCATCGCATTGATCAGCGCGTCGATGTTGTTGTTGTTGCGGCTCAGGTAGGACGCATAGTCCTGACGCTGGGTCAGCCGCAGCGATGTGCCCTCGGCGATGACATCGATGATCTTCGGATCGCTGGCCGGGTTGTAGATGATCCAGTCAACATTGGTCGGCGGATTGTTCGGTCGCTCCACCACGGTGGACACCACCACGTTGTCATCGCGCTGCTGCGATCGGCCCATGGTGAAGCGGACACCGCGATATTCGCCAAGCTTGGCGGTGATGTTGTTCACCAGCACCTGGTGGAACAGTTGCGTGTAGCGCTGCTGCTGCTCGGCCGACGCGTTGCGCCAGAACCGCCCGAGGCAGAATTTCGCCACCCCGTCGACATCGACCGCCCCATCGATGATCGCGGTCAGTTGCGCCCGCTTGTCGCGATCGCTCCCCGCCCCGTTCACGACGGCCACGAGCTGGTCGCCGATGTTCTTGACAAATGCGCTGGCGCGCCCATCGGCAGCCTGCGCGAGCGCCGGACGAACCAATCTGCCGGCAGCCGCCAGCAGCGAAGTTGCGGTCATGACCAGGAATATGCGGCGATTCAGCATGGCGTGCTTGGGCCTCGCTCAATAGTCCGGCGATGTGGCCGGTGAATAGGTCACTGTATCCGGTGTCCGCGACTGCGGAAACCACACGGGAATCGTGGCGCGCTTGTCGTTGCGGGCGTCCTCGATCTTCGCCTCCCGGTGCTGACGGTACAGGCTGCGGAATGTGGCGTAGGGGTCGAGCGCCGTCTTCTTGATGTCGTCGACATCGTCCAGGTGGCGCTCCCGCTGGTC
Source organism: Acetobacteraceae bacterium (assembly GCA_025452005.1). GTDB lineage: Bacteria > Pseudomonadota > Alphaproteobacteria > Acetobacterales > Acetobacteraceae > JAMXLO01. The sequence goes on along the minus strand of JANWJK010000158.1, from coordinate 8,544 downwards.
GAGCCCGTTCATCGCGAACCTGGACCAGTCGAGTGCACGCACCGCGGCTCCTTGGCCTACCCAGGTAAAGGGGTCCATCGCCGTGTTGACGCCAAGTCCGACTGCGTCACGCAGATCGGACGGGCCGAACACCGGTAGAAACAGGAACGGTCCGGACGGCAGCCCCCAGAGCGCCATGGTGATGCCGAAATCCGCGTCGTGATCAGGATAGCCCCAATCCTTGGCAACATCGAAGATGCCCAGCGCGCCGACCGTGGTGTTGATCAGGAAGCGCATGGTGGTGTCGCCGGCCCGGCGCGGCTTGCCTTCCAGAATGTCATTGCCCAACTGCACCGGGGTGCCCAGGTTGGAGAGCACATTGTGAACGCCGCTGCGCACCGGGGCCGGGACCAGGAAGCGGTAGGCCTTTGCCGCCGGGCGCAGGATCACCGTGTCGAGACCGTCGTCGATCGCATAGATGACCCGGTTGGCCGGTTCGAGTGGGTCATTGGTCTCTTTGAAATCCGCAACCGCGTCGGGATCATCCGCCGGAGGAGGTGTGGCGCAGCCGCCGAGGCTGCCAAGCAGCACGGCGGAGATCACCAGAAGGTGACGGCATACGACTGCGCGCATCGGGTCCTCGGACGAAGTTCAGGGGCAGAGGAAAAGCACAGAATGGCCTTCCCGCCCACTGATAACAGCGGGTGGTTCGATTTGCTGACCGATTCTATGCGGGCAGCAGCCGCCGCGCAACGTCGCGGGACCGCACGAAGCGGCGACGATGGCTACGCATCCTCGTCATCCAGAGGATGCGGCTCCGCCAGGGTGGCGTCCTCGGAGTAGTTGCTGGCGATGCCGTCCGCGACAAGCGGCGCGTCGCCCCGGCCGAGCCGACGCAGGTCCCACTGGGTGATCCAGCCCTTGATGTACTGCCGCAGCGTCCGCGAACTGGTGCGTTCCATCTGGGGCAGCGGCGGCGCCGGCCACTGGTAGGCGGCGCCGTAGAGCTGCTGGACCTTGTCGTGGCACACCGCCAGGTCGTTCAGCGTCGGCGGCAGCAGACGGTTCTGTAAGACAGTGCGCTCGATGTGGCGGATGGCCGGCAGCGTCAGGGCGGCTTCGGCAGAACGCCCCTTCAGCTCCAGTCGTTCCGGCAGCTTCTCGCTGTCCTGCCGGGCATTGATGACTGCCGTGACGAAGTCATCGGTGATCGCGTAGGCCACGACGATACCGGGGTACCGGCGCTTGCCGTCCAGACCCAGCCAGGCAGCCAGCACCGCATAGGCCTGCGCGCGTTGCAGCGGGGTATAGCGGCCGATCAGTTCGACCTCGTCGAGCAGGATGCACCAGCCTGCGTAGCCGACGGCACGGAACAGCAGCGGCACAAATCGCAGGAGCTGCTCGGTCAGCGCCGCGGCGGGGATGGCCTTGAGCGAAAATGTCCTGCCGGCCCCGGCGGCGACCAGCGCCTTGCGGATGGCCGGAATGCTCGCTTTGGCGCCTGACCACAGGTGTGCGATGCGCCGCAGCGTCTCGGGCGGCGTGGCGCCGCGGCGCACCAGGAACAGGCAGGCAGCGAATACCGGCGCGAACCCTGCGCCGGGCGTATTGACGGCGACCTCTATCGCATCCAGGGCTTCCGGCCGTTCGCGCAGGACGGTGAGGCACGCGCCGATCGGGGCGTCCGGCCGATCCGGCAATGCCGCGTCGCGCAGGGCCGCCGCGAGTATGTGCCCTGCGTGCGACAGCGGCGTTTCCTTGCTGACCACGATGCGGCTGACCACGAAGCCCTGCTGGCGCGCCACCTCGGCGAGATAGCCGAGCAGATGCGACTTGCCCGTGCCGAAGCCGCCCGCCATGCCGATCCCGCCGGCGCCGGTCCCGCCACGTGCGGGGACCGCCTCGGCCCAGGCCGCGGACAGCGCTGCCTCGAACGCATGCTCGATGGTGGTCTGCTCGGTGCCCAATTGACGGATGGCAGCCCGGTTGGGTACCCCGGCGCGCAGTGCCTCGATCGCCGAGCGGGCTTCGAGCGTCATGATCCGAGCCATACCAGCGGCGCCACCGGGTTCTGCCGGTCGCCTGGTCGTACATCCGGCCACACTCGCATCTGCAACGCCGCATACTGCGCCAGGGCGCGGCGCGGATCGCCGGTGGCCAATTCTGCGTCAGCCAGGACCACCATGAGCAGCCCGGGCAGGTGCTCGGCATCGTCGATAAGTTCCCGCAGCACCTCGTAGGCGTCCATCACCGCGGCCGGCGAGTAGCGGAACATGCCTTCGACGGCCTCGGCGCTCGCAAGACGCCGGGCGTCCAGCACCACGAGCAGCCCGGCGGCGCCGGCCTTGCGCACGAAATGGCACAGCGAGGACAGCATGGCACGTGCGTTGGTGCGGGAGAGGCGGACCGAGATGTCGATGACGCGCAGCAGCGCGGCCGGCACCTTCTCGCCACGCAGCCATTGCGCCACCGCGCCCGCGGTTTCCCCCGGGTCCGACTCCAGCCGCGACAGACACAGCGCCAACAGGGCGGCGCGGAAGTCCTGCACCAGCCGGGGATCCTCCCACAGGTCCCTGGTCAGCCACTGATCCACGTGGCGGCTCAGGATGTTGGGCGCCACTGCGAACACCGCGGCCAGGTCAGCCAACGCCATCGCCTGGCCTGGCCGCGGCCAGATGTAGTCGTGCGCGGCGAAAAGCTTTTCCAGATAGCGCTGCACCAGTCTGTCCCACGGCAGCTCGCGGGTGACGGCGAAGAACAGCTCCTGCATCAGGTGGACGCGGGTCTGCGATGCCTCGACGGTCACCGTCAGCATGCCGTGCGTCTGGCCGAGCCGGACCAGACGGTCGGCAGCCGCACCGATGGCTGCGTCGTCCAGGATGGCGAATTTCACCGCGGCGCCGCCTGCCGGAACGAACTCCGACAGGTACTCGCGCTCGACGATCGACAGCCACTCAGCGAGCGGCAGCGGTGGCGTGCTCAGTACGTCCATCGGAGGGCTCCAGGATGAAGCGGATGGCGTAGTAGTCGTGCTGCTCGCCGGTCTCATCGAACAGGGTCAGTCGCTTGCCGCCCTTGCGCCCGGTGGAGCCGCCGAGTTCGAAGCGGCGCCCGCTTCTGTCCGTTGCGTCGGGCTGCCGGTCCAGCCGCAGCAGGTCGGCGACGAATTCCTCCTGGGGATAGTCGGCACCGGCGGCGGGCAGCAAGGTCAGCATGTCGTGCAGGTCGGCAAGCGACACCAGCGGGCCCAGGCCAGGCCTGCCCGGACGCCACGTCGGATCCTCCGCGCGCGCCTTGCTCTCGTAAAGCGCGAACAGACGATCGAGGAACTGGCGTGCATTGAACCGTTCCGGCCGCTGCTGGAGCGCCTTGAGCTGGGCCGCGACGAAACTCGGCCGGATGCGCCTTTCCAGCTTGCGCCCGATCCGCACGCCCTGCGCCCGCGCGTCGAGCCGCAGCGCCACGGGATAGGCGGTCACCCGCCCGTCCCGCCGCACCAGGATCACTCCGGCGCCGCTGGCCGCGGCGGCCAACTCATCGAGCCATGCGCCGCTGGCGAAGGCATCGGCCACATCGTAATCGAGCACCGCCGCCGCTTTGGCCAGTGGCTCGCCGGAGCGCTCGGCGTCCGCCTTGGCGGCGGCGATCGCGGCCGGGAGGTTGGCAACCGCCCCTTCCCGTGCCGCACGGCGCAAACGCCGCACCGCCTTCAGCAGGGCCTGAGCCTGCCTGTCGGCTTCGGCCAGCGACGCGTCGAGCTGCTCGAGGGTGTCCTCCAGTCCGCGCGCGCGTTGAGGCGAATCGGTAGGCTGGGCATCCATGGCGGGAACTTATGAGGCTGCGCCGCCAGCAACAAGAGATGCACCCCCGACCCACCGGCCCACTGTCATTGCGAGGAACGCAGTGACGAAGCAATCTCCATCGGGCGGCCTTCGATCAACGACAACCGGAACCAACAAAGAGGAAACACCATGCCAGACGTACGCATCGTAGCGAGCAACTTCGGCTTTCCCGAAGGCCCGGTGGTGATGCCGGACGGCGCGGTCATCCTGACCGAGATCGCCGGCCGCTGTTGCACCCGCATCGGTCCCGACGGCGCGCGCTCGACCGTCGGCATTGCCGGCGGTGGACCCAACGGTCTCGCCGTCGGGCCCGACGGCGCGCTGTATCTCTGCAACAACGGCGGCGGCAAATATCCGCCAGGCCATTGGATGGCGACCGGCCCGGCCGACGACTACGACGGCGGCTGCATCCAACGCATCGATCCGAAGACCGGCGATACGCGCGTGCTCTACACGCACTGCAACGGCCACAAGCTGTCGGCGCCGAACGACCTGGTGTTCGACACGCAGGGCGGCTTCTACTTCACCGATCTCGGCAAGCGCTACGCGCGCACGCGCGACCACGGCGGTCTCTACTACGCGTTGCCCGACGGCTCGAAGATTGTCGAGGTGGCGTATCCGATCCTCAGCCCCAACGGCTGCGGCCTCTCGCCCGACGGCAAGGTGCTGTACGTCGCCGACACCGAACCGGCGCGGCTGTGGGCATTCGACATCGCCTCGCCGGGCGTCGTCACCAAGCAAGGCTGGCCGTCGCCGCATGGCGGCCGCATCGTCGCCGGTCTCGGGGGCTTCCAGCGCTTCGACAGCCTGGCGGTCGAGGCGAGCGGCAACATCGCTGTCGCCACGCTGCACGCCGGCTGCATCACCGTCATCGCGCCGGACGGCAAGGTCGTGCGTCGGGTCACCATGCCGGACGAGTTCCCCACCAACATCTGCTTCGGCGGTCCCGACCTGCGCACAGCCTATGTCACGCTATCGGCGACCGGCCGCCTCGGCGCACTCGACTGGGATGAGCCGGGATTGCGCCTGAACTACTGACCGCACAGGGAACCGGCGCCCGCACCGCGCGTTGATGGCTCCTCTCCATGGAGGACCACATGAGCGATTTCCAAGGTACCGCCCGCGAAATGGGCGGTCGGGTGCAGCAGAAGGTGGGCGAGTTCGCCGGCGACGCCAAGACACAGGCGGAGGGCCTGTACAACCAGGCTGCCGGCCAGGCGCAGCAGCAGGTCGCGCGCCTCAGTGACGTGATCAAGGATCAGCCGATCGCCTCGGCATTGGTCGCCGTCGGCATCGGCTATCTGCTGGGACGCTTCACCACCTGACCAAGAGTTGTCTGGAATGATCTCCCCTTCCGCCACATCTAGTCAGGGCAGGAGGGGAGCGTCCATGCCAGCGGCCATTCGCAAGTCGCGTATCAGCGAGGGTTCGCCCAACCCGCGCGGTGCAACCTGGGATGGTCTCGGCGTCAACTTCTCGTTGTTCTCGGCCAATGCCACGAAGGTCGAGCTGTGTTTGTTCGACGATGCCGGCCGCACCGAACTCGAGCGGATCGAGCTGCCGGAGTACACCAACGAGGTCTGGCACGGCTATCTGCCCGACGCGCGTCCCGGCACGATTTACGGTTATCGCGTACACGGCCCGTACGAGCCCCGCGCCGGTCACCGCTTCAATCCGAACAAGCTGCTGCTCGACCCGTACGCCAAGGCCTATATCGGCGCGCTGCGCTGGGACAATTCGCTGTTCGGCTACACGATCGGCGCGCGCGATGCCGATCTAACCTTCGATCGGCGTGACAGCGCGCGCTTCATGCCGAAGTGCCGCGTGATCGATCCAGCCTTCACGTGGGGCCGCGAGCGCCGGCCCGAGGTGCCGTGGGCACGTACCATCATCTACGAAACGCACGTGCGCGGCTTCACCAAGCAGCACCCGGCGGTGCCGGAAGAGCTGCGTGGCACCTTCTCCGGCTTCGGCCGCAAGGAAGTGATCGACTACATCCGCTCACTCGGCGTCACGTCGGTGGAACTGCTGCCGATCCACGCGTTCGTCAACGATCGCCACCTGCTGGAAAGGCATCGGACCAACTACTGGGGCTACAACACGATCGGCTTCTTCGCTCCCGACCCGCGCTTTTCCGCTGTCCCCGCCTTCGTGTTCGCCGAGTTCAAGGAGATGGTGGCACGTCTGCACGACGCCGGCCTCGAGGTGATCCTCGACGTCGTCTACAACCACACCGCCGAAGGCAACGAACGCGGCGCCACGCTGTCATTCCGCGGCATCGACAATGCGTCCTATTACCGGCTGCTGCCCGACGATCAGCGCTATTACATCAACGACACCGGCACCGGGAACACGCTGAACCTCAATCACCCGAGCGTGCTGCAAATGGTCACCGATTCGCTGCGCTACTGGGTGACCGAGATGCATGTCGATGGCTTCCGCTTCGATCTCGGCACCATCCTGGCACGCCAGCACGACGGCTTCGACGCATCGCACGGCTTCCTGCAAAGCTGTCTCCAGGACCCGGTGCTGTCGCAGGTGAAATTGATCGCCGAGCCGTGGGACATCGGCCCAGGCGGCTATCAGGTTGGCGGCTTTCCGCCTGGCTGGGCGGAGTGGAATGACAAGTTCCGCGACACCGTGCGCGCCTTCTGGAAGGGCGACGAAGGCAAGCTCGCGGAAACCGCGACGCGTCTTGCCGCGTCAGCCGATGCATTCGCTCGCCGCGGCCGCAAGCCGTGGTCCAGCGTCAACTTCATCACCGCTCATGACGGCTTCACCTTGCAGGACCTCGTCTCGTACAACGAGAAGCACAACGAGGCGAACGGCGAGGACAACCAGGACGGTCACTCCGATAATCTGTCATGGAACCATGGCGTGGAAGGCCCGACCGACGATGCCGAGATCGTGGCGCTGCGCAACCGGCAGAAACGCAACCTGCTGGCGACGCTGCTGCTGGCGCAGGGCACGCCGATGCTGCTTGCCGGCGATGAGTTCGGCCGTACGCAGCAAGGCAACAACAACGCCTATGCGCAGGACAACGCGATCAGTTGGGTGGACTGGAACATCGGCGAGGACGGCGCCGCCCTGATCGAGTTCGTTCGCCGGTTGATCGCGCTGCGCCAGGCGTTCCCGATCCTGCGGCGATCGCGCTTCCTCACCGGTGAATACAATGCCGACCTCGACGTGAAGGACGTGCGCTGGCTGACGCCATCGGCCACCGACATCGAGTCCGAGCAATGGCAGGATGCCAATGCGCGCTGCTTCGGCATGCTGATGGACGGACGCGCGCAGGCAACAGGGATCAAGCGACCGTCAATGGACGCGACGGTGCTGCTGGTGCTCAATGCGTATCATGACGTCGTGAAGTTCAAATTACCCGAGGGGGTCGGAGGCCAGACTTGGCGCTGCCTGCTCGACACCAACGCGCCGGATCGCACTGCCACGCCACGTTTCCCGAGCGGCGACGAATACGAGGTCACCGGACGCTCGCTGCTGCTGTTCGCGCTACAGCCCGACAGTGCACAATCGGTCGCGCTGATCCGTGCGCGCGAGGCGCTACGGCAGGTCGCGGAGACGCCGGTTCAGTCGGTACTGGCCGAAGAGCCGGCGCAATGATGTCCGATCCGCCCAGGCCGCCCGGGCAGCCGCCCGACGAACCCGATCCCGACGCGCCCGTGCCGGTCGAGGAACCGCCGCAGCCGATCCCCGTGCCGCCGATGGACCAACCGCACGAACCGTTGCGTGCGGACCGACACCGGTCACTTCCAGTGTACGCGGTATAGCCGCACCAATCCGTCGGCGGATGGCGAGAACGCCACCTCATCGCTGAATGCATAGTTCTGCACGAAGGTGAACAGCGGCAGCCAGTAGACACGATCCGTGATCCGCTCGATCGCCTTCGCGTAAAGATCGTTCCGCTTCACCGCATCGGTGGTCGCCGCGGCGTCGCGCAGCCAGGTCTGCAGATCGGCATCATGCGCGTAGTCCTGCTTCCCGGGCTCGAAGAACGGACCGATCATCTCCGACAGATCGTTCACCCAATGCGCGTCCCAGCTCAGCAGCACCATCGGCGTGCGGTCGCTGAGCTGCGCGTCGTGCAGCGCAGGATAATCCAGTGCGCGCAGCCGCGCGGTGATGCCGACTTTGGCGAGATCGGCGGCCACCGCCTCGCCCACCGCCTGCATCGACTTGTCGACATAGAAGTCGAAGGCCGCCTTGCCCTCAAAGCCCGAAGCACGCAGCAGGTCGCGCGCCTTGTCTGGCGCATAGTCGTAATGATGCGCGGCATCGCCGACACAGCCGAGCATCTTCGGATGGCAGGGTGCATCCAGCACTTGCGCCGGACCGCCGATCAGGTTCTGCACGATCGTGCGGCGGTTCACCGCATAGGCGATCGCATGGCGCACATCGGCGTTCCCCACTGCCGGCTCCCTGGTACGCCCCGCGGCGTCCAGCCCCAGATAGAAGACGCGCATCGTCTCCGCCTGCGCCACGCTGAACCCTTTGCGTTGGGCAATCTGCTGCAACTGATCCGCGCCGAGGTCCCACACGAGGTCGGCGCGCCGCGCCAGCAATTCAGTGGCACGCGCCTGTGCATCCGCGATCTCGCGCACCTCGATTGTTTTGATGAAGTGATCGCCCTTCGGACCGCCCTTGAAGTAGGTGTCGTTTCGCGCCAGCCGGTAGGCGATTGCGGTCTCGACAGAGACCATGCGGTATG
>JANWJK010000157.1 GCA_025452005.1 Acetobacteraceae bacterium | reverse complement strand
TTCTCGATGCCCATGCCGGCCGCTCTCAGTTGCGCCTGTAGATTTCGCCACGCAAGTGCTGCTTGTGCTTCAGCGTCTTCAGGGATGCTGCCGTCGGACGCGATGCCGACCTGACCGCTGCAATACAGCGTGCGGCTGGCGCCCGTCACTTCGACTGCCTGGTTGTACTGGCCGGCCGGGGCCGGCGCATCGGATGCGTTGATGTCACGACGTTGCACGGGGGACCTCCCTGGTTGCTCAGACCGATACCGCAGCCCGAAAATCCGCCGGAGTCCAGCGAATCACTGCCTCGGCATAGGCTGTCTGGCGCGCGGCGCCGACCTGGCTCGATGCGATGAAGACGCGGCCGGCGGCTGGTGCGTCGACACGGGCTCGATCGTCTCGACGCTGTCCGGCAACTGGTCCTGGATAAAGCGGCCGAACACCTCGAGGTCCTCGCCGCGTGGGAAGCTCGCGCGCCACAGCAGGCCGATGCGGCGGTGCGCCCTTGCCGCGCTCAGCGGCCGCACCTCCAGCCGCCTGTGCCGCTCGGTCAGGTGCGGCACCGCCATGGCCGGCAGCAACGTGCAGCCGATTCCGGCGGCAACCATCTCCGAGATCGTCTCCAGGCTGGTTGCGCGGAAGTCGTCGTTGGTTCCCTCGCGGCCGCGGTACTGGTCGCCGCAGACCGCCAGTGCCTGGTCGCGCAGGCAGTGGCCTTCGTCGAGCAGCAGCAGTCGCTCCTGCACCAACTCGCGCTCCGTCACGATCGGGCGGTTGCTGAGCTTGTGGCCGGGCGGGCAGGCGAACCAGAACGGCTCCTGGAACAGCGGCATTGCGCGGTGTTCGCCGGCCTGCTCGGGCAGCGCGATCAGCAGCACGTCGAGCGTGTAGGCCTCCAGCGCGGCGATCAGGTTATCGGTCAGGTCCTCGCGCAGCACCAGCCGGATCTCGGGAAAGCGCTGGTGCAGTCGGTCGAGCAGCAGGGGCAGGATGTAGGGGCTCAGCGTCGGGATGATGCCGAGACGCAGCACGCTGGTGAGCGTGCCGTGACGGTGGCGCACCAGCTCCGCGATCTGATCGGCCTCCTCGAGCAGCCGGCGCGCGTGGGCGACGACATCCGCGCCGATTGGCGTGAGGCTGACAAACCGTGTGGTGCGCTCGACCAGCGGCACCCCAAGGGATTCCTCGAGCTTCCGCAATTGGCTGCTGAGCGTCGGCTGGGTGATCCCGCAGCGCTCGGCGGCGCGCCCGAAATGCGACAGGTCCGCGACCGCGACCAGATAGCGCAGTTCGGCCAGGGTCATGGCGGGCCTCCCATTTGCATTGTCTATGGATTAAATCGTATCTTTAGATTTGACAAATAAGGAAGGCGCAGCAAGTCTGCGCGACAGTCGGCGTCTGGCGGGGCGGCAACCGAGCAGCAACCTCACGTCGAAACGCTCATGGAAGGCATGTATGGACCGTCCAGAGTTGCCCGGTTGCGTTGACCGCACAGTCTTGACTGCCGGCAGCTCCGCGTGCGAGGTCTTGGCACTTGCTGGTCGTTCCAAAGCTGGCCGCAATGCATGAGAAATCAAAGTCTCTCCTGCGACGCAGAGGCAGGCAGCGTAGCATGCATGCCGGCCTGATGGGCGAGGCCGCGGACGGACCGCGCATAGCGCCGAAGCACAGCCGGTGGCGACCGTTGGACGTGCGCGTGGATGCGTTCGGCGCAGTGCGCCAGGGACGATAGCAGTCAGGATTGGCATATCACTGAAGTTGGGAGGATTGAACATGGCAAACCAGGACGACATCGGTCTGATGGCCCATCTGATGCGTCGCGCGGGCTTCGGGGCAACCCGGGACGAGCTCGAGGCGCGCGTGGCCAAGGGCTACGACGCGACCGTCGAGGAACTGATCGAGTATGCCTCGCAGCCGGCCGTGGACCCCTATGTGCTGCTGCGTCACCAGCCGGCCGCGTTGCTGCCCGGCGGCCAGCCGCCGATGGGCAACGTCAACTACATGTACTACCTGGTGAACACGAAGCGCCCGCTGCAGGAGAAGATGGCGCTGTTCTGGCACCACGTGTTCGCCACCGGCAACTCGAAGGTCGACAACTACGACCAGTTGCTGGAGCAGATCGAACTGTTCCGCAACAACGGCATGGGCAACTATCGCGATCTGCTGGTGACGATCGCCAGGAACCCGACGATGATCTTCTGGCTGGACAACAACCAGAACCACGGCACCGCGGTGAACGAGAACTGGGGCCGCGAGCTCCTTGAGCTGTTCAGCCTCGGCGCCGGCAACTACACCGAAGTGGATGTCCGCGAGGCATCGCGTGCGTTCACCGGCTGGACCTTCGAGACGAAGCTGCCGCGCCTGCCGTACGGCCGCTTCCCGTGGAAGTTCGAGTATCGTCCGGAAGACCACGACGATGGCGAGAAGACGTTCCTCGGCCATAAGGGCAACTTCAATGGCGAGGACATCATCAATATCGTCGTGCAGCAGCCGGCCTGCGCGAAGTTCGTCTGCCGTCACCTGTACAACTTCTTCGTCGCGGACGAGCCGCAGGTGCCGGCGTGGAACATCGAGGCTCCGCGTGACCCGGCGGCGGTCGACGCGCTGTGCAAGGTGTTCGTCGAGTCGAAGTGCGAGATGAAGCCGGTGCTGCGTCACCTCTTCAAGTCGGACTTCTTCAAGAATGCCCGCTACAAGCACCTGAAGTCGCCGGCCGAGGTGGTCGTCGGCACGCTGCGCCTGGTGGGTGGCTACGAGCTGCCGAAGCCCGGCTATGGCGAGTTGTCGATGCAGCCGTCCTACATGGGACAGGACCTGCTGAACCCGCCGTCGGTCGAGGGCTGGCATACCGGTCAGGAGTGGATCAACAGCGGCTCGCTGATGTCGCGCATCAACTTCGTCGCGGCACAGCTCGGCAATCCCGACCTGCCTGGCGTGCAGAAGATCATCGAGCGACTGAAGGCACAGGGCACCAAGACGCCCGACCAGCTCGTCAACAACTGTCTCGATCAGCTCGGCCCGATCGAGGTGAGCGCCGGCACCAAGAAAGAGCTCACCGACGCGGCGAAGGAGTGGGGCGAGATCAGTTGGGATGGCGCCGGCGCGCAGAACGCGACACGGCGTGCCGCCGAGATGATGCAGCTCATCGCGGCGACACGTGAATACCAGTTCGGCTGAAACATGACACGGAACGGATAGGAGGAACTAAATCTATGTCGGCAACACAGCAATCGAAGGATCCGGTGCTGGTCGTGTTGCAGCTCACCGGCGGCAACGACTACCTGAACACCGTGATCCCGTACAACAACGGCCTGTACAAGGACAATCGCAAGGCGGTCGGCATCGCCGACAACGATATGATCCACCTCGACCAGGCCCACGCCCTCCCGAACTACATGGCGCCGCTGAAGAAGTTCTGGGATGACGACAAGCTCGCCATCATGCACGGCGTCGGCTATCTCGACTCACCGCGGTCGCACTTCCGCTCCATGGATATCTGGCACACCTGCGAGGCCGACAAGGTCGGCACCGAAGGCTGGCTGGGCCGCGTGGTGCGCGAGATCGACCCGAGGAAAGAGAACGTCGTCACCGCCGTGAGCTTCGGACCGTGCCTGTTCCGCGCGCTCGCGGTGCCCAACGTTCCGGTCGCCTGCGTGGCCGGGCCGCTGGAGCATTACGGCTTCCTGCCGACGATCCGCGACCAGGCACAGCGGCTGAAGGTGTTGGAGACGTTCTCCCACATGTATCAGCCGATCGAGGGCAGCGGGGTCATGGAGTACCTTGGCACCACCGGCCTCGACGGACTGAAGGGCGCCGACATCCTGAAGGTGGCGCCGGGCCTCTATAAGTCGGACGTGAAATACCCGAACACCACGATCGCGCAGAAGCTGAAGGGCGTCGCCCAGGTGCATCTCGCGAATCTCGGCACGCGGGTATTCTACTGCGACCATGGCAGCTTCGATTCCCATGCCGGCCAGAACCCGCTGCATGGCAATCTGTGGACCGCGGTCACCGAAGGTCTCGAGGCCTTCATGACCGACCTGCGGGCGCACAACGCGGCTGACAATGTCATCGTGTTGATGTTCTCGGAGTTCGGCCGCCGCGTGCGCGACAATGGCTCCGGCACCGATCACGGCGCCGCCGGCGCCACGTTCGTGTTGGGCGATAAGGTGAAGGGCGGCCACTACGGCGAATACCCGTCGCTGGATGCCAACAAGCTGGTCCAGGGCGACCTGAACCCGAACATGGACTTCCGCAGCATCTACTCGACCATCCTCGACAAGTGGATGGGCATGAACCCCGCGCCGATCGTTAACGGCACCTACGAGAAGCCGGCCTTCCTGCACTAGGTCGGCTTGGTCCCGACTGCCCCTCGTTCCCCGGAGGTATCCGGGGAACGAGGATCGGTTCTGGCGTTTCACGAAGGGAGGGGATTATGCCGCTAACCACAGTCGTGCGTGGCAGGGCCTATGACTGGAGCCATGCCATCGGGCGTGGCGCCGCCACAGGCACAGGGTTCAACTACGTTCAGACCATGTGCCTGGGCAAGGAAAACGACCTCTACACCGCAAATCGCGGCAACGAGAACAACTTCGGCATGCGGGTGAACCGCATCAAGCTCGGCGGACCCGGTGACGAGGAGCTGGTGTCCGAGTTCTTCCAGCACGGCCAAGGCGACGGCAAGGCGACCTGGCCGTTCGGCGTCGCGGTGGGGAACGACGGCCGGGTGTACTGCTCGGACGAGTGGACCAACACCATCTCGGTGTTCGATCCCGACGGCAAGTTCCAGTACAAGTTCGGCAGCACCGGCAGCGGTGACGGCGAGCTTAACCGTCCGGCCGGCATCGCGGTCGAGAAGAATGGCAACGTCATCGTCGTCGACAGTGGCAATTGCCGGCTTCAGGTGTTCAGCCCGGAAGGCAAGCTGCTTGCCCAGTGCGGCAAGGCCGGATCGGGCGACGGCGAGTTCAACCAGCCGTGGGGCATCACCACGGACAAGGATGGCAACATCTACGTCGCCGACTGGAAGAACCACCGCGTACAGAAGCTGTCGCCGCAGGGGCGCTTTCTGATGAAGATCGGCACCTATGGCGAGCTGCCGCGTGCGGACGACGCCTTCGCGGTCACCTATCTCGGGCCGTACGTCTCGAGCGTGCTGCCGACGCAGTATCCGAAGGCTGGGCTGCTCAACCACCCGACCGACGTGGCGGTGGACCCCGACGGCGACATCTATGTTACCGACTGGGGCAATCACCGGGTATCCATCTTCGAGGCTGACGGCACGCCGTTGACCAACCTGTACGGCGACGCGCAAGAGTTCTCGAAGTGGGCCAAGCAGAGCGTCGATGCCAACCCGGACATGATGAAGGCGTATCGCCGGGTGCGTAACTCGGAGCCGCTGTACCGCTTCTGCTTCCCGACCGCGGTGGACTTCAATCCGGCAACGGATGAGATCATCGTGGCCGACAGCCAGCGAAACCGGCTGCAGGTGTACAAGAAGGTCCGGGACTACCAGGACTTCCAGGCGAACCTGTAAAGGGTTGCCGGGCGCACGGTGCGAACCCACCAGGCGCCCGACTGATCTGACCGACCCAAACGAAAGGCACGCCAGCGACGCTGGCGTGCCTTTCCGATTCGGGGCCTACAGGTTGGCCAGGATCGACTCGGCCTTGCTTACCTCAAAGCCGCCAGGTGCCTCGACGGCGAGATGGGTCACCTTGCCGTCCTGCGCGATCAGCGCGTACCGCTGGCTGCGCGTCCCCATACCGCGGCCGATCAGGTCCAGTTCCAGCCCGATCGCCTTGGTGAACGCCGCCGACCCGTCGGCGAGCATGGTGATCTTGCCGTCGGTCCCTTGTTCCTTGCCCCAGGCCGCCATCACGAACGCGTCGTTCACCGCAATGCAGGCGATCGTGTCGACGCCCTTCGCCTTGAGAGCGTCGGCGTTCTGTACGAAGCTCGGCAGGTGCTTGACGCTGCACGTTGGAGTGAACGCTCCCGGCACCGCGAACAGCACCACCTTCTTCCCCTTGAAGACTTCGTCGGTTGACGTTTCCTTGGGCCCGTCGGGCGTGCCCATCATCAACTTCATCGATGGAATCTGATCGCCGACCTTGATCGTCATTGGCTCCATGCTCCCCTGTGGCTTGCCAGCGCGCGACTCCTAGCCTCCTCCGCGGCGGGAGTCACGCCATCCCATGGGGGCGCTTGCGCAGCCGCGTCGGCAGGCCCAGATTCATCGTCATGGAGCAGACGCGCAAATCCACGGCCTCGGATGCTTCGGCCGATTTCCTGACCGGACAGCTACTGATAGCGATGCCGGCCATGGAAGATCCGCGCTTTGCCCAGAGCGTCATCTATCTCTGCGCCCACACACCAGAAGGAGCGATGGGCCTCGTGCTCAATCGCCCGCTGCAGCGTCCCAAATTCGACGAGCTGCTGCGCCAGCTCGATGTCGCCCCCGTGCCGCCGGCACGCCGGATAAGGCTGTGTGCCGGCGGCCCGATGGACAACGCGCGCGGCTTCGTGTTGCACACCACGGACTGGACCGGCGAAGGCAGCCTGCGCGTCAACGACGCCCTGGCGCTGACCGCCAGTCTCGATGTCCTGAAGGCGATCGCCGAGGGCAACGGGCCGCGCGAGGGTCTGCTGGCGCTGGGCTATGCTGGCTGGGGACCGGGTCAGCTCGATGCCGAGATCCAGCAGAACGCGTGGCTCTCGGTGCCTGCCGATGAGACCATCGTGTTCGACGCCGACCACGACACGAAGTGGCGCCGCGCGCTGGGCAAGCTCAACATCGATCCCCTGCTGCTGTCGGGTGCCGCCGGCCACGCGTAGCGTCAGCGGCTACAGGCCGCACCGCCCAGCACGCAGAACGACGCACAATACGGATGGTTGAGCGATACCGGTCGCGCTGCCTCTGCCAGGGTGCGCCCAAGCTCGAACTGCCGATCGTACGCCAGCAGTGTGCAGGCCAGCACGGCGGGCGCATCGGCACCCTTGCGCTTCACCACCATGCGGGCGGAGGCGCACATCACGTCATCCGGCGACTTGTGGAGGATACCCCAGCAGGCGGTGGTGATCTCCGGCACGTCACGCTGTACGTCCATCTCCGGGAACAGCATCAACCGCACCGGATCCATCGCATCGATCGGCAGGCCGAGTTCGGCGAACAGCCGGGCGAAGCCCGCGCGTAGGTCCGCCTCTGGCTCGCCCGAGAACCGCCGGCCGGCCACGTCGATCGCAAACCCGCTCCGCGCCAGCCAGAGCAGGCCGTCGATGGTCGGTGCCCAGGTCCGCCGCCCCCGCTCCGTTTCGTGCACTTCCGGCACATGGTGGTCGAGCGAGACGCGGATGCGCAGTCGCGCGCCATAGACGTTATGCAGTTCCAAAAGCTGCGGCCGCAGCTTGCGCATCGGCTTCATCGCATTGGTCAGCACCAACGCATCGAAGCCGCGCGACAGCACATCGTGCAGCATGCCGATGATGTCGCGGTTCATGAACGGCTCGCCGCCGGTGAAGCCGATCAGCCGCGTCGGCAACCCGTCACGCGCGATTTCGTCGAGGTACTCGCGCACGTCCTCCCGCGTCAGGTAGGCCAAGAGGTCGTTGCGCGGTGACGATTCGATGTAGCAGTTGCGGCAGGTCAGATTGCACAGCGTCCCGGTATTGAACCACAGCGTGTCAAGCGAACGCAGCGCCACCGTCGCGCGGGCATCCCCCTTGGCGGTGGTGAAAGGGTCACGGAACTTTCCGGAATCCAACGGCTGGAACTGCGCATCCATCGCTAGCGTCCCAAGAACACCGGTGTACGCTTTTCGAGGAACGCCTGGCGCGCTTCGCGGTAGTCCTCGCTGTTCACCGCCGCCTCCTGGACTGCGGCGATTTCCGCGGCACGCTGATCCACCTCGCCGCGGTCCAATGCTTCCAACACGACTTTGGCGCCGCGTTGCGACAAGGGCGCGCGGGTAGAGAATTCCTGAGCCAGGGCATGCGCGCCCGCCAGCGCGCCCTGCTCCGCGACCACGTCGATCAATCCCATCGCCCGGCAATCGTTCAGCGGGAAATAGCGTCCCGAGTAGAGCACCAGCTTGGCGTTCGCCAATCCGACGGCGCGCAGCAGCAGGCTGCAATCCAGCCTGCCGTAGACGATGGACAGTCGCGCGGCAGGGATGCCCATCTGCGTCGTCGTGTCGCCGACGCGCAGATCGCACGCCAGCGCCAGTCCGCAGCCCCCACCCACGCCATAGCCATGCACCGCCGCGATCGTCGGCTGTGGCAGGTCCATGATCGCCTGCGTCGCCGCGCGACCTGCCTCGCCGTAGATGCGCGCGTCCTCGACACTGTTGCGCACCCTGGAGAATTCCGAGATATCGGCCCCACCGCAGAAATGCCCGCCGGCGCCGGTCAGGATCGCGACGCGCACATCGGTGCGCCTGGCAAAGTCACGGTAGATCTCGCCCAGCCCGCGCCACATCGCCAGCGACACGACGTTGCGCTTCTCCGGCCGGTTCAGCGTCACCACGGCAACGCCGTCCGCATCCACCGCCACCTGGATCTCATCTGCCATCGCTAGCTTCCAACCATATCCGTGCCGTGCATCACACGCCGGCGACCACCCACGCGTCGACTTCCGCGGCGTTGTCGCGCAGCGGCTTCACCTTGGCATATTCCGGCGAGTGCCAGAATCGCTTGATAGCTTCGACCGATGGAAACTCGAACAACACGAAGCGGCGCCCGTCGTGGCTGCCTTCCAGCACCTCGACGGTGGCGCCACGCACGATGTAGCGGCCACCGAAGGCCTCCACGACACTGGGCACAGCCTCGCGATAGCGAGCGAATTTCTCGGCATCGGTGACATTGAGCTGTACGACCATATAGGCGGCCATAACGCTACTCCCTGATTCTCTGTTCATCCTGACGCATCGCGAGCCACTCCGCCATGAGCCTGCCGTTGTCGGACGGATAGCGCTCATCGAGCACCGTCAGCGTATCGATCCGATCGGCGCGGAAATGCCGATAGTCGCGCCGCAGTTCGCACCACGCGCCGATCAAGGTCGCTTGTACGTAGTATGCGACCGCGATTGGCCAGATCGTCCGCTGCGTACGCACCCCTTTCTCGTCGACATAGCCAATGTGCAGCTTGCGTTCATCGCGGATCGCCTGACGAACCTCGGACAGATCGACGCTTTCTGCCACCGGGGCGCCTGAACCCGAGACGAAGAACGGCGCGGATGCCAGTTGCGTGCGCAACGCCTCCGGCAGCACCACCATAACCTTGGACAGCACACTCTCCGCCGCATCCTGCAAGCCTGGATCGCCGGTGCGGGCAACCAGGCGAGCCCCCACAACGATCGCTTCGATTTCCTCGGTGGTGAACATCAGCGGCGGCAGATCGAAACCTCGCCGCAGCACATAGCCGATCCCCGCCGCACCCTCGATCGGCACGCGGCGCGCCTGCAACGTGGCCACGTCGCGATAGACCGTCCGCACGGTCACTTCCAGCTCGTCCGCCAGCGCCGCGGCGGTTGTCGGCCCGCGCGCCGTACGCAGGCGCTGGATGATGTCGAACAGCCGGTCGGAGCGGCGCATGGCACCAACATACTGACAACACACTGTCAGTGACCAGCGTGTGGAGCGAATGCGAACCGGTAACGGTTCAGGGCAGCTCCAGCACGTTCTTTGCCAGGATGTTGCGCTGTATCTCGTTCGACCCCGCGTAGATCGTCGAAGGCCGCGACTGGATGAACAGGCCGGCGGGATTCAGCTCGCGGTTGCCATCCAGAGGGCCGAACTGGCCGCCGTGCTCGCCGGCGATCTCGAGCATGGTCTCGGTGATGCGCTGGTACAGCTCGGTCTGGTGCACCTTCAGCATCGACACGTCCGGCCCCAGCGCCTCGCCGCGATACACCTTCGCGACGAACTCGTTGTACAGCGCCTTGTGGTCCTCGAGATCCAGACGAAGCCGCGTATAGCGATCCTGGAACCACTCCTCCTCCCAAACGCCCATGCGGTCCGCCAGCAGACGCAGCCGCGTCAGCGCATAGGACGACTGGCGAGGCGAGCCGGAGCCGATGCGCTCGAACCCCAGCAGGTTCTTCGCCATCGTCCATCCCTTGTTGATCTGGCCGACCAGATTGCCCTTCGGCACGCGCACATTGTCGAAGAACGTCTCGCAGAATTCGTCGCCCATATCGATGTTGGTGATCGGCCGTACGGTAATACCCGGGCTGTCCATCGGCACCAGCAGAAAGCTGATGCCATCCTGCTTCTTCGCCTGCTTGTCGGTGCGCACCAACAGAAAGATCCAGTTCGCGTCCATCGCCAACGACGTCCAGATCTTCTGGCCGTTCACCACCCACTCGTCGCCATCGAGCACCGCTTCGGTGCGGAGGCTGGCGAGGTCGGAACCGGCGTTGGGCTCGGAATAGCCCTGGCACCAGATATGCTCGCCGGTCAGGATCTTCGGCAGGTAGTAGTCGTGCTGCTCCTTCGTGCCGTAGCGGATCAGCAGCGGGCCCAGCATCGTGACACCCATGCCGTTGATCGGAGCGCAGCCGTGACGCTCCTTCTCCTCCATCATGATGAGCTGCTTGCCGGGCGAAAGGCCCATGCCGCCGAACTCCTTCGGCCAGCCGGGACACAGCCAGCCTTTGCGTGACAGCTTCTGGTACCAGACCTTAGTATCGCTGTGGTGCAGCCGCTTCGGCGGATTGCGGATCTCCGGCGGATAGTTCGCCGCGATCCACTGCCGCACATGAGCGCGAAAGTCTTCGTCGGAAAGATCGTTCGGATCGTCGATGACTGCACTCATAGCGGTCCCCCTATGGAACGAATGCCGCCGCCTTGGCTTCGCGGAACGACGTGCCGGATTCGGCGAGGTCACGCAACAGTCGCGACGGCGCCCAACGCTCGCCATACTGCTGATGCCACGCGGCGATCTGGTTGTACACCTCGCGCACGCCGATGCCGTCGGCCCAGAAGAACAGTCCGCCGCGATAGCGCGGGAAGCCGAAGCCATGCAGCCACATCACGTCGATGTCGCTCGGCCGGTACGCCTTGCCTTCCTCGAGGATCTTGCACGCCTCGTTCACCGACGAGAACAGCAGCCGGCGCAGTATCTCCTGGTCGGCAAACTCGCGTTGCGGAATGCCGAGACCGGCGGAGACTTCCTTGATGATCGCGGCGACCTCGGGATCGGGATGCGGCGTCCGGTCGCCCTTTTCGTAGCGGTACCATCCCGCGCCGGTCTTCTGACCATAGCGTCCCATCTCCGCCAGGCGATCGGAGATCGGCTGCATGCGGAAATTGGGGTTCTCCGCGGCGCGACGCTTGCGGCTGGCATAGCCGATGTCCAGGCCCGCCAGATCGCCCACCGCAAACGGACCCATCGGATAGCCGAAATCCACCATGACCTTGTCCACCTGCTCGGGCAGGCAGCCTTCCTCGAGCAGGATCACCATCTCGGTGTTGAACGGCGCTCGCGAACGGTTCGCGACGAAGCCATCGGTGTTGCCCGCCATCGCCGAGAGCTTGCCGATCCGGCGACCCATCTGCATCGCCGTTGCCAGCGTCCGCGGCGAGGAGGCCTTGCCGCGCACCACCTCCAGCAGCTTCATCACATTGGCCGGACTGAAGAAGTGCGTTCCTGCCACGTCCTGTGGCCGCTTGGTCATGTCGGCGAGCTGGTCGATGTCCAGCGCCGATGTGTTCGAGAACAGCAGCGCCCCCGGCTTCATCACCTCGTCCAGTTTGGCGAACACCGGCTTCTTGACGTCCATCTCCTCGAACACCGCTTCGATCACCACGTCGCAATCGGCGATATCCTCGTAGCCCGCGACCGGTTCGATGCGCGCAAGCCGCCGCTGCATCTCGTTCTCGGCGAGCGAACCGCGGCGCACCGACGTGGCATAGTTGTCGCGGATGCGCTGCATGCCGCGCTCCAGCGCCTCCGGCGTCGCATCCATGATCTTCACCGGGAAACCGAAGTCGGCGAAGCTCATGGCGATGCCGCCGCCCATAGTGCCGGAGCCGATGACCGCGGCGGTGGTAAAATCGCGTACCGGCGTGCTGGCGGGAATGTCGGGCAGCCGCGCCACCTCGCGTTCGATGAAGAACGCATAGCGCAGTGCGCGGGCCTCGGCGCTGTCTTCCAGCTCCCTGAACAGATCCGCCTCGCGTCGGCAACCATCGTCGAACGGCATGGCGCACGACGCTTCGACCGCCGCGATGCAGTGATACGGCGCAGTCTGGTTGCGCGCGCGTCGAGCGATCGACTTGCGCATCGCGTCGAAGATTCCGGGATCCTCCAGCCGCACCATGCGATCGCGCACCCGCGGCGATGGTCGCGTGCCCATGATGCGCATGGCGTAGGCGATTGCGCTGTCATGCAGGTCGGCATTCTCCGGCAAGAGCTCGTCGATGATGCCGAGCCGCTTCGCCTCCGGCGCCGGCACGTGGCGGCCGGTGACGATCATGTCGAGGGCGGCCTTGACGCCGATCAGCCGCGGCAGCCGCTGCGTGCCCCCGCCACCAGGCAGAATGCCGATGAGAACTTCCGGCAATCCGACCTTCGCGCTCGGCAAGGCCATGCGATAGTGGCAGGCCATCGCGATCTCGAACCCGCCGCCGAGTGCGTAGCCGTGGATGGCGGCGATCACCGGTTTCTCGCTGGCATCGAGCGTGTCGTAGACGCGTTGCCCCAGCGGCAGGCGCGGCCGGTTGGTGCCGAAGCCACGTATGTCGGCACCCGCGATGAAACTGCGGCCAGCGCCGATCAACACCATCGCCTTGATCGCCGGATCGGTATTGCCGCGCGCCAGGCAGTCCTTGATGCCTTCAGCGACGCCCGGCCCGAGCGCGTTCACCGGGGGATAGTTGACCGTGATAATGCCGATGTCGCCCTGACGTTCCAGGCTGACCGGTGATGCTCCGCTCATGGATGCTTCCTCTGACGACTTGCATCGATGCTAGGAGGGCGAGCGGTCTGCGTCCATGCTGGCAGGAATACGGAACAGGCGCCCGGTCGCCTCCATTGCATTAGTCGTCCAGTCGCCACCGATGCCCTCGATCATCCATCGCAGGATCGACCACAGATCGCGATCGACCGCCGTTTCGTCGAACGGCTCGAGTGCGGGGACGACGGCGTGGATTTCCAGGCCCGATGGAAACGCCTCGCCGCTTCGCCCAATGAAGATCAGTGCGTAGACGGCGCCGGACGGTGTCTGCACGTAACCCGGCCGCGTGAGCCCGACGCGATCGAGATCGAAGGCGCGGACGAAGAACATGCGGAATTCCGGGTAGTGGCCCAGCCGATCCTCGGCCAGCACGAACGCCAATCGCTTGCCGTCAAGCGAAGGCTGCGGAACAACTGTCGTCACGTCACTCGCCGCAGGAAGTCCACGATATGCGCGGCGATCTCGGGGCCGGAATCTTCCTGGAGGAAGTGCCGTCCGGTCACCAGATGCGGTCCCTCGGCATGCGGCAACAACTGCCTGAGGCGCGCGACGAAGACTGACGGGTCGAACACATCGTCCTCGCGACCCCAGATCAGCAGCGACGGCAACGTGCAGGTGGACAGTTCGCGCTCCAGCCACACGAAGCGCTCGAACGCCCGGGCGCTCGCATCGAGCGGAATCCAGCGTGGCCAGGTCCAGGTCAACAGTCGGCTCGCGGCATCCGGCAGCACCGCCTCATACGCCGCCTGCGCCCGCTCCCTGAATCGCTCGCGATCGACCACGGACAGATAGACGCCGCGCGACGCCAACGCATTGTGCCGCCCCAGCAGGTACGGACCCAGCAATGGCGCGTGCATCGTGCGCCAGGGAAAGATGCGTGTGTGAAATTCCGCCGGCGGCAGCGGCCACGCCCAGGTGCTCATCAGCACCAGCGCTCTCATGCGCGCGATATTAGACAGCGCGAAGCCAAGCCCGGTCGGGCCGCCCCAATCGTGACAGACCAGCGTGACGCGCCGCAGATCAAGGCCGCGCAACAGCGCGGTGAGGTTGGCGATGTGACCGTCGAGGCTATGTGCGTGCTCGCGTGTAGGCTTTTCCGAGAGGCCGAAGCCGATCATGTCGGGAATGATGACGCGATATCCAGCCGAGGTCAGTGGCGCCACGAAATCGCGGTAGAGATAGCCCCAGGTCGGATTGCCGTGCAGCAGCACAACGGGGTCGCCGACGCCTTGATCCACGTAGTGCATGCGCCAGCCATTCGTGCGCGCAAAGCGCGGCTGAAACGGCCAATGCTGGCGGACGACATCCGGCAGATCGGCGCCGGTCATCGCGACGCTACAGCACCGCTTCCGCCACCACACGAAGCGCATCGACCGTTGCGCCGGTCAGCACCATCGTCGTGAGCTTCCCGTTCGTCGCAACCTGCTGCCACGCCTTCAGCCGGTCCTTGATCCGATCCGCCGTCCCGACCAGCGCGATTTCGTCGATCAGTTTGTCCGGCACCAGCGCTTCGGCATCCATCTTATGTCCGCCCAGGTACAGGTCCTGGATCTTCGCAGCCGCCTCCTCGTACCCAAGCCGCACTGCGAAGTCGTTGTAGAAATTCTTCGAGCGCGCGCCCATCCCGCCGATATACAGCGCCAGGTTCGGCCGCAGCGCATCGCGGCATGCGGCTAGGTCGCTCCCCATGCTGATCTTCACATACGGCGCCAGATCGAACCCGCTCAGGTCGCGCGACTTACCCGCTTTCGCGCGGCCGTCCAGGATCGGTTGCACCACATGGTCCGCCTGCTCCGGCGAAAACCAGATCGGCAGCGTCCCGTCCGACACCTCGCCCGCGGTGCGAAGCCCGGCAGGCGTGATCGACGCGGTGTAGATCTTCATGCTCGGATCGCCGTGCACGATGCTGCGCAACGGCTTGCCCAGGCCGGTGGCACCAGGCCCGGCATAGGGAATCTGATAGTGCTCGCCCTGAAAGGTCAGCGCCGCCTCACGTGCCAACGCCTTGCGGATGATCTCGATGTATTCCTTGGTGCGGCCGAGCGGTTTGCCGTACGCCACGCCGTGCCAGCCCTCGATCACCTGCGGGCCGGACGGTCCGACACCGAGCAGGAACCGCCCGCCAGACAGCGCGTTCAGCGTCATCGCCGTCATTGCCGTACAGGCCGGCGTGCGGGCCTGCATCTGCATGATCGCCGTGCCGGCCTTGATCTTCGTCGTGCGCGCGAGCACCCAGGCGACCGGCGACACCGCATCGGTGCCCCACGCCTCGCCCGACCACACCGATTCGTAGCCGAGGCGTTCGGCTTCCAACACCTCGTCCATACTGAGTTTCGGCATCTGGCCGTTGATCCGCATGGTGATGCCAAGCTGCATGTCCGTACCCTCTCCTTAGCGAACCTTCGTCATCACCTCGCCGCGGAAGCGGCGCATGTTGTCGATGGTGCCATCCAACGTCGTGGCGAACAGACGAACATCGACCGCGTCCACGCCCATCTCCTCGAGCGCCTTGATGTCGGCAACGTAGTCTGGCGCACCCCCAGTGAACATCTCGCCCTCGCCGTCGATCGTGCGGCGCGGTCGCGCGGACGGCCCGACCAGAACGCGCAACGCCACCTTGAGGCTGGCGGGATCGCGGCCGCCCTTCTCGGCGAAGCCGCGGAACCGCGCCATGCCGGCCTTGAAGCGGCTCACCGTGTTCATCGGGAACTGCGGGTTGGTGCCGACGGGGTACCAGCAATCGGCGTAGCGCACCGTGCGGCGCAGCGCGGGCGCACTCTCGCCGCCGACCCAGATCGGGATCGGCTGTTGCACCGGCTTCGGCGTGAACACGACGTCGCTGAACTTCACGTACTTGCCGTCGAAGCGCGGATCGTCCTTCGACCAGAGTTCCTTGCAGGCCATCATCCATTCGTCGGTGACATGGCCGCGGTCGTCGAACGGCGCGGCAGCGATCGCCTCGAATTCCTCCCGGCACCAGCCGACACCGATCCCCAGGGTGAGGCGGCCCTTCGACAGATAATCGATCGTGGCGAGCATCTTCGCCGTCAGCACCGCGGGGCGATGCGGCACCACCATCACCGACATGACGAACCGCAGCCTGGTGGTCAGCGCGGCGATATAGGCGGTGGTCGTCAGTTGCTCGAGCCAGGCAGCCGCCGTGCCCGCCGGGAACTCGCCGCTGTCGGTGTAGGGATATTTCGACTCGAGATTGCGCGGCACCATGATGTGGTCGCTGACCGTCACATAGTCGAAGCCGAGCGCCTCGCCCTCGGTGATAATGCGACGCAGACTGTCCGGTTCGATCAGGGCGCCGGAGGTCGGGGCGTTGAAGCCGATCTGCATGATTACTTCACCTTCGCCATCACCTCGTCCTTGAACCGGCGCATGTTGTCGATGGTTCCGGCCAAGGTCGGCGCGAACATGCCGGAATCGAACGACGTCACGCCAGCCTCGGCCAACGCCTTGATGTCGCCGACGAAATCGGCGGCACCGCCGGTGAACAGCTTGCGCTCGCCGTCCACGGTGCCTTTCGGCTGTGCCTCCGCATTGGATGAAATGCGATAGGCCAGCGTCACGGCCGAGGGATCGCGGCCGGCTTTCGCCGTCATGTCGCGAAGTCTCGCGGCAGCGGCCTTGAAGCGCGGCAGCGTGTCCATCGGGAATTGCGGATTGGTGCCTATCGGATACCACGCATCGGCATATTTCGCCGTCCTTCGCAGCGCGGGTCCGCTCTCGCCGCCCACCCAGATCGGGATCGACTTCTGCACCGGCTTCGGCGTGAACACCACGTCGGCGAATTTGGTGTATTTGCCGTCGAACTGCGGATCATCCTTCGCCCACAACTCCTTGCATGCCATCATCCATTCGTCGGTGACATGGCCACGATCCTCGAACGGCGGCGCGCCGATGACCTCGAACTCCTCCTTGCACCAGCCGGCACCGATCCCCAGCGTCAGCCGTCCCTTCGACAGATAGTCGATCGTCGCCAGGATCTTCGCGGTCAGCACCGCCGGCCTATGTGGGACCACCATCACCGAAGTGACGATGCGCAGCTTCGACGTCGCGGCGGCAATGAACGCCGCGGTGGTGAGCTGTTCCAGCCGCGCTGCCCCGGCACCCGAGGGGAACTCGCCCGACGCGCTGTACGGATAGCGCGAGACCACACTCTTCGGCATCATTACGTGGTCGCTGACGGTGATGTAGTCGAAGCCCAGCATCTCGGCCTCAGTGGCAATGCGC
This sequence comes from Acetobacteraceae bacterium, assembly GCA_025452005.1. GTDB lineage: Bacteria > Pseudomonadota > Alphaproteobacteria > Acetobacterales > Acetobacteraceae > JAMXLO01. Next base: position 13,627 of record JANWJK010000157.1, on the reverse strand, counting down.
ACCAGGCTGTCCGGCCCGATCAGAGGTCCACTGGTCGGCGCGCTGCACCCGATCTGCATTTGTTCCTCCGCTTGAATTGCGTCGGCAATAACGATAGCACACGATCCGCCGCTGCCAGCCAGATGAGGGGAACGGTGGACTTCGGCATTCACATCGGCACGCGCGGTTGCCTGACCTCACGGGAGAGCGTGATGGCGGTGGCGCAGCGCGCCGAGGCGCTGGGCTACGCCTATCTCGGTGTGGCCGACCACCTGATCGTGCCAATGCAGACCGGCGTGCGGTATCCGTACACGGCCGATGGCGTCTGGCCGGGCGCGCCGACCGGCGAATGTTTCGACTGCATTGCCACTCTGGCGTTCCTCGCCGGGTGCACGCAGCGCCTCAAGCTGCTCACCTCGGTCGCGGTGGTGCCGCATCGCCCCGCGGTGCTCGCGGCGAAGCTGTTCATGACGGCGGACGTGTTGTCTGGCGGTCGCGTGATCGCCGGCGTCGGCACGGGCTGGATGCGCGAGGAATTCGAGGCGCTCGGAGCGCCGCCGTTCGCCGAGCGCGGCGCGGTGACCGATGAGTACCTGGACGCCTGGCGCACCCTCTGGAGCGACGCGCAGCCGGCGCTCGACGGCAAGTACGCGAAATTCTCCAACGTCGTGTTCGCACCGAAGCCGGCATCGCGACCGCATTTGCCGATCTGGGTCGGTGGCGAGAGCGCGCCGGCGCTGCGGCGCACGGTGAAATACGGCGATGCCTGGTATCCGGTCTCGAACAACCAGAGCATCCGGCTGAACACACCGGCACGCCTGCGGGAGGGTATCGAGGGATTGCATCGCGTCGCCGAGAAGGCGGGTCGGGATCCTGGCACAATCGATGTCGGCTATCTGTGGTTCGGCCCGCCTGTGTGGAGCGCGCAGCAGAGTCCCGACGGGCGGCAGTTGTTCAGCGGCAGCGCATCGGACATGCTGGAGGACGTGGCCGCCCTGAAGAAGGCCGGAGCACGGCACGCGATCCTCTATCTGCAACGGCCAACCATCGAGGAGACACTGGACACGATCCAGCGCTTCGGGGAAGAAGTGGTACGCAAGGCATGATCAGCGATATCGAAACCGTGCCGCTCGAAGCGCTGATGGCGCGTGCGGCGGCCAAGCGCGATGCGGCACACGGGCGGCTGGTATCCTATTCGCGGAAAGTGTTCATCCCGCTGACCAAACTGTGCCGCGACGTATGCCACTACTGCACCTTCGCCGAACGGCCGAGGACGGGGCGACCGGCGTATCTGTCGCCTGAGGCGGTGCTGACCATCGCCCGCGCCGGCGCCGCGGCAGGCTGCACCGAAGCGCTGTTCACCCTGGGCGACAAGCCGGAGCTGCGCTACCGCGCCGCGCGCGAGGCGTTGGCGACGCTGGGGCACGAGACGACGATTTCCTACCTGCGCGAGATGTGCGCGCTGGTGCTGAAGGAGACGGGGCTGCTGCCGCACGTCAACCCCGGCATCATGGCCCGCGACGAGATCGCGTCGCTGCGCACGGTGTCTGCCAGCATGGGGATCATGCTGGAGTCGAGCAGCGATCGGCTATGCGAGCCCGGCGGCGTGCATTACGGCTCGCCCGACAAGGCGCCCTCGGTGCGCTTGGACATGATGCGCATCGCCGGCGAGCTTGCCGTGCCGTTCACCACCGGCATCCTGATCGGCATCGGCGAAACGCGCGCCGAGCGGCTGGAATCGCTGCTGGCGATCCGCGACCTGCATGTGCGGCACGGCCACATCCAGGAAGTGATCGTGCAGAACTTCCGTGCCAAGCCGAACACCAAGCGGGCGACGGCACCCGAGCCGGACCTGGACGATCTGCTGTGGAGCATCGCCGCGGCACGGCTGATCCTGCCGGACGACGTGCACGTGCAGGCGCCCCCGAACCTGTCGCCCGGCGTCTATGAGAAGCTGGTCGAAGCGGGCATCGACGACTGGGGCGGTGTGTCGCCCGTGACACCGGACCACGTGAACCCCGAAGCGCCGTGGCCGCAGATAGATATGCTGGCACAGCGTACCGCCACGATGGGCAAGGTGCTGGTGCAGCGTCTGCCGGTGTATCCGGCATATGCCTTCGCCGCGGACCGCTGGTGCGCGGCCGGCGTCGCAACGCGTGTGCGTCGCACGATCGACGCGGAAGGCTGGGCGCGCGAGGACGACTGGGCACCTGGTCTCACCGTGCTCCCGAAGCAGCGCGCGGTACTCCTGGACCGCGCCGATCCGGCAGTTGCCGATACGGTGACGAAGGCGGTATCCGGCGCGCGCCTGGACGAGGCCGAGATCGTGCGGCTGTTCGCCGCGCGCGACGCCGACTACGAGCACGTCATCACCGCAGCCGACGCGCTACGCCAGTTGGTCAGCGGCGACGTCGTCCGTTACGTAGTGAATCGCAACATCAACTACACCAACATCTGCTATTACCGCTGCCGTTTCTGTGCCTTCTCCAAGGGCAAGACGCATGAGGAGCTGCGCGGGGCGCCATACGATCTCGCGCTGGACGAAGTCGTTCGGCGGTCGCGGGAAGCATGGGACCGAGGTGCCACCGAGGTGTGCCTGCAAGGCGGCATCCATCCCGACTACACCGGTGCGACCTATCTCGGCATCTGCCGCGCGATCAAGGCGGCGCTCCCTGACATGCACGTCCATGCGTTTTCGCCTTTGGAGGTGACGCAAGGCGCAGCCACGCTGGGCCTGTCGCTGCACGAGTTCCTGTCCGAGCTGAAAGAAGCGGGACTTGGCACGCTGCCGGGCACAGCCGCGGAGATCCTCGACGACGACGTGCGCGCGATCATCTGCCCGGACAAGGTGAACACCAGTCAGTGGCTCGAGGTGCTGCGCACGGCGCATCAGCTTGGATTGCGTACCACGTCCACGATCATGTACGGCCATGTCGAACGGCCTGTGTCGTGGGCGCGGCATCTGCTGGTACTGCGCGACCTGCAGGCGGAGACGGGCGGCATAACCGAATTCGTGCCGCTGCCATTCGTACACATGGAAGCGCCGATGTATCTGCGTGGCCAGGCGCGCAAGGGACCGACGCTGCGCGAGGCGGTGCTGATGCACGCGGTGGCACGGCTCGCGCTGCACCCTCTGATCACCAACATCCAGACCTCGTGGGTGAAGATGGGGCCGGACGGTGCGGCGCTGTGCCTGAACGCGGGCGCCAACGATCTCGGCGGCACGCTGATGAACGAGAGCATCTCGCGCGCCGCCGGCACGCAGCACGGTCAGGAGTTCCCGCCGGAAGCGATGGAAGACTTGATCCGTACAATCGGGCGTGTGCCGCTGCAGCGCGATACGCTGTACCGGCCGGCGCCGGAGGAACGGCATGCATTGTCGTTCAATGCGCCGGAGCTGGCACCCGTGGTGCAGACGCCGCCGCACAAGGCACTTGCCGCGGAGTAGCCGTCAGGATCGGTCCGGTGTAGGACCGGTTGATCCAGATCAATGACAGACGCACGCAATCGCGTGGTCTCATTGAGTTGCCTGCCGGCGGCATGCACGAGGTGCAGGAGGAGGGACGATGCTCAGCCAGGAATGGAGGACGCTCGCCAGGAGGTACATCGTCCACGACATTCCCGACGAAATCGCCGCCTGCTTCGACTGCGACTTGGTGGCGTGCCGCAACGCCAGATACGAGACATGCGCGGTGCGTCTGGCACGCGCCGCGGCAGCAGATGCCTGCGATGAGCACGGCCAACACATGATGCTCTCCGAGCATTGACCCAGAATGCGCCACCGGCCGGGTCACCGGATTTCAGCTCCTGCATCGATCATCCTGGCGGCGATTGTCACGACCGCTTGCCAACCCATCGGCGTGCCGGGGTCGACCGCATTGCGACAGTCCTGGATGTTCGGCGTCGAGCGGATGCGTGGCGATCCGGAGCCCCAGCTTCCTTATACCAACCAGTTCATCGCGGACCTGGCGGCGATGCCCAGCGTGCAGGTCGTCTTTATGGGCGATGAGCGCAACAGGTTCGCATTCAACGCCTGGACAGGCGGCAAAGTGTTGGTCTCACCGTGGCTGCGCGGCGAGGGAAACTGCATGAACATCACTTACACAATATTCCAGTCCGGCCAGCAGCAGTCGGTGTTCGGTCAGGTGATTCCGGCGACGCCGGCCGGAACAGAACCGGATTCGGCGTGCGTCGATAGGGCGGCCGGACAGTTCTACCGGGCCCTGGTGATCCAGGGCCTGTAGGCTTCAGGACCGGTAGATCTCGTAGCGCGGGACTGGCGCGAAAGCCTCCAGCAACCGGACGGCGCGCGTTGCCATGCGCGGCTCGGCGCGGAGCAGCCCCTGGATGTCGGAAGGCTGGTCGATGTCCAGCCCGATGCCGGGCAACTTCACGATCGTCGGCTCGAAGCCGATCGCGCGCGCAGCGGCCAGATGCGGCAGGAAGCTGTCATCGCCGAAGGACAGTGGCATCACAAGCGGAGGCGTGCACAGCACCGCGTTGGAACCACGTCCGTCGTGCGCCGGCACGATCGTGAGCGATGGTGCCGGCCGCCGCGCTTCTAGGACCGCTGCTATCTCCGATGCCGTCACGCGCGGGATATCGCCCGGCACCGTCAGCATCGCCGCCCGCCCTTCGGCCGTCAGGATGCGCGCCATGGCAGCAACCGCGCCGGTATGGCCGTCACGTGCGCCGTCGGTCACCACCCGGGCGCCATAGCGGCGTGCCATTTCGGCCGCGACCGGATCGGCCGTGTTCAGCATGATCCCGGCGAGCGGCGCGTCGGCGAGCACAGCCAGCACGTCCTCCAGCATAGCCGCCGCCAGTGCCTGCCGCTGTGCCGGGGTCAGCAATAGCGCGAGCCGCTGCTTGGCGCCGACGAATTCCTTCACCGGCACCGCCGCCCAGACGTCAGGTGTCATCGCCGCAGCACGCGAGCCGCGCCGAGGACGGTGCGCGCCAGTGCCTCACGGTCGGCCAGCGTGGTCATCATCGTCTGTCCCAGCGTGACCTTGGCATCGATGCCGGCAACCTGGTCCATGTCGGCGAAGTCGCAGACATAGCCGTCGATCAGATCGTCGTAGCGACGTGCCACACCACCGGCGCTGGGCGGCATGCCGAGTTCGGCCATCATCTTTGCCGTGGGGCCCTTCACGGCACGTCCGCCGATGATCGGCGACACCGCCACCACTGGCGCCGCGCATTCGGCCAGCGCGGCCCGCACCCCTGGCACCGCGAGGATCGGCTCGATGCTGATGAAAGGATTGGAGGGGCAGATCACCACCGCCGTTGTCCGCGGGCTCGCCAGCGCCGCCAGGAAATCGGGCTGCGCGCACGCCGTCGCCGCGCCGTGGAACGCCACCTCGTGCACCACCGGCTCGCAGCGCCGCCGCACGAAATAATCCTGGAATTCGATCCAGCCTTCCTCGGTGCGGACGCGGGTACGGACCGGATCGTCGCTCATCGGCAGCACGCGCGGGACGATGCCCAGGCGAGCGCACAGGTCCGCGGTGACCGCCGACAGCGTCTCGCCGGCCCGCAGCCTGCGCGTACGCTCGACGTGCACCGCGAGGTCGCGATCGCCGAGGCGGAACCAGGTCTCGCCGCCAAGCGCGTCCAGCGTCTCCATGAATGACCAGGTCTCGTCGCCCCGGCCCCAGCCGAGTTCGGGATTGGCCACGCCGGCCAGCGTGTACATCACGGTGTCGATATCCGGCGAAATGCACAGCCCGAGATGTTCGAAGTCATCGCCGGTGTTGCACACGACCAGCAACTCCCCGGCCGGCAGTACGCGGCTGAGACCGAGCGCCAGCTTCGCGCCGACGACACCACCCGACAGCGCGACAACCGTCACCTGAACAGATCCTCCTCGAGCGGCCGCACCAACTCCGCCGCCGGCGCGATCGGCGCCGACCAGTCGAGGCCGCGCACCAGCACGACCGGCTGGGCCTCGGCCGCCTGGCCCTGTAGCAGCGAGGCGGCCGCGGCGATCTCGTCGGCAAAGCCGATGATGCTGACCTCCAGCGTGCGGCCGAACAGATCGGGCTGCCCGCGCAGATCGATCAGGCTTGGCAGGCCGGCCGCGCCGATCGCGATGCCGCAGGTGCCGCGTCGCCAGGCGCGGCCGAAGCTGTCACTGATGATCACGCCGACCGAAACGCCGTAGCGCTGCTCCAGCTTCGCTCGCAGGGCCTCGGCCGACGCATCGGGATCGCGCGGCAGCAACAGCACGCGATGCACGCCGTCTGCCGGCGCGACGTTCGACTGATCGACACCGGCGTTGGCCATGACGAAGCCCAGCCGGTGCTGCACGATGATGAGGTTCGGCCGCGAGCGCACGACGCGAGTGGATTCCGACAGGATCACCTCGACCAGGCGCGGATCCTTGCCGACCGCGGCCGCCAGGCTTTCCGCCGCGGCCGACGGGGTGACGGTAGCGAGATCGACGGTGCGGCCTTCAGCTTTGGAGACGATTTTCTGCGCAACGACCACGATGTCGCCTCTGCGCAGTTCGCGGCCATCCAACGCCGCGATGATCAACGCGGCGAGATCGTCACCGGCGCTCACCATCGGCAGACCCTTGAGGGCGAAAAGTTCCAGCGCGGAGCTCATGCTGGTATCACTGTCATTGCGAGCAAAGCGAAGCAATCCCCATCGATGTGAGCAACGTTGTGGAGATTGCTTCGCTGCGCTCGCAATGACAGGTTAATCGAACTGCCGCCGCAGCTTCGGCAGCACCTGCTCGCTGTAGAGATGCAGGAACCGTTCCTGGTCCGGGCCAGGCGCGTGGAAGACCAGGTGCCGGAAGCCCATTTCGACGTACGGCCGGATCTTCTCGATGTGCTCGTCGGGGTCCGACGAAACGATCCAGCGGCTCGCTGCTCTTTCCACGGGCAGGGCCGCGGCGAGCTTTTCCATCTCCACCGGGTCCTCGACCGACACCTTCTCCTCAGGCGTGAGCGCCAGCGCCGCCCAGTGCCGCGTGTCCTGCATTGCGCGATCGCGGTCGGTGTCGAACGACACCTTCATCTCAATCATCCGGTCGTATTCAGCGGGCGGATTGGACGCGAGCTTCAGCCCCTCCTCGACGTTCGGCAGCAGCGTTTCGGTGTAGAGCTTCCACGCCTTGCCGGAGGTGCAGATGAAGCCCTGCGCCGAGCGACCGGCATACTTCGCCACCTGCGGTCCGGCCGCGGCGACGTAGATCGGCACCGGCCGGTCCGGCTTGTCGTAGATCGTGGCGTTCTCGGTGCGATAGAACTGGCCCTCGAAGCTGAGGCGATCCTCGGTCCACAACTTGCGGATCAACTGATTGGCCTCACGGAGGCGGGCGAAGCGCTCCTTGGTCTCCGGCCACGCCATGCCGGTGGAAGGCACCTCATTCAGCCCCTCGCCGGTGCCGACGCCGAGTACGACACGGCCAGGGAACATCGCGCCCAGAGTGCCAAAGGCCTGGGCCACAACAGAGGGGTGATAGCGGAATGTCGGCGTCAGCACCGACGTGCCGATCACCACCCGCTGCGTCACCGCGCCCAGCGCACCGAGCCATACCAGAGCGTTGGGCGCGTGGCCGTCGGTGTGCTTCCAGGGCTGGAAGTGATCGCTCACGAACACCGAGTCGAAACCCACCTTCTCGGCCAGCACCGAAAACGCCAGCAACTTCGATGGAGCGAACTGTTCGGCCGAGGCCTTGTATCCCAGCTTGAGCACGATGTGTCTCCTGTTTGCCGCCGCACGCTACTGCCGGCTGATGGCGGCCATCAACCGGCCCTGGCCTCGCGCGCCAGCCTGATCAGTTCATGGCGCACGCCATGTGCGTCGGCCACCGGCGCGGACCAGTGGATGCGGATTACCCGCTCGCCCTGCGCGAGGTCGCAGCCATCAGCATCGACCGCAACCATCCGCCAGTCGCCGGGCAATCCTGCGATGGCAGCCAACGCCCCTGGATGATCGGCGTTGCAATGAGCGATGATGCCCACTTCGGCCGCAGCGATGGCCTCGACCGCGGCCGGTTCCGGCGCCAGATCGGCGGCACGCAGCCGGGCGGCGCGGGCAAAGCCGCCGACATAGTGGCCGCCCGACGGACGGATCCGCCACAGCGAGAAATCGCCGAAATCGGCATAGAGCGCCGCATAGGGATGAATCACGAGATAGCGTGCCTTCAACGCGGTATCGACGAGCCGTTCCGCCAGCCCGGTGATCGTGACGCGTGGCGCAGTCTGCGGGTTGGCGCCCTCCGGCACCCCGGTCGCGAGCACCGAACAGCGCGGTTCGATCCGCAGGTGACGCGTGTGCTCGGACAGATCCGAGAGCAGCAACAGCAGCGACAGATCGGGCGCGCAGGCTGGTGTGACCAGGGATGCGAACGGCTGTCCGTCGGCCGCGCTGGCCAGTGTGCCGACACGGGCGGCGCGCAGCAGCTTGCGTGCCTCCCACCCAGGAGCAGGGTCGCTCATGCCGAGCCATCCGGACGGCGGGCGATCAGGGCATAGGTCGCGATCACCTCGGTCAGCGTCCCGTCGCTCGCCCACGGCTCGAGCAGCGCCTCGATCTCCGCGGCAAGCCTCGGCACAGCGTCGCCGATCCGTCCTGGTGCCGTGCTGGAACGGGACAGCGCACGGTGAACAAGCTGTTGCACGGAAAGCTCGCGCCGCTCGATGACCGCGACCTCGTCCAGCATGCTGAACGCCGAGCCGAGCAGAACCGCCTCGTGGCCGACCCAGACGCCGGAGCGTCGCTTCACATGGGTCTGGTCGTCCTCGGCGTAGCGCTGCACCAGCGCCCGATAGGCCGCGATCCAATCGATGTCCGGCGCGTCGCGGTGCCCGCTGTTGAACAGCGCCACGGCACCGCCAGGTTCGACCAGGCCATCCAGCCGCCGCAGCGTTTCGGCGCGGTCCATCCATTGGAACGAACGGCCCATGGTGACCAGATGGAACCGCCCCAGCGCCGGCGACAGATCGAAGGAGCTGCCACGGACGAAGCTGATCCGGCCGGTGTCGCCGAACTCCGCTTCGGCGATGCGCAGCATCTCCGGCTCGGGGTCCATGGCGATCACCTCGCCCGCCAGCCGCGCGAAAGCCCCAGCCAGCATCCCCGGCCCGCACCCCAGGTCCAGCACCCGGTCGTCATCCTTCAGGCCGGTGAAGCCTGCCACGTGGCGGATCAGGCGGGGTGCGTACGCCGGCCGCCCGGCCAGATAGTGCTGTGCGGCGGTGCGAAAGCGACGGGGCTGGTAAAGTTCGGCCTCCGCCATGATCTGTTCACCTCCCGTCCGCAATGCGCCACAATCTGGTGCCACGGTCGCCTCATTGAAAGGACGGAGCCTGGCCATGACCGTACCCCCGAAGGAAAACTCGATGAAGCAGACCATCGCCCTGGTGGATGACGACCGGAACATCCTGACGAGTATCCAGATGACGCTGGAGCAGGAGGGTTTCCAGGTCCGCACCTACACCGACGGTGAAAGCGCCCTGCAGGGCTTGAACGCCCGGCCGGTCGATCTCGCCGTGCTCGATATCAAGATGCCGCGGATGGATGGCATGGAGCTGCTGCAACGGCTGCGCCAGCGCAGCTCCATGCCGGTGATCTTCCTCACCTCCAAGGACGAGGAGGTGGACGAACTGATGGGGCTCAGGCTTGGCGCGGACGACTATATCACCAAGCCATTCTCCCAGCGCCTGCTGATCGAGCGCATCCGCGCGCTGCTGCGCCGGAACGAGGCCAGTCGCGCCGAAGGATCCGGTGCCGCCCCGGGCGGCGTGATGGTGCGAGGCGAATTGACGCTGGACGAGACCAAGCACCAGTGCATATGGCACGGCCAGGACATCCAGCTCACTGTCACCGAGTTCCTGCTGGTAAAGGCACTGGCGGCCCGCCCCGGCATGGTCAAGAGCCGCGACCAGCTCATCGACGCGGCCTACGGCGAGAACATCTACGTCGATGACCGAACGATCGACAGCCATATCAAGCGCATTCGCAAGAAGTTCCGTACCGGCGACGATGACTTCAACCACATCGAGACGCTGTACGGCATCGGCTATCGCTACAAGGAGCACTGATCGACCTCCATGCCCGACGGCAGCACCATCTCCGCGCTGTCTGCGCCTGCTGTCCCGCAGCAGAAGCGGTTCCGCGCGCGCTGGGTGTCGCCGCTGCTGCGCCGCATCCTGCTGGTCAACGCGCTGCCGCTCGCCTTGCTGGTGGCCGCGCTGCTGTACCTCGACCAGTACCAGAACGGCCTGCTCGAGGCCGAGGTCTCGGCACTGCGCGAGCAGGCGCGCATCTATTCCGGCGCCCTGGGCGAAAGCGCGGTCCGAACGACCGAGCCCGACAACCCGAAGCTGGCACCGGATATCGCACGACCGCTGCTGCGCCGGCTTACCGAGCCGACACCTGGCGCCCAGGCGAAACTTTATGCGCCGGACGGAACGGCGATCGCCGATTCTCGGGTGCGCGAGGGGCCCAGCGGCGCGGTCAGCACCGAGCCGCTGCCGCCGGCAGTGGAGCGCGGTCCGATCGTCGGCGCGATCGGCTGGGTCTATGACAAAGTACTGACGCTGTTGCCGCACGAGACGCCGACACCTCTGGTGGTGGACATGACGCCGGGGGCCGGCGGGTTGGAGTGGCAGCCGGACGTGAAGGAGGAGCTACGCCTCAACAGTTCCGGCCAAAGCCGCGAAATGCCGCCGTACATCCGGCGAACCAAGGATAACCGCCTGCTGGTCACGGTGGCGGAGCCGGTCGAGCGAGATCGCCACACCGTCGGCATCATCCTGCTCACGCGCGATGCGCGCGAAGTGGAGACCAGTCTGTTCATCGTGCGCATCTCCATCCTGGCGTTGTTCGGACTGGCGTTGGCACTGACCGTGCTGCTGTCCTGGTATCTGTCGCTGACCATCGCGCGACCGATCCTGCGGCTGGCCGGTGCCGCAGCGGAAATGCGCGAGGGGCACGGCCGGGCCGGCGGCGTTCCGGCACCGCTGCTCGCGCGGCGCGACGAGGTCGGGGTGCTCGCCACGGCGCTCTCGGACTCAGCACAGGCGTTGTTCGCGCGCATGGACGCGATTGAAAAATTTGCCGCCGACGTGGCGCACGAGATCAAGAACCCGCTGTCGTCGATCCGCAGCGCGATCGAGACATTGCGGCGCATCGAGGACCCGGAACGGCAGAAGCAGTTGCTGACGATCATCGCGCAGGACGTGACGCGGCTGGATCGCCTGATCAGCGATGTCAGCGATGCGTCGCGGCTGGACGCAGAGCTTTCTCGCATGACCGCCGAACCGGTCGACGTGGTGCCGATCCTCAACGCGCTGCGCGAACTCGACGAGGCGACGCGCGACTCCGAGAACGACCCGCGGCTGGTGATCGATGCGCCGGCCAACCTGATGGTGTGGGCGGTGGAGGATCGGCTGGTGCAGGTGTTGCGCAACCTGATCGCCAATGCACAGTCGTTCAGCCCGCCGCGCGGCCGCATCGCGCTGAGCGCGCATGAGGCAGGGGGCATGGCGGAGATCAGCGTCGAGGACGAAGGGCCGGGTATCCCCGAGGGGAATCTCGAGCAGGTGTTCGAACGCTTCTATTCCGAGCGGCCGATGGGGGAGAAGTTCGGCCAGCACTCGGGGCTGGGGCTGTCGATCAGCCGGCAGATTGTCGAAGCGCTGCGGGGACGGATTTCCGCCGAAAACCGCCGTGGGATTGGCAACAGGGTGCTGGGCGCGCGGTTCGTGGTGCAGTTGCCGCGGGTGTAGCGCGGTCGCCGGTCACTTCATCTCCATCCCCTGCAACCGGATCAGTCCGTCCGGCACCTGCTGGAACCCGATCAGCGCCTGCTTCATCCCGACGATGTTCTTGCCGGTCCACAGATAGATCAGCGGCAGGTCCGTGCGCTCCTGCTCCCACACCTTGGCGTAGAAAGCCCGCCGCTGATCGACCGCGGCGACCGTCCTCGCGTTGTCCAGCGCCTTGTCCACATCGGCGTTGCTGTAGTGGCCGTAGTTGAACGTCCCGCCGGTGTGCAGCATCTGCCACATGTTGCCATCGGGGTCGGAGCGGCCCGACCAGCCGATGAGATAGGCCTGGAAGTCGCCGGCGTACGCCGCCTGCAAGGACGAAGCGAACTCCATCGTCTTGATCTTCACATCGAAGCCGGCCTCGCTGGCCATCGACTGGACCACCTCGCCGGCCTGCTGGATGTCCGAACCGTTGGTGATGGTCAGCGTCACCGGCACCGGTACCAGCACGCCTGCCTGTTTCAGCAGCGCCTTTGCCTTGGCAGGGTCGCGGGCCGGCACTTTAAGATCGCTGAAGAAGAACGGTGAGCTGGGCGGATTGGCCTCGACCGTAGGGGTGTACATGCCCGAATAGACGACCTGGATCAGCGCCTCGCGATCGATCGCCAGCTCGAACGCCTGGCGCACCAGCGCGTTCCTGCCCAGCGCAGTCTCCTGCGCCGAACCGTTGGCGGTGTTCACCGTGATGCCGGTGTAGGCGAGCGAATCGCCGATCGCGGTCTTCAGCCTGGGGTCCTTCTGCACCGCGGGCACGTCGGTCGGCAGGATGTACTCGACGATATCCAGCGCCCCGGCCTGAAGGTTCGCGAGCCGCACCGAGGAATTGGGATTGGGCAGGTAGATCACCTGGTCGAAGTGGATCGATCTGGCATCCCAGTAGCCGGGAAAGCGCTTCAGCACGATGCGGTCCTGCGCCATGCGGGACTCGAAGCTGAACGGGCCGGCACAGACCGGATGCAGGCCGAACTTGTCGCCGGTCGCCTCGGTCGCCTTGGGCGAGATCATGATGCCGGCACGGTCGGTAAGCTGCGCCAGCAACTGCACTGCGGGTGCATGCAGGTTGAGCTGCACGGTGAGCGGATCGATGACGTCGATGCTTTCGATCGAATTGATCTCGCCGCGGCGCATGCTGCCCTTGGCGGTGAGGTCGCGGTTCAGCTTGTATTTCACGGCTTCGGCATTGAGCTTTTCCCCGTCCTGGAACTGCACGCCGTCGCGGATGTGGATGACGAGGTGCGTCGGGTCCTTCCATTCGTAGCCGGTGGCCAGGACCGGAACGATGTTGAGCTTCGCATCGATGTCGAACAATTTATCGCAGAGGCCGGAGAATACGATACGCCCGACATAGGACGAGCCGAGGGTGGGATCGAGCAGGTCGGGGTCTTCGCGCAAACCGACGTGCAGGATGCGCTCCTGCGCCGTAGCCTGCACGGCCAGTGACGCGGCACAGAACAAGCCGAGCGCGAGTCGACGCATAGTTACCTCCCCGGGGATGCTACCGGACTATGCGGGCGGCAAGCGGTCACCGGCAATGGCGAGAGAGGCGTCACTCAACGGTACCACCCCGGCCTGCGCTTCTCGCGGAATGCGGTGGTGCCTTCTCGGCCCTCTCCCGACTGCCGCTGCATCCAGCCCTCATGCGCCAGCAGCTCGACCTCGCGATCCCCGAGCAGCTGCCCATTGGCACCGAGCATCGAGAGCTTGGTCCGCGCAATCGCCCCCGGCGCTCCCAACAGGATCGCATCCAGCCCGTCGGCCAGACGCGCCTCCATCCGTTCCGCCGCCACCACCTCATGCACCAGCCCGATGCGCGCCGCCTCCTCCGCGCCGAAGCGCTCGCCGGTCAGCGCGTAGCG
>JANWJK010000156.1 GCA_025452005.1 Acetobacteraceae bacterium | reverse complement strand
GATGACGACCGCCTCGAGCACGGTCACGATCACGAAGATTGGCAGGAACACCGCAGTGACGGGATTGGATATCTTTCCCGCCAGCTCAGCGAAGCTCAAGTAGAACTCCATTTACCCTCCCCATGCGTCTACTGGCCCGGCTCAGTCTGCCGTCGGCTCCTCTTCGCCGCACATGACGAGGATAGTCCCTACGAAGGGGCTGGTCACCGTCGCGCGGCTGGCAGCACAGGTGCACGCGGTCGGCATTGGTTAGTATCTTCAAACGTCAGGTGATGTGCCCGCCGACCGAGCGGCAGGACAGCTTCCCTACGGGCTACCACCCGACGGCGTAGGCCGGCCGGCGTGGATCGGCGGCGCCCTTGATCACGCCCGTCGTCCGGTCGGCCAACACTGCGCAGGCGGCATTGGCGTTCATGAAGTAGTCGCTGCCGCTGTCGGGCCAGCATTCGGCGCGGTGGCCCAGCCGCACCAATGCATCACCTACATGCTCGTACAGGCCAGGCTCCACCAGCAACCGGCCAGGAACATAGGCATGCGGCGAGGCGGATGACGGGAAGCTCAGCGAGGCAAACCGCGGCGCCTCGACCGCCTCCTGCAGCTCCATCCCGAACACCGTCAGATTCAGCATTACCTGCAGCATGACCTGCGTCTGGGTGTCCTGACCCGGCGTCCCGAACGGCATGACGTAGTGCCCTTCTCGGATCGCAATCGCTGGGTTCGGCGTCAGCCGCGGGCGCTTGCCCGGCATGATGCAGGCGGGATGCCGCGGATCTGTCCAGGATTGCGAGCCACGCGGCGACGCGACAAAACCGAGACCGGGGATCACCGGGCTTCCCGTCAAGCCATCACTCGGCGTGGCCGAGAAGGCATTGCCGTACCGGTCCACCACCGCGACGTAGCTGGTGTCGAGATCGGTGGACTGGGGGCCCGCCGCATCACCTTGTGGCGGCAGACCTGCTGACGCCTGCCGCGAATCGATCAGCCTCCGCCGCTCCGCCGCATAGTCGGTGGACAGCAGGCGATCGAGCGGCACCGGCACGAAACGCGGGTCGCCATAGAACGCCTCACGATCCGCCGCCGCCAGCTTGATCGCCTCAGCCAGGACGTGGACGTACGCCGCGCTGTTGTGGCCGAGTTCCCGCAGCGCCATCCCGTCGAGAATGTTCAACGCCTGCTGCAGCATCGGCCCCTGGCACCACGGTCCGCAGCCGTAGATGTCGGTGCCGGCAAAGCGCGATCGCAACGCAGGTTCTATGTCGGTGCGATACTCGGCCAGATCCTCCCGCGTCACCAGGCCGCCATTGTCGCGATGGAAATCTGCAATCGTTGCGGCGATGTCGCCGCGGTAGAACGCGTCGCGCGCCGCATCGATACCGGCAGCGCGGCCGCGCGATGCGGCGGCGGCTTCCTGATCAGCCATGAACTGCAGTGTCGCGGCAAGGTCCTGCTGGCAGAACACCTGTCCCACCGCCGGCGCGACGCCACCCGGCAAATAGATGGCGGCCGACGATGGATACGCAGCGATGTCCGCGGCGAAGAAACGCAGCGTGTCAGCCATCAGCGGATACACGCGAAGCCGTCGCGCGCCAGGTGGATGGCCGACGCGACGACATCGCCGAACGACATGGTGCCGTAGTCGCGCAGCGCGACCAGCCAGGCGTCCGGCGCCGCGGGAACCACCGTGCGGAGGATGCCCTTCGGGATCTGGCCGCCATGCTGCGACTGGAATAGCTCGCAAGACGCGGCCTTGGGCCAGGTGCCCAGCCCGCTGACCGTGATGACGCGCCCGCTGTCGCGCAGGTAAATCGTCATCGGCGCCACGCCGGCGAACGCGACATAAGCGCTTTCGAGAACGGAGATGGCAAGGCCGGCACAGATACCGGCGTCGATGGCATTGCCCCCAGCCTGCAGAATCTCGAAGCCGGCCGTTGTCGCGAGGTAGTGGCCAGACGCGATCATGTGCCGCGTACCCATGATCGTCGGACGTTGTGCGATATGTGTCATGCGCAGTTCGATCGACTATAGTGAACGCGCAGGAAACCGGTCAAACGAGGCCTTGATGCGTAGATTACCGATATGGCTCGCCGCGATGCTCGCACTGGCGACTGCCACGCAGGCCGAGAACGTGCTGCGTTTGGGCCTGCGTGAGGATCCCGACCTGCTCGATCCGACGCTTGGTTCCAGCTACGTCGGCCGCGTCGTCTATGCCGGCATGTGCGACAAGCTGTTCGATATTGACGACAACCTGGGGATCGTGCCGCAGCTCGCCGTCGGTTACGAGTATCCTGACGCAACACATCTGGTCATCCACCTGCGTCCGAACGTCACGTTCCATGACGGCGAGCCGTTCAACGCCGAGGCGGTGAAGATGAAGGTGATGCGCGACCTCACCGCGAAAGGTAGCCTGCGCGCCGGCGACATCAACTCGGTGCAGAGCGTCGAGATCGCCGATCCTCTGACCGTGACGCTGGTGCTGAAGCAGCCGAACGCCGCGCTGCTGGCGCAATTGACCGATCGTGCCGGCATCATGATCTCGCCCAAGGCGGTGGCCGAGAATGGCGACCGGTTCGGCCTGCATCCGGTCTGCGCCGGACCATTCGCGTTTGACCAGCGTGTCGCGCAGGACCGCATCGTGCTGACGCGCTTTCCCGCCTACTGGAACGCCGCGAACATCCATCTCGACCGGGTCGTATATCTGCCGATCCCCAACTCGACCGTGCGGCTGGCGAACCTGCAGGCCGGCAGCCTTGATCTGGTGGAATACATCGTGCCCAGCGATGTGCCCATCGCACAGCGCGATCCGAAGCTGCAGGTCGTGGCCGGCGATGCCATGGGATACCAGGGCATCACGGTGAACATCGCGCACGGTCCGGCGTCCAACACCGTGCTGGGCCATAGTGCCCTGGTGCGCCAGGCGCTGGAACTCTCCATCGACCGCCAGGCGGTGGTTCAGGTCGTCTATAACGGCATGTATACGCCCGTGGCACAGGCCAACGCGCCAGCGTCACCCTTCCACGTCCCGTCGGTGCAGCCGCCACAGCGCGATGTCGCCAAGGCCAAGGCATTGCTGCAGCAGGTCGGCGCGGCCCTCCCGGTCCCGGTCGTTCTGACCATCCCCAACAATCCGGACCTGCTGCAGGTCGGCGAAGTGATCCAGTCCATGGCAAAGGAAGCGGGCTTCGACATCCGGATCAAGGCGATGGAGTTCGCCTCATCACTGCAGGCCGCACGCAACGGCGAGTTCGAGGCCTACCTGATCTTCTTCTCCGGCCGTGCCGATGCCGATGGCAACATGTATCCGTTCCTGTTCTCCGGCGGTGAGGCCAACTGGGGTCGCTACTCGAATCCGCTGGTGGACCGCCTGATCAATGAGGCGCGCATCCCGACCGAGCCAGCAGCCCGGCGCGACGTCTATGGCGAACTATGGAAGCAGGTGCAGCAGGACCTGCCGATCATCTATCTATGGACCTTCAAGAACATCGTCGTAATGAAGCGCAACATCACAGGCTTCACCTTGGTGCCCGACGGATTGATCCGGTTCACCGGGGTGAAGTACTCGCAGTAGCGATCGGAAATGGTGCCGCGAAATGACAGGCCACCGACCGGCCGCCGATGTCACGCAGCGGCGGGACACTCTCCCGGCACAAATCCTGCGCGATCGGGCAGCGCGGATGGAAGTGGCAGCCCGGCGGCACCCGTGCCGGGCTCGGCACGTCGCCGCGCAATATGATGCCCGCGCGTTTGCGCTCGGGATCGGGCACTGGCACGGCTGACAGGAGTGCCTGAGTGTAGGGATGATGCGGCGCGTCGAACAGTGCGTCGCGGTCGGCAAGTTCAACCAGCCGGCCGAGATACATCACCGCGATCCGGTGCGCGATGTGCCGCACCACTGCGAGGTCGTGCGAGATGAACAGATAGGCGATGCCGAAGCGTTCCTGCAGGTCCTGCAGCAGGTTCACCACCTGCGAGCGGATCGACACGTCCAGCGCGGATACCGGTTCATCCGCAACGATCATCTTTGGACCTGGTGCCAACGCTCGGGCGATGGCGATGCGCTGGCGCTGGCCGCCGGAGAACTCGAACGGATAACGCCGCAGATGTGCCGCATCGAGTCCGACCAGGCGCAGCAGTTCGGCTACGCGATCGCGCCGCTCGCCGTGCGATGCGTATAACCGGTACACGTCGAGCGGCTCGGCAACGATGTCCTCGACACGCTGGCGCGGACTGAGCGAGGCATACGGGTCCTGGAATACGATCTGCATCTCGCGCCGCCGCCGGCGCAGCGCAGAGTGGCCGAGGCTGAGCAGATCATCGCCGCTGAACGCGATACGGCCGGTGGTCGGCTCGGTGAGGCGCAACAGCATGCGGCCGGTGGTCGATTTGCCGCAGCCCGATTCGCCGACCAGCGCCAGCGTCTCGCCCTCTGCGAGGTTGAACGATACGCCATCGACTGCACGCACCTGACCGATAGTACGGATACCTGCCGGGCCACCGGTGATCGGGAAGTGCTTGGTCAGCTCGTGGACCTGTAGCAGCGGTGCCGTCATACCAGCGCCCAGCACGCCGCCTCACCGCCCACGCCGTCGGGCACCAGCGGCGGCTCATCCGTGCGGCACACATCGCGCGCGATGCCGCATCGCGGATGGAAGCGGCAGCCTTGTGGCATCGCATAGGCCGACGGCACCGTGCCCTCGATCGTGCGCATGCGGTGCTCGCGCGTCTCCAAAGACGGCACCGAGCGCAGCAGCCCCTGCGTATACGGATGGCGCGGCACCGCGAACAGCTGCCTCACCGGCGCGCGTTCCACCACCTTGCCGGCGTACATCACCACAACCGTATCCACGAGGTCAGCGATCACGCCCAGGTCATGGGTGATCAGGATGATCGCGGTGCCCAGCTCCCGCTGCAGCCGCCGCATCAGATCGAGAACCTGCGCCTGTATCGTCACGTCCAGTGCGGTGGTCGGCTCATCGGCGATCAGCAGCTTGGGATGGCACGCCAGCGCCATGGCGATCACCGCACGTTGCCGCATGCCACCGGAAAGCTGGTGGGGATAGGACTGCGCGCAGCGGGCAGGATCGGGAATGCCGACCAGCTCGAGCATCTCGACCGCACGTGCCAGCGCCGCGGCGCGCGATGCTTGCCGATGTAACCGAACCGCTTCGGCGATCTGCTCACCCACGTTGAACACCGGGTTCAGTGTGGTCATCGGATCCTGGTAGATCATCGCCATCGCGTTGCCGCGCAGCGCGCGCAGCCGCGGTTCGTCCAACGCCACAACATCCTCGCCGTCGAACATGATGCGCCCCGACACGATGCGCGCCGGCGGGCTCGGGATCAGCCGCATCAACGACAGCGCGGTCATCGTCTTGCCGCAGCCGGACTCGCCAACGATGCCCAGTGACTTGCCCGCGCTCAGCGCAAACCCGACACCATCCACCGCGCGCACTACGCCGCGGTTGGTGAACAGGTGCACGCGCAGATCATCGACCGCCAGCAGCGGTTCGCTCACGTCTCCAGCTCCGGGTCGAGCATGTCGCGCAGCGCGTCGCCCACCATGTTGAACGAGAGCACCGCGAGGGTGATGGCCGCGCCGGCGAACGCCGCGGGCCACGGATCGCCCACGAGGTCGCCCATGCCCTCGCGGATCATGTTGCCCCAGCTCGGTGCGGGCGGCTGCGTTCCAAGACCGAGGAACGACAGTGCTGCCTCCAGTCGGATCGCGGTGGCGATCCACAGGCTGAGCGCAACGATGAGCGGGCCGGCGATGTTCGGCAGGATATGGCGCGCCATGATGGCGAACGGGCCACGCCCCGATGCGATCGAGGCGTCGATGAACGGCTCGCGCCGCACGACCTGTGTCGCAGACCGCGCCAGGCGGACGAAGCGCGGGAACAGCGCGATGGCGATGGCGACGATGGCGGTGCGGAAGCCTGGTCCGAGCGCCGCGGCGATCATGACGCCCAG
>JANWJK010000155.1 GCA_025452005.1 Acetobacteraceae bacterium | reverse complement strand
TGACCGCGGTGAACAGCGCGCTGCGCGGGATGCTGATGCCGGGCGGCGGCTTGCAGATGCGGTCGTAGGTTGCCTTCGCGTCGGCGGAGGTGAAGTCCGTGCCGTCGTGGAACTGCACGCCCTGGCGTAGGTGGAACGTGTAGGTCTTGCCGTCCTTGGCGATTTCCCAGCTATGCGCCAGGTCGGGGACGATGCTCTTGCCGCTGTCGCGTGGATCGCGCCGGATCAGGTTGTCGAACATGCATCCCTGCGTGCCGATGTTGCCGACCGTGCCTGATTGGTGAACGTCGAAATGCGGCGGACGATTGAGGATGCCATAGCGCATCACCCCGCCGTGCTTCGGACTGGCTTCCGGCGCGGCCATCTGGAACTTCGACCCGTCGTATTCGTATGGGATATCGGCGGCGAGTCCGTAACGCGGAGCCAGGCCGTAGGCCCCGAGTAGTGCTGCCGCGCTGCGGCGAAGCATGTCGCGGCGGGACCAACCTGTAGGCGCCGGATGATTGGTATTCATGTTCTTGGTAGCCTCCCTCTGGACTTATTTCTTCTGAGCGTCTTTCGGGGGAACTTTGTCGGGACGGCGCAGGGCGTCACCTGCCGGGCGGCACTCCCCCGACGACGGCCAATTCAGCGGTCACGATGGGAGGATAGCCACGTAACCGGGTGTCTCACAACTGTCAGGTTTGTGGGTAGGGGCAACGGGCTCAGATGCCCAATGCAAGATGTCGGGCCACGAAATCGTACGCCAAGTGTGCGGCGCTGAATATGGTTCGCGATCGCGCCAATGTAAGACCTTTCCGGTCTCGCCCCTGACCCCTATGATCAGCCTTATGGATAATGTGACCCTCCCCCCGGAGCTGGAACGGTTTGCGGCCGAGGCGGTCGCGGCCGGCCGCTACCGGGACGTATCCGAAGTGGTCCGGGCCGGCCTTTCCTTGTTGCAACGCGCGGAGGCCGAGGTAGCCGAGTTCGTGGTCTCTCTCGAGGAGGCGAGGGCAGAGGGTGAGCGCGACGGATTTCTGAACGCCGAGCAGGTGGAGCAGCGCGTCCGCGCTATCGTCGAGGTCGCGGCGGCCCGGCGCGGGTGAGTCTGGCGTTCTTTGCACCGCGGACCGCGCGCCGAGCGCGCCGTGGCGCAGATCGCCGAAAACAATCCCGATGCAGCGGACGCCTTTCTACGGGCTGCGCTCGCGGCCGCAACCCGTATTGCGTCCCGACCAGGTCTAGGCAGTGTCCGACCCTACGTGCCGTCACGCTATCGGTTCTGGCCGCTACGGCGATATTCCTATCTGCTGGTGTATGACGTAGCGACTAAGCCGGTTCTGATCCTGCGCGTGGCACACATGCGACGTGACCTGCCCAGATTGCTTTCCAAGCTCCCAGCGTAGATCGATCGCACCCGCGTCGACAGGGCCATGCGGAGGTTGCAGGATGTGGCGATCATCCAGCCCGGGAGGAAAATGCGAAATGCCCGATACACCAACCTTTGGCCGTTATGCCGAGATACCCTATGAGCAGATGACGCCGGAGCAGCAGGAAGGCTATCGCTCGATGATGGAGAGCCGCGGCGGGCTTCCTGGGCCGAGCAAGATCTGGATTCACAATCCGAAGCTGGCCAAGGTCGCGGGACCTTTCGGCGGCCATTTCCATGCCGGCCATTACTCGCTGAGCGAGCGCGAGCGCGAGATCGCCGTCTGCGTCATCACCAGCAGGTTCCATTCGGCCTATCCGACCAACGCGCATGAGCGGCGCGGCAAGGAAGTCGGGCTGCCGGCCGATAAGGTCGAGGCGATCGTCGCCGGCCTGCCGACGTCATTCACGGACGCACGCGAGCAGGTCGTCTACGAGATGGCGATGGCGCTGGCCAATGCGCGCTGGGTGCCGCGCGGCCTCTATGATCGTGCGGTCAAGGCACTCGACCATGTCGGCATCACCGACGTGATCTGCCTGATGGGCCATTACAGCAGCGTTGCGATGACCCTCGCCTTCTACGACGTGCCGGCCGGAGCGACCGGCATGGCGCGCTGAGGAGGACGGCGGCGGATGCCCGCGTTGGGCGGGCATTCCGCTGCGCCTCAACCCACTCGATGCCATTGCCCGCCTATGAGCGGCGTCCGCCAAGTCTGGTCACTGCCAGCAAAAGAGCCACCATTACGAGGATGCCACCAGACGTCGCGACGATGGGTCTGATCGAAGCGTCGAGACCGATCGACAAGACTTCGACGATCCCAGCGAGCAGCACGATGGCTCCAACGGATGCCGCTACCGATAGTGCGAGGTCCGTGATGTGTGCACGCGCAACCGCAGGTTCGACCATGGCGCCGCGAAACCGTTGCCGATAATGTGTGATATCGAGCAGTGCCAGCAGGGCAATGCCCAGAAGGATGGCTGCGACGAGAGCACCCGCGGGCGGCGCCATCAACAGCGCGACGGAAAAGACCAGCAATGCCCCGATCGCACCCGCTACGGCCAGACCCAGGGACGGCAGGAGAACCGCGATAGCGCAGATCGCCCCGGCGGCGATGCCTGCCGCAACCAGGGGCAAGTTCTGCTGCACGAGCACCGGTAGACCGGCGATCAGCAAGATCGCGATGAAGCCGGTCAACTGTACCATGATGCGCCACGTCGCATGATGGGCTGCCGGACAAAATCGAGCGCCGTGTCGATCGGCAGCGAAGGCGACCAATTCGCGGCACGCACGCCGTGAGCACGCAGATCGCGCAGGCGCTCATCTCGCTCCAGCAACCACAGCCGCCGAACCAAAGGGTGGTTCGCGCGCCGTGGAACAAACGCCTCGGACAATTCATCGGTTCGGATGGCAAGCAGGACCACGTCGCGGCCCTGGTCGGCCAGTCGGGCCACAGTGCGGGCGAAGCGCTCATCGACCAGCGGAGTCAACGCCAGGATCATGGCATGCCGAGGCAGCATAGACTGACGCAGTGCCGACAGATCGTGCAGATACATGCTCGGGGCGATCGAGATATGTGCCAGCGACTGCACGATGTTCGCGTACTGCGTCGGTCCCGCGGCGGGCTTTGTCCACCGTACCCAACCGCCGAACACCAGCAGGCCGACGCGGTCATGGCGCTGCAGATACGCCATCGCCAGGCCGGCTGTCGCACGCACGCAATGGTCGAGGCTGGATTCGGGACGCGCGCCGATCTCGCTGAACGCATCGAGCAGCAGGATGACCTCTGCGCTGCGCTCGACATAGAACTGGTTGACGTGCAGGTGGCGCGTACGCAGGGACACGGCCCAGTTGATGCGCTTCATGCGATCGCCTGGCGTGAACCGGCGAATATCAGCGAAGTCGGTGCCGTCACCCACCTTGCGTGACGCATGAATACCGAACGGTGCCCCTGTTTCGCGCGGCGTCGGTACAGCGTGGACGGCTATGGCGCGTGGATGGACCGACAACGCAATACGCTGCTCCTGGCGCGAATCGGCGACCCACATCCCCGCCCGGTCCCATAGCCGGAGGAACACCACGCCGAAGTCGAGTGCGCCACTCGCGAGGCAATGCAGGTGGCTGTTCCATTCAACGCGGCCATCCGGTTGCGAAGCGAGCATTGCGGTGCGCTGCGCGGTCAGCGGGCGCAGCAGCGGTGGCAGAACGGGGAGGATTTCGATTGGCCCCGCCGCCGGAGCTATCAGGGCGCTACCTGTTACGACAAAGTCCTCGCCCTCCAGTCGCGGCCCAGGCTCGGTCGCAAGGCTGAAGTCTCTCACGTCGCTCTGCCCCGGTGCGGGCGACCGCAATATCCGAACAAACAGCGGGATGGCGGTAAAGAACAGTTCGACCCTGTCTATCGCGATAGCGAGACAGACGATCCAGGCGACGACCACGGCCAACGCATAGGCGAGCGGGCTCGGCCGAAAATTCATGACATCTCGACGGCGGGTGTCGGGATGCGCTCGAGCAGGGACCGTACGACGCTGTGAGTGGAGACCCGGCCACCCCAATGCTCCGGCCGCAGCACGAGACGATGCGCGAGCACCGGTATAGTGGCCGCCTTTACATCGTCAGGGGTGACGAACGAGCGACCGTCCAGTGCAGCCATAGCGCGGCTGAGCTTCATCAGTGCGAGACTGGCCCGGGGTGACCCGCCCAATGCAATGCGCGGCTCTTCGCGGGTGGCTCGCACCAGAGCGACGATGTAGTGCTCGATGGTCGGTTCGACGAATATCTCTTCCAGGACCGACTGCATGGCCAGCAGCTCGCCCGTCTTCAGCAACTGCGGCAACGCGATGGCGTCACTGCGTGATGCTCGCCGGCGGCGGAGGATCTCGACTTCTTCCTGCTCGCCTGGATAGCCGAGGTCGAGCCGGATCAGGAAACGATCGAGCTGCGCTTCAGGCAACGGGTAGGTGCCGTCCAGTTCGATCGGGTTCTGTGTCGCGATCACCAGGAAGGGGCGCGCGAGTGCGAATGTCTCTCCCTCGACCGTCACCTGCTGTTCTTGCATGGACTCGAGCAATGCGGACTGCGTCTTCGGCGCCGCGCGATTGATCTCGTCGGCGAGCAGAAGCTGCGTGAAGATAGGGCCGTGCCGGAACTCGAATGTCATGGAACGCTGATCGAAGATGAAGCTGCCGGTCAGGTCGGCCGGCAGGAGGTCAGGGGTGAACTGCACGCGCTTGAACGGCAGGCCGAGAACCTGAGCCGCCGCGCGCGCCATCGAGGTTTTCGCGACACCCGGGACGTCCTCGATGAGCACGTGCCCATCCGCCAGGATCGCCGCGAGCAGCAGGTGAAGTGCCTCACCCTTGCCGACGATCACGCCGGCCAGGACCTCCAGCACTTCCGTCGCGCGCGTGTGAAGCTCGGCCGGCGTCATGTGGCGTCTTCGAGAAACCGAATCATCCGCTCCACATCCTGCCAGGTGCGATGCTCCGGTTGTTGCTGAAGTTCCACTGGAACGTCGGCTCCGCGCTGTCGGCAAAGCTGTTGTAGACGCATCCAGAGGGCCGGCGTAACGACGCGCCAGCGCAGGTTCGCGCGCAGCTCGTTGGCGAGCCGCGTCAGCACCGGATCGACTCGCACCGTCGCGTCATATGGCTGTAGCGCGACGTCCGCGGCCGACATCTGGCCGATCATTGCGGCTGCCCTCACCACGACCGCGAGCCGGGAGACGACCGCAGCGCAGAACACCGCCGCAGCAAGCCTGACGACCACCGGCAAGCCAGTCGGGCCAACCCATAGTGCGATAGGTGTTGCGAACATGCCTATGACAACGGCAAGCACCAGGAAACCAACCAGCGTGCGCCATGTGATTGGTTCAGGACCGGGAACCATCGTCCGGCCTTCGCTCCAGTGCCGATCGAATTTCTCCGAGTGCGCTCAGCGCCGCGGAGCGATCTCTGGGCGTGACAGGAAGTTCGCTGAAGCGAGCTTTCTCGAATACCTGCAACAGTGACCGGATCGCCAGCGCGGGTAACCTCAAAGCCGCAAGCGCACCATAAACGAACTCCCTTTGCGTCTCCGAGGCGTAGCGTCCGCGTCGGTGCGATGCCAGCGCGATCTCGCAGCGTCGATAACAGGCGATGACGGCACTGCGGGGATCGTCTCCTATCTCGAGTTCGCGGATCCCGGTCGACATCGCTGATGTCAGGCCGGCGACAAGGTTTGAATTCTTTCGCTCGCGGGAGCGGCTTAACCATTCGGCGGCTATGGTCCAGGGTTGGTGCAACACGATGACGAGGAGCGCAAAGGCGGTGACGACCACAGCCACTGTGCCGAGTGATAGTGTCAGTGCGAAATCGAATATCGGGACGTCAATCGTGTCACGCGCAGGCGTATCGGTGGGCTCCGTCCACGGTAACCCGAGCCACGATGCAGGACCGAGCGAAGTGGCGTCGATCAGCCGGAGCACCGCCACGCTGCCGGCAATTGCGAAAATAGGAAGCAGAAGCAAAACCAAGAACGCTGCGGCCGATCGTCGCGGTCGTCGAGAAGGTTGCGGGATGAATTCGTCTGGATCCTTCTGGCGCGATGCCCGAAGGAGGACGGAAACCACCGCCAGCAACATTGCCATGGCCGCGACGGCCAGGCCGACAAGGATCCCGACCGGAAGGTTCAGCGCCAGGCGCCGCCCAACACCAGCCGGAGCAAGCATGTGTGGCGGCCACATCGACGTCACCGATAGGGCAAGTCCGATGGCAGCCAGCCAGGATGGTGCAATCCGGGCGGCGACACCGGGCGTTCTCGTCGAATGACGTTCGGCCATCGCAAACGATTCCAGTACTGGGACTGGCAGGAGTCATCGGCCCGCGCGGGTGGATACCGGAACGCCACCATCGCATCGAAGGCGCAATGGTGCCAGTCCTGGTACATCCGTCAAGGGTCGGGAGGACTATCCAGGGCGGGTGAACCCGCTGTCATTGCGAGCGAAGCGAAGCAATCCCCATCGATGGGGATTGCCGCGTCGCTGCGCTCCTCGCAATGACAGGGCAATCCACCGCGATCTCCGGATGGCCCGGGGGCCATCCGGAGCAGGCCGCCGTCTAATCCGCGGCCAGGTTCGGAGTGAATTCCAGCGGCAGCCCTTTGTGACCGGTCAGGCGCTCGCCTTCCTCGTACATCTCGAAGGCCCGCTTCTTCAACGCCGGAAGCACCGCTGCGATCTTGTCCAGGTCGAGGTCGGCCGCGATCCCCGGGTAGCCGGCGCGCTCGATCATCGGGCCAAGCTTCCTGTTCTGGATCTGCTCGAAGGTCCACTCCAGCGGATCGTCGATGATCGTCATGTCCCAGTTGATGCGGTGGTTCTTGTTGCGCGGGCCATAATGGTAATGCGCGCCCTGCCAGAAGCAGTCGAACGCCAGGAGTTCGGTCTCCTCCACGTATGACTTCCCCTTCGAACCGCCGACATCGCCAAGGACGTGGAGCGCAAGGCCGCCATCGCCGTTCCGCTGCCGCCGCATCTCGAGACCGAACCGGATGTTGCCGGCCTCGAAGATGTCCGTGCCGCGGTTGTGTTTGACCGTGTTCCGCTTGGAAATGAAGGTTTCCCTGGCGCAGGCCTCCACGTCGGGCAGGACGCCGCGCACCGAAGCGAGGTCGGTGGCCTCGGCGACATCCTTGTAGCCGGCCCGGGCCAGCATCTTCGGCAGCTTGGTTTCCAAGGTGCGGATGGTCCAGCCGATGGGATTGCCATCGACGATCGGGTCCATCCGGCAGTGCACGCCCAAGCCGCCGCCGACGCGGCCGGGAGTTGCCAGTTCGGGATTCTCCGGCCCGTAGATATAGCTTTTCTCGATGTCGAAGCAGTTGAAGCGCAGCAGCACGGTGCTGCGGCCGCCGACATCGGCTGTTACGTCGATGGACACACCCTGATCGACGTGATCCTCGACGTTGCCGTCCCACAACTGGTGCCTGACGGTGAAGGTCAGGGGCTTGGCGGTGAATTGTGTCGCTGGTGATTGTGGCATGTCTGGGCGCTCCTGCTTGTGTGGTTTGCCGAAAGTGTACGAAGCCCGAGCGAAGGTCGCAAGACCGCCTCGCGCCGGGTTGCCAGGGGCGTCTGCGGTGCAGAACCCTGTTCGGCTCGACGATCTCAGCGAGCGAGCCGCAGCCGGACTTCGCGCTCCTCAGGCCGCGGGCGGACTTCTATCGCGGCGCCCACGCCCGGCCGGCCGACGTACTGCTCCTGATCGAAGTGGCCGACACCAGTCTGGACTACGACCGCGCCGTGAAGCGCGCGCTGTACGCACGTCACGCCATTCCGGAGTTCTGGATCGTCGATCTTACCAGCGCAGAGGTCGAGGTTTGCCGGGAACCCGGGGCCGACGGCTATGCCGCGGTCGTACGAGTGAGCCGAGACGGAGTGTTGGAGCCGGAACGGCTGCCCGGCGTTCGCATTCAGGCTTCTGCTCTCTTTCGTTGAGCCTCTGGTCGTCACGCGGCCGCGGCATGTCCCCGACCCTGTAACACCTCTCGAACTCCAGCGACGATCCGCCCACGGTCGGGGAAAACCGCGTCCTCCAGCACCGGGCTGTACGGTATCGGCACCTGCAAGGCGCAGACCCGCTTCACCGGGGCTTTCAGGCGCGCGAATGTCGCGGCGTCCTCGGTGGCAAGAGCGGCGATCTCCGCCGAGAACCCCGCCGTCGGCCCGGCCTCGTCGGCGATGACCAGCCGGCCGGTCTTGCGCACCGACTCGCGGATCGTCGCGGTATCCAAAGGCACCAGCGTGCGCGGATCGACGACCTCCACCGAGATTCCCTCCGCCGCCAGCGTCTCGGCCGCGGCCATCGCCTCGTGCACCAGCCAGGCCAGCGCGACCACCGTCACATCGCTGCCCTGCCGCTTCACATCGGCAAGTCCGAGCGGGATCGTGTAGTCCTCCTCCGGCACCTGTCCCTTGCGCGCCATCAGCCGGCCGGACTCGAAGGAGATGACGGGGTTGTTGTCGCGGATCGCCGTCTTGATCAGCCCCTTCATGTCGTACGGCGTGGACGGCAGGAACATCTTCAAGCCCGCGACGTTCATGAACATCGAATACGGCGACTGCGAGTGCTGCGCCGCGACCTTGCCGCCGCCGCCGACGGAGGCGCGAAACAGGATCGGGAACGTCACCTGGCCACCGAACATGTAGTGGATCTTCGCGGCCTGATTGACGATCTGGTCCATCGCGACAAAGGAGAACGTCACCTGCCGCCAGTCCACGATCGGGCGGAAGCCGGAGCCGGCGGCACCGATCCCCATGCCGGTCAGTGCCGCCTCGGTGATCGGCGTCGCCCTGATCCGGGTCGGGCCGAACTCCTTCAGCAACGGCGGCAGCGCATCGGTCGACATGTAGAAGATCTTCGGATCGCGCCGCATCTCCTCGGCGATCGCCTCGACGGCAGCCTCGTTGTAGGTCAGCTCACGCATGGTTCGATCCTCGCGTCAGGCCGCGAATACGTCGTTGGTCGCCTGCTCAGGCAGTGGGAAGGGGCTCGCCTCGGCGAAGGCGACGGCGGCTTCGAGGGCACCGATAATCTCGCCCTCCATCGCCCGCAACCCGGCATCGTCGAGTTCGCCCTGTTCGCGAAGCTGCCGTTCGAGCAGCGTGATCGGGTCCTTGCGCTGCCACGCCTCGACCTCCGCCCGCTCGCGCGGATCGGGCTGCCCCGCGCGTTCGGTGTGGCCGCGCCAGCGGTACGTCTTGCACTCTATCAGCGTCGGGCCGTCGCCCGCGCGCGCCCGCGCCACGGCGGTGTTCGCCGCCTGATACACCGCAAACGCGTCATTGCCGTCCACCACGACACCCGGAATGCCGTAGCCGGCCGCGCGCCCGGCCACGTCGCCCAAAGCATGCGTCGCCGCGGCCGCGGTCTGCGCGGCGTACATGTTGTTTTCGCAGACGTAGAGCATCGGCAGTTTCCAGGTCGCCGCGATATTGAGGCACTCATGGAACGGCCCGGCATTGGATGCGCCGTCGCCGAAGAACGAGACGGCGACACCGCCTTTGCCTTCCATCTGTGCGGCAAGGCCTGCCCCGGTGACGATCGCGATGCCGCCCGCGACGATGCCGTTGGCGCCGAGCATGCCGATGCCGAAATCGGCGATGTGCATCGAGCCGCCCTTGCCTTTGCAGTAGCCGGTTTGCCGGCCGTACAGCTCGGCCATCATGCGGTTCAGGTCGGCGCCCTTGGCGATGCAGTGGCCATGGCCGCGATGCGTCGAGATGATCCGGTCGCGCGGATCGAGCGCGGTGCAGACGCCCACTGCAACCGCCTCCTCACCGATATAGCAGTGCACGACGCCATAGATCTTGCCGGCACGGTAGTCGTCGGAGGCGCGCTCCTCGAAGCGGCGGATGGTGAGCATCTGGCGCAGCATTTCGCGCTGCTTGTCGGGCGGCAGGTTCGGCGAGAGGCTCGTCATGGGCGTGACCCTCCAGGCCTGTCGGCGCCGGCGATGATGTGCGACGGCGTGGCGGGTGGCAACCGGATCGCCGGCATGCGCCGCCATTCATGCTGCGAGGCCCGCGGTTGTGACGTGCGCCGCCAGCAGCGCCGGCAGCCGGGCAGGGTCGCCGCGGGCCATGCCGCATTCGGTGGCGACACCGTCGACCCGGACATGGCGTCGTGCCGCCGCAAGACGAGTCGCATTTCCTGCATCGTCGTCGTGGTGCACGAGGCCGAGATAGAGCTCGGTCCGCGGCCCGAGCCGCAGCGTCTCGAGCGGGGCGAAGAACGCATCGTCGGTGCGCGGCTTCGGCACCGGCAGGTGAAAGAACTGGATCGGCCGTTTGACACCAGCGGCGGTCGCGCCGGTGATCTCGGTCATGATCCCCGCATCCTTCGGCTGCACCATGTGCTCGTCCGCCGGGCTGCCATAGCAAAGGTGATAGCCGAGTTCGATCGCCGATGGCACGGCGTCGCCGATTTTGGTCAGCACGTCGATGGTCTCGGTGTGGATGTCCACCGGACCCTGTTCGTAATAGCCCTCCCAGGCCAACACCTCCTGGCACACATCCCATTGGATCGCGATCCGGTCGTTCGGAAGTGCCCTGGCGATCGTCTCGACCTCGCCGATGAAATGCTGGGTCAATGCCGGCAGCAGGCCGGCTCGATCCGCGGGCACCATGTTGTTGTAGGTCGGCGCGATCGGCGTCGGGAGCGAGATCTGGAATTTCACGCCGGCGGGGATCACGCCCGCCTGCTGCAAACGGTCGAAGACGGCCCACGATTCGATTGCCATCCTGGCATAGCCGGTCTCGAAGGTCGCCGGATCGGGCGTGGCGCCGGGCTTGATGCGAAGTCGCGGGATCTCGCGCAGCAGCTTGCCGTCCCACTGGATGAATTTGAACGGCGGCACATCAGCTACCTCGATCGCCGGGTTGTCCGCGAGGACTCCCTGGAGGAACCTGATCCAGGTCTTGCGGATGCCGGTCTCGCCGTCAGGCAGCCGCTTCAAATGCGGCCCGGCCACCGCCGACAGCGTCCGGAACACGGTCTCGGCATCGGCGAGCGGAATGCTGCCGACAAAGTGCACGATCGGCTGCGGATTGCTGGTTGCGGACATGACGTCCTCCCTTGCCCGGTGCGCGTCAGATCATCCGCCACAGCGGCCGGGTCAGCAACATCATCAGCAGGCCCGTGCAGCCGGTCGCGGCTGTGGCCCAGGGCGCGCCGATCGCATCGGCCAGCCAGCCGAGCGCGACGAAGCCGACCGGTCCGACGCCGATGCACACCGACAGCACGCCCAACATGCGGCTGCGCATCTCCGGCGGCGACGACAGATACACCAGCGTCGCCTGCATGATGCTGAAACCGGCGCCGCCGAGACCGGTGAACAGCAGTGCCGTTCCCGCGACCGCGGGCAGCGGCACCAGGGCGAACACGATCAGCATGACCATGTACAGCGACACGCCGCCGACATAGACGGTACGATAGAAGCGTGGCTTGCAGAACATCGCCATCAGCACCGCGCCGGCGAACGCGCCGACGCCGTCCATGCTGGCGAGGATGCCGATGCCCTCGGGTCCGAGCATCAGGCGATCCTGGCCGATCACCGGCACCATGCTGGTGAACGGCCAGCCGAACACGTTGTAGATCACCGTCACGGTCAGCGTGCCGATCAGCCGCCGGTCGTTGCGGACCAGGCGCAATCCTTCGGCGATGCGCGCCAGCACCGATTCCGTCGCGTTCGGCGGGAAGCTGTTACGATAGCGCACGCGGCACGCCGCCACCACGGCGATCGCGTAGAGCGCGACGCTGAGGGTGAACACGCCGTCGATGCCGACGCCGGCGAGCAGCAGGCCGCCGACCGTCGGTCCGACCATGCGGCTCGCGTTGTTGGCGCCGACATCGACCGACATGGCGGTGCCCATCTGCGCCGTACCGACCGCCTCGCCGATCATCACCCGCCGTACCGGATTGTCGGTCGCCCAGCCGATGCCGTTGATGAAGCTGGCGACCGCGAGATGCCACACCGCGAGCAGGTGCAGATGCGCCAGCACAGCGAGCGAAAGCGACGTGAGCACCATGCTGACGGTGACCAGGATCAGCGCCGTACGCCGCTCCACCCGCTCCGCGATCGCGCCGAGGAAGGCGCCGAACAATCCCATCGGGAGCAGCCGCAGCATCGTCATCATCGCCACGATGAATGCCGATCCGGTGTCCTGATAGACGAACACGCCGACCGCGACGGTCTCCACCCAGCGCACCGTGAACACGACGAGCCCGACGAACCACAGGCGCCAGAAATCCGCACTGTCGATCAGCCAGGCCGGGCGCCCGGCGGCTCGGCGCGCCACGCCGGTTTCGTGCAAAGGACGTTTCCCCCAAAGTGCGGCGGACAGGCGCCGGTTCGGTGCATCCTGCCCATGCTGCAATGGCCGCGCAACGCGCTATTGTGGCGTGCGGCGGCTTGGTGCGACCATATCGGGGATTGCGTGCGAGGCGGAAACATGGATGCCGGAATTGCCGAACTGCGGCGGATGATCGACGAGGCGAAGCGGATCGTGATCTTCACTGGCGCCGGGATCAGCACCGAGTCCGGCATCCCCGATTTCCGCAGTCCCGG
>JANWJK010000154.1 GCA_025452005.1 Acetobacteraceae bacterium | reverse complement strand
GTGCCGGTGAAGATCGCCTTCGACGATGAGCGGGTGAAGGACCATCAGCTCGCGCCCGGCATGTCGGTGGTGCCGTACGTCCACATTCGCTGATGGCACATGCGCTGAAGGCACATACGCTGATGGCCGATCCCAAGCTGCCTCGCTCGGCCGCCGGCGACCGCAGTCCCTGGCTGATCGCGGTCATCGTGTCGGTCGCGACATTCATGGAGGTGCTCGACGTCACCATCGTGAACGTCGCGCTGCGCCACATCGCAGGCAGCCTGGCGACCAGCCTGGACGAGAGCACCTGGATCGTCACCAGCTACCTGGTGTCCAACGCGATCGTGCTGCCGGTCAGCGGCTGGCTCGCCAACGTGATCGGCCGCAAGCGCTTCTATATGGGTTGCGTCGCCGTGTTCACGCTGGGTTCGGCGCTGTGCGCGGTATCGACGTCGCTGCCGATGATGCTGCTGGCGCGGGTGATCCAGGGCATCGGCGGCGGCGGCATGGCACCGACCGAACAGTCGATCTTCGCCGACACCTTCCGCCCGGAGAAGCGTGCCCAGGCGTTCGCGCTGTATGGCCTGACGGTGGTGACGGCGCCCGCGGTCGGCCCGACACTGGGCGGCTGGCTGACCGACAACTACTCCTGGCACTGGTGCTTCCTGATCAACCTGCCTATCGGGCTCCTGTCGCTGACGTTGGTGCAGTTGTTCGTGGTGGAGCCCGAGGCGCTGCGGCAAGACCGCCGCCGTCTGCTCGCCGGCGGCCTGCGGGTCGACTACATCGGCTTTGCGCTGACGGTGCTCGGCTTCGGCGCATTGCAGATCATGCTCGACCGTTACGAGCGCGACGACGGCTTCTCGTCGGATTTCGTCACCGTACTTGGCGTGATCGCCGCGGTGAGCCTGCTGACGCTGGCGGTGTGGGAGATCTGGCATCCACAGCCGGCGGTGAATGTCCGGCTGCTGCGATCTCGCGCATTCGCCATCTCGTGCGCGGTGATGTTCCTGTTCGGCGTGCTGCTGATCAGTTCGACCCAGTTGCTGCCGCAGCTTGCCCAGACGCTGCTGAACTACGACGCGCGCACTGCCGGCCTGACACTCGGTGTCGGCGGATTGGCCACGCTGGTCCTGATGCCGCTGGCAGGCGTCGTCACGGGGCGGCTGGTGCAGCCGAAATGGCTGATCCTGATGGCGCTGGCCGGCACCGGCTGGGCGCTCTATGCCGGCGCACAGCTCGACCTCGGCATCGGCTTCTGGAACCTCTCGATGCTGCGGATGATGCAGGCGGTGTGGCTGCCGTTCGTGTTCATCCCGCTGAGTGCCGTCTGCTATGTCGGCGTACCGCCCGATCGCACCATCGAGGCATCGGCGCTCATCAACCTGATGCGCAACCTGGGCGGCAGCGTCGGCGTGTCGTTCACCACGACGATGCTGCAGGAGCGCTTGCAGTTCCATCATGCGCGCCTGGCCGAGCACGTCACCGCCTACAACGGCTATGGCTGGCACACGCCGCTGGCGCCGATCGATGCCGTGCTCCAGGCGCAGGCTGGGATCATGAGCTATCTCGACATATTCTGGCTGTTGGGCATGCTGGGGCTGTGCATCTGGCCGCTCGCGCTGTTCCTGCCGCGTATGCCGAAGGGCGCGGTGCCGGCGCACTAGAATTGGGAGGCGCGCAGCATGGCGTTGAAGGACCGGATACCATTCGGCATGTCGTTGCCGCACCGCTCGCCTGATCCGATCAGCGTGCAGGCGGTGCGTGCGGTGGCGCAGCGTGCCGAGGCGCTTGGGTTTCACGACCTGTGGGTGACCGAGAAC
The DNA here is from genome assembly GCA_025452005.1 of Acetobacteraceae bacterium. Lineage (GTDB taxonomy): Bacteria > Pseudomonadota > Alphaproteobacteria > Acetobacterales > Acetobacteraceae > JAMXLO01. The sequence goes on along the minus strand of JANWJK010000154.1, from coordinate 18,458 downwards.
ACGCTGGACCACGTGACGTGCCTCGATCCGGTGGTGGCGCTGACCTACGCGGCGGCGGTGACCACGCGCATCAGGCTCGGCGCGTCGGTGGTGGTGCTGGCGATCCACAGTCCGCTGCTGGTGGCGCATCAGTGGGCGACGCTCGATCACCTCAGCAACGGCCGCGCGATCCTTGGCGCGGGTCTGGGGCGGGAGCACCACTACCGGCAGTTCGAAGTGCCCGAGGAGGCGCGGGTGCGGCGCTTCCGCGAGGAGATCGAACTGATCCGCGCGTTGTGGACGCAGCCGAAGGTGGATTACCACGGCCAGTTCTATCGGTTGGAGGGCGGCACGATGTCGCCCAAGCCGGTGCAGTCGCCGCTGCCGATCTGGATGGGCGTCGGGCATCCGAACGCGGTGCGGCGCGCGGCCGCGATCGCCGATGGGTGGATGGGGTCGGGCGGGTCGAGCATCGCCGAGTTTGGCCGGTCGGTGCCGCTGCTGCGCGAGGCGCTGGAAAAGGCAGGGCGCAATCCCGCGACCTACCCGATTTCGAAGCGCCTGTTCATGGCCGTGGACGAGCGGCCGGAACGGGCGCGCGCGGACCTGCACCGCTGGTTCACCGAGGTGTACCATAACCCTCCAGGGACCGACGCGTCGGGCATTCACGGCACGTCGGAGCAGGTGCGGGAGAAGCTGGAGGCCGTGGTTGCGATGGGCGCCAACCATCTGCTGCTCAACCCGGTATCGCGCTATGCCGAGCAGGTGGACGCGCTCGCGGAGGTTGTCGGGCTGACATAGGAGGAAACCATGGAAACGATCGTCGGCAGCGGTAGATACACCTACAAGGTGCATGAGGATTGGGCGAAGGCGCCGGCCAATATCGAGATGAAGCCGGCCGCGGTGGCGGTCGGTCCGCACGACCGCATCTATTGCTTCAACCGCAGCGCCGAGCATCCGGTGGTGGTGTTCGATCGCAACGGCGAGTTCCTGTCCTCGTGGGGTGCGGGGATGTTCCGTTTCCCGCACGCCATCCGGTTCGATACAGAGGGCAATGCCTGGCTCACCGACGGGCACCACATGCAGTTCATGAAGTTCACGCCCGAGGGCAAGCTGCTCCAGACGATCGGCGTAAAGGGGCATCGATCGAATACCGGCGTGCCGGACGACGATTACACGTCGGTGGCGTGGAAGAAGGTGACGCATGGCGGCGGGCCGTTCAACATTCCGACCGACATCGCGTTCGCGCCGGACGGCGCGATGTTCATGAGCGACGGCTACGGCAATGCGCGCGTACACAAGTTCTCGGCGGACGCGAAGTACCTGTTCTCGTGGGGCGAGCCGGGCAAGGCGCCGGGGCAGTTCAACCTGCCGCACGGCGTGTGGATCGACCGGCGCGGCCGGCTGTTGGTGGCGGATCGCGAGAACGATCGCGTGCAGGTGTTCGATCAGTCCGGCAAGCTGCTGGAGGTGTGGCCCACCGAGCTGATCGGGCCGGCGTTCTTCTATGTGGACCCGGACGACATCGTTTACGTCGCGGAACATAATGGCGGCATGATCAGCATCCTGACGCTCGACGGCGAGCGGCTGGCGCGCTGGGGCGATCCGATCCACCGGTCGTGCCACGGCATCTGGGGAGACTCTCACGGCGACATCTATGTGGTGCAGCCGGGCGAGTGGGGGCGCGTGCGGCGGGTGGTGAAGTTCGCGCGCGCCTGAAGGGCGTCGCGGGAGGGGTCTCGCGCGCGTCTCATTGCCCTTTGGATGAGACGCCGTGGGATGTTTTCCCGTCATGGCCGGCCGGGTGCCGGCCATCCACGCCTTGTTGACTGGTCATGCCGATGATCGTCGGGTGGGCGGATGGGTCTACATCATGTCGAACAAGCGCGATGGAACGCTCTAAATCGGCGTCACCAATGATCTGATCCGTCGTGTCTGGGAACATCGGGAGGGAACAGGAAGCAGCTTCGTTCGCCGCTACTGCCTGACACGGTTGGTGTATTTCGAGCATCACGATGACATACGGACAGCTATCCAACGCGAGGGCGTGGAAGGTTCGTCTGTTGGCGGCACAGATTCCGGACTGGCAAGACTTGTACCCAGCGCTGCTCGGCTGAACGGAAAGCAGACGTGGATGGCCGGCACTGATCCCCGGGACAAGCCCGGGGACATGCGGCCGGCCATGACGACTTGGGGCGATCGCGGGGGCGGGCACGACGATCAGGCCGGAGCGAGCGCGGCGTACTCTTGGTCGATCTGTTGGAGGATGGGGCTGGTGCTGGCGATGAGGGCCTGCACGGTCTCGGCATCGGGCGGGCCGTAGGTGGCGGTGGGCGGGACGCCACCGTAGGCGCGGATCTCGGCGGCGCGCCTTGGGTACATCACGGCGTACTGCTCGGCCGCGTCGTAGCGGGCGAACCTGTCGTCATCGTCGGCGGTGGTGGCCGGTGGGGGAAGTTCCGGCTCTGGTGGGGGCGGGGGCGGTTCGGCGGTGGCCTGGCCGTCGGCGGCGAGCAGCAGGCCCTCGGCGGCGCGGATGGTCCAGGCGTCCTGCTCGCACGTGGCCTGGATTGCCTCGCGCTTGCGGCGGACGGCCTGGACACGCAGCAGCAGGGAGCGGGCGGCGTTGGCGGTGCGCATGTAGTGGTTGGCCTGGGCGTGGCACTTCATGGCGGGGGTGGGATCGTTGGGGAGCGTGCGGGCGTCGTGGATGCACTCCCTGGCCTGGGCGTCGGCGATGACGACGCGGGCGGCGGTGGTGGCCTCCTCGGCGTTGACGGGGCACATGGAGGCGATCTCGGCAATCGCGGCGTGGACACGCTCGGCGATGAGCTCGGGGTCGGTGAGGTGAGGCGGCGGGACGTAGGCGTAGAGATCGGCGACGACGGTGCGGTAGACAGCCTTGGGGAGAAGCTGGAAGGGGTCGGCCGGGGGTTCGGCGGTGGGCGCATCGGACATGGGGCGGGAGGTGGTGGTGGTCATATTGGATGTCAAGGTATGTTAATTATAATAACTAAAAGAAGGGAAATCACGACCGCGGGGCTCGGTCTGAAATTCGGGCTGGGGTGAAGGTTTTCGGATGCTGTCGGCGTTCTGGGTTTACCAGTGACCAAGGTGGGCATGCTTGCCCGGAGAAGCGGGTCCACTATCCTGGATGGACGAAGCGAATCTGCGCCAGACGAGTGCCCCTCGGGCGCAACGCAACATGCCTCGCAGCCCGATCAGCCCGGAGGATCGCCCAATGCGAAGGATGCGCCTAGCAAAGGTGTCCGCACTCGCCCTCCAGATGCTCCTGTTCTGGCCGCCTATGGCGGGTGCCCAGGATACGGCAAGCGAAGTAGGCACCGACGTCGGCACATTGTACCGGGATGAAGCGGCCGCACTCTACAAGGCACCGGCTTACTCGCCTTACGCCGGCCGCGATTACCCTAGGCGTGTTCTGTGGGGTGATACCCACCTGCACACTGCCAATTCGTTGGATGCCGCAGCGTTTGGCAACACGCTCGGCCCCGAGCCGGCCTACCGTTTCGCGCGCGGCGAAGAGGTGGTCTCCAGCTCCGGCCAGGCGGCGCGGCTAAGCCGCCCGCTCGATTTCCTGGTTGTCGCCGATCACGCCGAAGGACTGGGCTCCGCCGGGGAGATCAGGAAGGGCAACCCAAACCTGATGGCCGACCCGACGTTGCGGCGCTGGCACGACTTGATGGCAGCCGGTGGCGACAGCGCGGCCCAAGCGGCGATCGAGCTAATCCGCTCGGTTGGCACCGGCACGGTACCGCCGGCGATGATGAACAAGCACCTCGCGCGCTCAGTGTGGACGAACTACACCAGCATCGCCGAGCACTACAACGCCCCTGGGCGGTTTACCGCGCTGATCGGCTACGAGTGGACTTCGAACAACAGCGGAAACAACCTCCATCGCGTGGTGATCTTTCGCGACGGCAAGGAGAAGGCGGACCAGATCGTGCCGTTTTCCGCCTTCGACAGCGAGGACCCTGCCATGCTGTGGAAGTTCCTCGATGCCTATACCGAGAAGACCGGCGGCGACGTGCTTGCTATCCCCCACAACGGCAACCTGTCCAACGGACGCATGTTCGCCCTGGTCGACTTCGACGGCCGCGGCCTGACCCGCGCTTACGCGGAGACACGAGCGCGACTTGAGCCGGTCTATGAGGTAACGCAGATCAAGGGCGACGGCGAGGCGCATCCCTTCATGTCGCCGAATGACGAGTTCGCCGGCTTCGAGCTCTGGGACAAGGGCAATCTCGACCTGACAGAGCTGAAGAAGCCTGAAATGCTGCAATACGAATACGCGCGCTCTGGCCTCAAGCTGGGTCTCAGGCTCGAACAGGAACTCGGCGTGAACCCCTTCAAGTTCGGGATGATCGGCTCGACCGACTCGCACACATCGCTGGCGACGGCCGACCAGGACAACTTCTTTGGCAAGCACGCGGGGGCCGAGCCAAATTCATCACGCGCCATTCACTTGTTCGCTGCTTCGCCTGACGGCAGCGCGAAGATCATGGGTTGGGAGCAAGTCGCTTCGGGCTACGCTGCGGTATGGGCGACCGAGAACACCCGTGCGGCGATATTCGATGCGCTTGAACGCAAGGAAGTGTACGCCACCACGGGTCCGCGGATGGTCGTGCGCTTTTTCGGCGGCTTCGACTTCAACCCCGGCGACGCGAACACCCGAAGTCCTGCCACGATCGGCTATGCTCGCGGCGTGCCGATGGGTGGCGATCTCACAGCCGCCCCGCCAGGCAAGGCCCCGAGTTTCCTGGTGGCCGCCCTGAAGGATCCGATCGGCGCCAATCTCGACCGGATCCAGATCGTCAAAGGCTGGCAGGACGCAAACGGCGCATTGCAGGAGAAGGTCTACGATGTTGCCTGGGGCAACGCCCGGACCCGCAAACCGGATGCAAGCGGCAAGCTGCCGCCGGCAGGCGATACGGTCGATGTGGCCAACGCCACATGGACCAACACCATCGGCGATCCCGAGTTGATCACGGTATGGACCGATCCGGACTTCAATCCAGTTCTGCGGGCATTCTATTACGCACGCGTGCTGGAAATTCCGACTCCTCGATGGACTGCCTACGACGCCAGGTATTTTGGCGTGCAGATGCCGAAGGAGGTCCCGATGGTCGCACAGCAGCGCGCTTACACATCGCCAATCTGGTACACGCCCAAGAGCTGAGGAGCGCCTCGTGCTGGCCCGGCTGCTACGCGAGCCATTGTTGCACTTCCTGCTGCTGGGCGGCGTGCTGTTCGCGATTTTTGGGCGCGGCGGACCGTCGGACGCCGGCATTGCCGACAGGCAGATCGTCGTGAGCGAGGCCGATATTGCCCGCCTGGCGGATGGGTTCTCGCGGACCTGGCATCGCCCGCCCGCCGCGGATGAGCTGGAGGCACAAATCCAAAATTACATTCGCGAGGAGATTCTTTATCGCACCGCGCTCGCGATCGGCCTGGACAAGGATGACACCATCATCCGGCGCCGGTTGCGCCAGAAGATGGAGTTCTTGTTCGAGGACACGGTGCCCGTGCCGCAAGAGGCTGAGCTGCGTGCCTATCTCCAGGCTCACGCGGAGAAGTTTCGCACTCAGCCGCTGATATCGTTCCGACAGATCTTTGTAAGCCAGAGCCGGGGCGGACACGCGGAGGCCGACGCAAGGCAGATCCTCGCGCGTCTGGTCAGCACCGCGGCGGGTGCCTCGAGTGAGGGCGACGCATTGCTGTTGGGCGATGACTTCACGCGAATGCCTCTCGATCAGGTCGCCGCACAGTTCGGCGAAAGCTTCGCACAGACGATGGCGCAGTCCATCGTCGGGCGTTGGGTGGGTCCGCTGCGATCGGCCTATGGGCTGCACCTGGTTTTGGTGACTGCTGTCGAACCGGCGGAGCTGCCGCCATTCGAACAGGTGCGGTCGGCCGTGGAGCGGGAGTGGTTCGCTGACCGCCGCGCCGCCGCACAGGCGGCACAGTATCAAGCTCTCCTGGCCGGCTACCGGGTCGTCGTGCAGAGATCCCAGGCCACATCGCCATGAAACGCGTTTTCGTGCTCTTCGGTCTGCTCGCGGTGTTGCTGCTGCCGCTGCACGGTCCGCACGCACACGAGGTGCGGCCGGGCTTTCTGGAGCTGCGCGCGGTCGCCACGAATGTCTTTCTGATGACCTGGAAGGTTCCCGCGCTCGGGACGTTCCGCCTCGGCATAGAGCCGAGGTTGCCTGACTCCTGCCACACCGTGGGCCAACCAACGACGATGCAGGCGGGCGGTGCCTTCATCGAGTATGGGCGGGTGACCTGTACCTATGGGCTGGGGGGCCAGCGGATCGCAATCGACCGGCTCGACGCCACGCTGACCGACGTGCTGGTGCGCGTAGAGAGCATCGACGGCAGCGTGCGAACCGCGCGCCTGACGCCTTCTGCCCCGAGCTTCATCGTGCCCGAGCAGCCGGGGCCCTTCATGGTGCTGCGTGCCTACGTTGGGCTCGGCGTTGAGCACATCCTGTTCGGCATCGATCACCTGCTGTTCGTGCTGTGCCTGCTGTTGCTGGTAAAGAGCCTGCGGCAGCTCCTTGCTACAATCACAGCGTTTACGCTGGCACACAGCATCACGCTGGCGGCGGCAACATTGGGTTTCATCCATGTGCCAACGGCACCGGTCGAAGCGACGATCGCACTGAGCATCGTATTTCTCGCCAACGAGTTGGTGCGCGGGGAGACCGGTCGTGGGGCTGTTACTCGATCCTATCCGTGGCTGGTGGCGTTTAGCTTCGGCCTGCTGCACGGGCTGGGCTTCGCCGGCGCGCTGGCCGAGGTCGGCCTGCCGCAAGGGGAGATTCCGCTGGCGTTGTTTGCCTTCAATGCCGGCGTGGAGCTGGGACAACTCGCTTTCGTCACCACAGTTCTGACCCTGGTGCGCCTTATTCGTGTCGTTCCGCTGCGCCTCCCGGCCTGGGGACCGGCCGCGACTGGGTATTCGATCGGATCGGTGGCCGCATTTTGGGTCATGGCCCGACTTGCTGCGGCAGTTTAGGGTCGCGCGTTGCCACTCGACTATATCGCCGGAATGTCCGCTTCAGCGCACCGCCTCGGCGCTCCAGCCAAACCGGAATGCCGGCGCGAGCCTGCTCGACCAGGCCGAACCGGAGGGCCGCCCGTCTTCTGCTGCACTACCGCAGTGAGGCACGGACGAAGATGGTGGTCACCGCAGCGGAGTTCAGAGGTTCCTTAACCCAGCTCAAGATGCTCCCGCGGAACGAGTGCAACGCCGGTTCGGCCGAATGTCAAGGAGACCTCGTCTCCGACTCCAAGCGGTGCCATGACATCCTGCGCGATGACGAACAACTCCTTGTCCAACCCGGCGATCGTGATCCAGTACTCCATGTGGCTGCCGAGATAGGCTGCTCGTTCCACACGCCCGCTCAATCCGCTGGTGCCACGCGACAGCAGCACCGCCTGCGGCCGTATCGACAGCTCGGCTGGACCTGCAACGGCGCCGTGGTGAGGCAACGTGAGTTGCAGCGGGCCAAGCCGGACGGACGCCAACTCGTTCTGGCGGCCTTCTATCACTACCGGCACGATATTCGCATCGCCGATGAAGTCCGCGACGAAGTGGCTGTTCGGCTGCTCGTAGAGTCCGCGCGGCGTCCCATCCTGCGCAACGCGCGCCATGCTCATCACGATGATGCGGTCGGAGATCGCCAGCGCCTCCTGCTGGTCGTGCGTCACGTAGATCACGGTGAGCGACAGGCTGCGCTGTAGCTCGTGGATTTCCTCACGCACATGACGGCGCAGCTTGGCGTCCAGGTTGGACAGCGGTTCGTCGAACAGCAGCACCTTCGGCTCCAGCACGATCGCCCGCGCCACCGCGACGCGCTGCTGCTGTCCGCCCGACAGTTCACTCGGCAGGCGCGCGCCGTAGCCGGACAGCCCGACCAGCGACAGCTTCGCCTGGGCCAGCTCCACTGCCCGGCTCTTGCGTATGCCGGAGGCGCGCAGCCCGTAGCACACGTTCTCCAGTACCGTCATATGGGGGAACAGAGCGTAAGACTGGAATACCATGGACACATCGCGTTCGGTGGCGGACAGCAGGGTGACGTCCTTGCCCTCGACCATGATCTGCCCCGTGGACGCCTGCTCCAATCCGGCAATCAAGCGCAGCATCGTCGTCTTGCCGCAGCCGGACGGGCCAAGCAACGTCACCAGCGTGCCGCGGTCGATCGCCAGGCTGATGGTTTCCAGCGCGGTCACCGCGCCGTACCGCTTGCTGACCGCGCGGAACTCGACGGCGCGAATGGTCATGCCGGGGCCAGCGCGGTGGCAGGCGCATCGATCGGAGGTACGTCGACGCGCCGTCCGATGCGCCGCTCACCGACGAATAGCTGGATCAGCAGCAGTACCAGCATCATGAACAGCACCAGCATGGCGGAGTAGACGATTGCGATCCCGTATTCACCGACATCGGCGCGCCCGACGATATACACCGTGGCGAGGTTGTAGCGGCCGGTCACCAGGAAGATCACCGCGCTGACCGCCGTGACGGCGCGGACGAAGCTATAGACCAACGCCGTGACGACGGCCGGACGCAGCATCGGCAGCAGCACGCGCCGCAGCGTCCTGAACGAACGCGCGCCCAGCGTCAGCGAGGCTTCATCGAGGCTGCGGTCGATCTGGCTCAGGTTGGCGAGCCCTGCCCGGATGCCGACGGGCATGTTGCGGAAGGCGAAGCTGATCGCGATGATCGTTCCCGTGCCGGTCAGTGACACCGGCGGCACATTGAACGCCAGGATGTAGGCCACGCCGATCACCGTGCCCGGGATTGCGAAACTCATCATCGCGAGGAATTCGAAGGTGCGGCGGCCGGGAAATTGCTGGCGGTCGAGCAGCCAGGCGGTAAGGATCCCAAGGGCCGCGGTGAACGGCATGGCGATCAGTGCGATCTCGATCGTGACGATGAAGGAATTCCAGGCGGAGCCGGACAGGAACCAGCCGCCGACGCCCTTCTCGATCGAGAAGGCGGTCCAGAAATACTCCAGCGTCGGCGTGTTGTCGCGGCCGACCGAGACGACGAAGCCGCCGATCAGGATCATGCCATAGACCGCGATGGTGAGCAGAAGCCACGGCACGATCACGCCGTAGCAGGCGATGCGCAGACCGCCGGGCAACGGTGCGGGGATGCCGGCGTGACCCTTGCCTCCCACCGTCGCGTAGCTGCGCCGGCCGAGCCAGAAACGCTGCGCGACGAAGGCGGTCAGCGTGAAGGCCAGCAGCACGATGGCCAGCACCGCGGCGCGACCCTGGTCGTGCGATGCGCCGACCACGGCGAAGAAGATGTCGGTGGACAGCACGTTGAAGTTGCCGCCGATCACAAGCGGATTGGCGAAGTCCGCCATGCTTTCGATGAAGCCGATCAGGAACGAGTTGGCGAGGCCGGGGCGGATCAGCGGCCAGGTGACGCTGCGGAAGGTGTACCAGCGCGAGGCGCGCAGGGTCTGCGATGCCTCCTCCAGACTTGGCGCCACGCCTTGCAGCACGCCCAGCAGCACCAGCATTGCAATCGGCGTGAAGGCAAGGACCTGCGCGATGGTGATGCCGGGGACGCCGTAGATCCAACGGCTGCGAGGTATGTCGAACAGGTTGCCGATCCACATGGTGATCATACCGGCGCGGCCGAACAGCAGGATCAGCGCCAGGCCAATGACGAAGGGCGGCGTGATGATCGGCAGGATGGACAGTGCGCGCAGCAGCGGCTTCATCGGCATGTGCGTGCGCAGCGCGACCAGCGCGAAGGCGAGTCCGAGCAGCGTGGTCAACACCCCGACCAGCGCCGCCACCGCTACCGTGTTCCAGGCGACACCGCAGCCATGCGCTCCGGTCAGGCAGGCCAGGCTCCAAATCGACGGACTGAGCAGCTTGGCGAGGAATTGCTCGGGCGCGAAGCCACCTTCGTTGTCGCGCACGGCGGAGGCGAGAATGCACAGCACCGGGTAGAACACGAACAGTGCGATGAGGCCGACGACGACGAGCAGTGTGGCGGCGACGAACACGTCGCCTTTGCAGAAGCCGCGGCACGCGAGCCCGTAGGCCAGCAGCAGCACGCAGGCAAGCGCGTAGACGGCGGCGCCCCAACCCATCGCCGGCTGCGTCGGTCCGCTGCCGCCGGTCAGCTCGATCAGCCAGGCGTAGGTCCAGCCTCGGTGGATGATCAACAGGCCTTGCAGGACGAGCCAGAGCAGGCCGCCGGCGCTTGCGGCGATCAGCAGGTGCGGTCGCGGCCGGCCGAACACGGCGCAGAGACTCAGCAGCAAAGGCAGTGCCAGTGGCCACAGCCATGGCACGCCCGCAAACAGGGCCGGCGCAGAGAGGCGGTCGTCCAGGCCGTACCACGGCACCGCGAGCAGCGCCGCGGCACCGATGGCAACCCAGATGAGCGGAAAGCGTGGCGGCCGTTGCATGTCGCGGCGTGCTGGTGACGGCGTGCGGACGCGTCGCTACTTCGGCGCGTTCTTCACCTCGGTGGTCCACTTGTCCAGCAGGCGCTTGCGCGTCGCGGATGAACCATACTTGGCGAAGTCGTATTCGATCAGCTTGATCTTGCTGAGATCGGGTGCCTCGGGGGGCACCGGCGTCTCCGGGTTGGAGGGAATCTGGTAGCTGCCGTTCGGTGCGGCGATCGACTGCGCCGGAACGCTGAGCGCCCAGTCGTAGAACTGCTTCGCCTCATCCAGGTGTTTCGCTCCCTTGATCAGGCTCATCGAGCCGATCTCGTAGCCGGTGCCTTCGCAGGGAGAGACCACCGCTACCGGCTTGTTGTGCTTGGCGACATCGATCACATCGTGCTGGAAGGCGATGCCAACCAGGGTCTCGCCCTGCCCGGCGGCGAGTGCCGGCGCGGCGCCGGCCTTGGTGTACTCATTGATATTCTTGTGCAGCGCCTTGAGGTAGTCGAAGCCTTTGTCCTCGCCCATGAGTTGCACCATGGTCGCGAGCATCGTCCAGGCCGTGCCGGATGAGTTGGGATCCGCCATCTGCACCTCACCCTTGTATTCGGGCTTGATCAGGTCAGCCCAGCAGGCGGGTGGGGTCATCTTGCGCTTCTTGATGTCCTCGGTGTTGTAGCCGAAGCCGAGAGCGCCGAGGTAGATGCCGACGGTGCGGTTGTGCGAGCGCTCCGCCTGACGCTGCGCCCAGTCGCGCAGCTTGGGCAGCATCGGCGATTGGTAGGCTTCGGTGACGCCCTCGTCGGCCGCCTGGAGATGCGGATCGCCGGTGCCGCCCCACCAGATGTCGCCGTGCGGATTTTCCTTCTCGGCACGGACACGCGCGTAGGTTTCGCCGGCGCTCATGCGGGTCATGTCGACCTGGACGCCGGTCTCCTTCTGGTAGGTGTTCGCCATGGCGCGGCACCACTTCTCGTCCACGCTGCAATACATGACGAGCTGGCGCTGCGCCTGCGCGTGCGCAAATGCGACTGCGCTAAGCCCGATCGCCACGCCTACTCCGCCAAGCCGACGGCCGATTCGATGCAAGCTGACCATGTTCCCCTCCCGACGTTTCTTGCCTCACGCGATCAGAAGTCGCCTGATCCGCGCGGACACCTGATCTATCAGCGCCACCGTGATCAGGATCAAGATAATGATGAACGAAACCTCATCCCAGTACCGCACTCTGATCCGTTCGGCGATCTGCAGTCCGATGCCTCCGGCCCCTACCACGCCCAGGATCGCCGCGCTGCGCGTGTTGCTCTCGAATGCGTAGAGCACCTGCGCCAGCAGCACGGGCAGCACCTGTGGCAGCAGCCCGAACCGCATCATCAGCAGGCGTGGCGCGCCAACTGCCTCGATCGCATCGGTCTGCCGCCGATCGGCATTCTCGATGGCTTCGGCGAACAGCTTGGCGAGCACGCAGATATCGGCGGCCGTGATCGCGAGGACGCCGGCGAGCGGCCCCAGCCCCACGGCGCGCACAAACGCGAGCGCCCAGATGAGCTGGTCCACCCCGCGGAACCCGTCGAACACGCGGCGGATCGAGAAGTGTGCCAGCGCGTTCACCACCACGTTGCCCGCGCCCAGGAAGCCCAGCGGCACGGCGATCGCCGCGGCGACGAACGTGCCGAGAAACGCCATCGCGACGCTTTCCGCCAGGCCTTGCAGGATGTCCTGCCACTGCATCCCCGGGCTCGGCGGAACCATCTGGCGCAGGATGACCAACAGCCCGGAAATGCCGCGCGACAGGCGCGCCGGCGTGATGTCGAACCAGATGCACAGCGCCACCAGCCATGCGACGAACAGCACTGCACCGACCACGTGCAGCGTACGCGTCAGCACCGACAGGCCGAAGGCGCGCGGAAAGCGGGCGCGGAGGTTGGCGATGTCTACCGCGGAGGTCACCGCATCGCTCCGCCGATCGCGCGCCTGCGCAGCTTCTCCGACGTCAGGTCGATCGCGCTCACCGTCAGAATGATCAGCACGATGATCGCACCGACCTCCTGGTAGTAGTTGAAGCTGATCACCGCGTAGAGTTCCTGGCCAATTCCGCCAGCGCCGACGAAGCCGATCACGGTTGCGCCGCGCACGTTCGTCTCGAAGCGCAGCAGCACATAGGAGAGAAAATTCGGCACCACCTGCGGCAGGATCCCGAAGCGCACGCACTTGGCCCAATTGCCGCCGGTCGCGCGTATCGCATCCCACGGGCCCATGTCGGCATTCTCGACGACCTCGGCGAACAGCTTGCCCAGCGCACCGACCGTGTGCAGTGCGATCGCCAGGATGCCGGCGAGCGGACCGACGCCGAACGTCCATACCAGGATCAGCGCATACACGATGTCGGGGACGCAGCGGAACAGCTCCAGCGCGCGACGAAAGAAGAAGTACGAGCTGCGACCGAGGGCGAGATTGCGCGCGGCGGGAAAGCACAACAACAGCGCGACGGCCGCGCCGCTCAATGTCGCCAGCGCCGCCATCTGACTGGTCTCGAACAGCAGCCAGAGCCAGATGTCGAGCCGGTACATCCAGTAGGCCAACGAGCCCTGCGCCTGGGTGCCGGCAAGCAGCAGCGGCAGGCGCAGATCGGGCAACAGCTTGCCGAAATACTCGCCGATCCTCGGTGCACCGGCGATCAGCGAAGAAGGATACGCTTCGGACACCCAGGCGGCGAGCAGCAGCGCCGCAATAAGCACGAAACCTGCGCTCAGGCCGGAGATGCGTCGCGCGCGTCGCCGAGTTTGGAAGGCAGCCTCGGTGGCGGCAACGTCGGTCACCGACGCCGGCGCTGCGCCGCCTCCTGTTGCAGCATGTCGATGAACACCTGGAAATCCTCATGTTTCACGGGCACCCACCCTTTGCCGCTGCCCATGTCGAACGTGTGGTAGATGTCCGGATGCGCGGTCGGCAGCGCGAGGTGAAAGGCCAGCATGTCGGCATGGTAGCTCGCCGGTGTGCTTTTCCGCACAGTCAGTGGCCCATTCAGGATCGGGCGCGACTTCCAGATGATGCGCAGGTCCTTCATGTCGAGCATCTTCTTGTCGACCATCATGCGCAGGTTGCCGCGCGTGTAGCCGACCGCGGGGTCGCCGACGCCGGAGGTCCAGGTGACGCCGCCCTCGTACTGGTGGTTCAGCACCGCCACCACCGCCTGCTCATGCCCGCCGGCAAAGCCGGTACGGCTGAAGTACTTGCCCGACTCGGGATCGATCCCCTGGGCGCGAAACTCGGCGCGCGGGATCAGGTAGCCCGAGGCACTGTTCGGGTCGGCCCAGGCCAACGAGTGCCCCTTCATCTCGGCGAGCGAGGTGATGCCGCTGTCAGCACGCACATACATCACCGAGACATAGGAGTTGCTGCCGTCCTGCTCCTGCGTCACCACCAGAGGCACCACGTCGCCATTGCTCTCCAGCCAGGCCGAGGCGTAGGCGGCGGGGCTCATGTACGCGTTCTCGAGCTGCTTCGCGGCGAACGCCTGGATCACCCCCGCGTAGTCGGCGGCGACCAGCAACCTTACCGGCACCTCGAAGGTCGCCTCCATCAGCTTCTTGTAGCCATCGACTCGCGCCAGCCGGTCGGCGTCGTTCTCACCACCCAGCAAACCGATGCGCATCACCGGGATGTCCTTCGCCCAGTCGCGCCTGCCTTGCTTCGGCATCTCCTGTGCTATGGCGCCTCTTGCCAGCAGCAAAGAGCCGAAGCCCAGCGTCGCGCCGCGTCGCGTAATCATGGCGTGTGTGCCCCCTCATGCGCCTGCTCAGCTTATCGTCAACTCTCGATGCGGGATACCGAATGTCACGGAAACCCACCGGGCGAGTCGATCACTCGACAACTTGTCCAGATGGGCTACCGATGAATTTGGCTGGATCGACCTGGCAAATGGTCAGGAAGTTGACTTATCGGATGGATGGCCGAGATGTTGGCGAATGGCTGGGTTTGATTTTCCTATGACGCTGCTGGACCTCGCCGGCAGCGTTGCGCTGCTGCTGTGGGGCGTGCGCATGGTGCAGACCGGCGTACAGCGGGCGTTCGGCGCGCGGTTGCAGACCGCTCTGGGCACTGCCCTCCGCACGCCGGCCAGGGCATTTCTCACTGGTGTCGGCGTCACGGCGCTCTTGCAGAGCAGCACGGCGACGGGGCTGATGGTCGCGGGCTTTGCCGCCGGTGGTCTGGTGGACCTCGTTCCGGCGCTCGCCGTCATGCTCGGAGCCAACGTCGGCACCACCCTGATCGTTCAGCTCCTGTCATTCGATCTCTCGGCCGCTACGCCCGCACTGATCTTGATCGGCGTGCTGATGTTCCAGCGCAGCCAGACGAGCCGGACGCATGATCTCGGCCGGGTTGCGATCGGACTCGGGTTGATGCTGCTGGCGCTTCGACAGTTGCTCTATCTCATCACGCCGTTCGAGGATGCGCCCAGCCTGCGCCTGCTTTTGGGCGCCATCGCCACACAGCCATGGCTGGATGTGATCGTCGCTGCCGGACTGACCTGGGCGGCGCATTCTTCGGTTGCGATCGTGCTGCTGGTGATGTCGCTCGCCGCCAAGGGCGTGGTGCCGCCCGACGCGGCATTCGCGTTGGTGCTGGGTGCCAATCTGGGGACTGCACTCAACCCGATGTTGGAAATGGAGGGGGGATCGGATGCCGCCGCACGCCGCGTGCCGGCGGGCAACCTCGGTACGCGGCTGATCGGTGTGGTGCTGGGTCTGGCCCTGTTGCCGAAGCTCGGCCCGTGGATGGTCACCATTGTGCCCGATCCCGCCCGCGCGGTTGCCGGCTTTCACCTCCTCTTCAATCTGGTGCTGGCGGCATTGTTCTTTCCCGTGCTGCCCTACTATGCCTCGTTGCTGCGGCGCCTGTTCCCGGCACGCATCAATGCACAGGACCCGTCACGCCCACTCTATCTGGATGAAGCGGCACGCGAGACTCCGGTGGTCGCGATCGGTGCGGCCACACGGGAGGCGCTGCGCCTGGCCGACGTGCTCGAATCAATGCTGCACGCATCACTGGATGCGTTTGCAACCGACGACCGGAGGCGGGTCTCGGAGGCCAGGAGAATGGATGACGTACTGGATCGGCTGAACAGCGCGATCAGGGCCTATCTTACCGGCTTGGACCCTGACGCGGCTTCCGACGCCGACCAGCGTCGCATCGAAGAAATTCTTGCCTTCACCACCAACCTTGAGCACGCCGGGGATGTCGTGGACAAGAACCTCCTCAGCCATGCCGTCAAGCGGCTGAAACGGAACATCCATCTATCTGGCGAACAGACCGATGAGCTGGCCGCCATCGTCGCGCGCCTCGTGGCCAATCTGCGGGCGGCGGCGTCGGTGTTCATGACGACCGACGTGCGTGCGGCGCGAATGCTGGCGGTGGAGAAGGAGGCCTTTCGCGAACTCGAGACGTCCGCGACGGAGGATCACTTCGCACAAATTCGCGCCGGGCAAACGCGGGAGGCCGAAGCCAGCGCGTGGCGGCTTGACCTGCTGCGCGATCTCAAACGCATCAACGATCACCTGGTGGCGGCCGCCGCTTACCCTGTCCTCAAGGGCCAGGGTGAGCTTCTGCCGACGCGTCTGCGTGGGAACGAGTAGCCACGTCTATGACGAAGTCGAAGACCAAAGGCCACATCCAGTTCGCGGCCCTTCCCTTCCGCTACGATGAAGACGGCAAGCCGCAGGTAATGCTTCTGACGTCGCGTGAAACCCATCGGTGGGTGATCCCGAAGGGATGGCCTATGCATGGCCGCAAGCCTCGCGAAGTTGCTGCACGGGAGGCCTTTGAGGAGGCCGGCCTGCTCGGCAAGGTCGTGGGCAAACACCCGATCGGATCCTATCACTATGAGAAGCGGCTGACTCCCCGCGGTGGTATTGTCTGCGAGGTGGTAGTGTTCCTGTTCCTGGTCGAGCGCCAATTGAGTGACTGGCCGGAGAAGCAAGAACGGGAAGCTCGCTGGTTCGAGCCAGCCGACGCGTGTGTCGCGGTGGATGAGGGCGGGCTCGCTGAAATTCTGCGCCGCGCGGTGATGGCTTCTACCAGCGCGCCGCCCGTTTGCTGATACCGGGAAGGTCCGGGGTGGATCGGAGCTGGCCAACAAGGTCGCCGCGCTCGGCGAGAGAGCGCGTCTTCGACATCGACGCCCAGATAACGAACGGTGCTCTCGATCTTGGGATGGCCGAGCCTTTGTCCGCCGCGGCGAATGAGTGCCGTAGTCTTCTCGGCGCAGGACAATGCCAGCCACCCACTGCCGGCGCTGGCCGACCTGAGCAGCTCGACCTGGAGGGCCGGCCGGTCTTCTGCTGCGCTCGGACCTGCCCACCGCTGACGAGGTCGCCGATCCGAATCGCGGTAAGTGTGCGTTGGTCTGCTGGCCTTGAATGTAGCCATACGAGTGGCCACATTCCTCGATGCCCTTTGAGTGGGACGAGAACAAGCGGACGATCAACGTCGAGCGGCACAAGCTGGACCTGATCGATGGCCAGATGCTGTTCGATGGCCGGCCCGTGATCTCATACCCCTCGCCGCGTGATGGCGAACGGCGCACCGTCACCGTGGGGCTGATCGGCGCGAAATTCTATGCCGTGGTCTGGACTGAGCGCGGCGATGCGACGCGGTTGATCTCGTTCAGGAGGGCGAGACGTGGTGAAGAGACAGCATATCAGGCGCGCTTCGGCTGAGCAGATCGAGGCGATGCGCGCCCGCGGCGAAAGCCGGAGTGACTGGCAGGCGGCCGAGGCCATGGCGCCCGCGGATATCGAGCGCCTGGCCGACGAAGAGGACGGCGCGCTGCCGGCGGGCTGGGAAAGCACTGTGGATGTCGGGCTGCCGGAACGGCGCGAGCCGATCCACATTCGGCTGGATCCCGAGGTGCTGCGCTGGTTCAAGGCGCATGGTCCTGGCTATCAGACGCGCATCAACGCGGTACTGCGGGCGTTCGTGCAGGCACGGCAGCGGGCGGAACGGGCGGGGTCGTGAGGGACGTTGCCGAGCCCCAAGCGCATGGTATGCCCATGAGCAATGGCAATGGAGACGGGCATGCCGCGCACTGTGTCGGACGAGGCCCGGCGTGTTGCGCGCTCGGCGCCACGTAAGCCCACCAATGTAACTTTGCCTGAGCCGCTCTTGCGGGAGGCGCGGGACCTGGTGCGCGTTCGGCAAGGCAAGGTTCCACACGGAGGTCACCGAGGTTCAAAGCCACGGAGAGCCACCGAGAAGGGAAATGGCGCTCCGCGCGAAGCGCATAGTGATCTTGGTGGCACTCGGTGGCTCTCCTCGACTCTACTGTGGAACCTTGCTTGCTTCGCTGCCTCGCACGCGGATACCGGGCCGCTCACCTGATCACCCTGGTTCGGGGCGACGGTTGCGTTGACTTCCGATGCCTCCGCTCGCATAAGCCCGCCCATCCGGGTATCGTAGCACCACCCGGTCCCCGCCTGACGCGGGGGCTCCGCCGCTCCGCGAGGGTTCGCGCAGCGGCGCTTCGTTCGTTGGAGTTGGGCCGTGTTCGAGGCGCTGTCAGATAAGCTTTCCGGAGTGTTCGACCGGCTGCGCGGCCGTGGCGCGCTGTCGGAGGCCGATGTCACCGAGGCACTGCGCGAGGTCCGCCTGGCGCTGCTGGACGCCGATGTGGCGCTGCCGGTGGTGCGCGACTTCGTCGCCAAGGTGCGCGAGCGCGCGGTCGGGGCCGAGGTGCTCTCCTCGGTCACCCCCGGCCAGCAGGTGGTCAAGATCGTCAACGACGTGATGGTCGAGGCGCTGGGCGGCGAAGGGGCCGTCCCGTTGAACCTCAACGCCGCGGCGCCGATCCCGATCCTGATGGTGGGGCTGCAGGGCTCCGGCAAGACCACCACCTCGGGCAAGCTCGCGCTGCGGCTGCGTGAGCGGCTGCGCCGGCGCGTGCTGCTGGCGAGCCTCGATACCCAGCGTCCCGCGGCGCAGCTTCAACTCGCCCAATTGGCCGAGCAGGCGCAGGTGCCCAGCCTGCCGATCGTC
>JANWJK010000153.1 GCA_025452005.1 Acetobacteraceae bacterium | reverse complement strand
CCGTGGAGCTGGCGCTGAAGGATCCGGCCTGGCTCGGTTTCGCCACCGAGGGTTATGTGTTCTCCGCGCTGGTGTTCTTCGTGTGCTGTTATGCCATGTCGGCCTATGGCCGCAGCATGGAGCGGCGGCTTGCCCGCGGGCAGTGATCCAAGGGCACGCGCTCGAACGTTGAACTATGACGGCAGCCGCCCGGTACAGACAAAGTGCGGGTTCTCCCAGCCTGGCTTGCCGTAGCGGAATTCCTCGCCGTCCATCAGGCGCACGGTGCCGCCCGCGGCTTCCAGTACCGCCTGAGGGGCGCAGGTGTCCCACTCCATGGTGCGGCCGAAGCGGGGGTAGAGATCGGCGATCCCTTCCGCCAGCCGGCAGAACTTCACGCTTGAGCCGAAGTTGATCAGCTTCGCCACCCGCTTGTCGCGCAGGAATTCGTCGAGCCGTGTGCTGCTGCCGTGATAGCGGCTGGCCAACACCGTCAGGCCTTCCTCCGGCGGCAACCGCGCACTGACCGTAGTTTGTATTGATCCCGCACGCTTCCACGCATTGCGGCCGACGATGCCGCCGAACAGTTCGCCGGCCGCCGGGATCGCCACGACGCCCAGCACAGGTCTGCCGTTCCGCACCAGGCCGATGTTCACCGCGAATTCGTCGTTGCCGGCGGCGAATTCCCGTGTGCCGTCCAGCGGATCGACCAGCCAGTATTCTGCTGTCGGTTGCGTGATGTGGCCCGCCGCCACCTCCTCCTCGGCGATGACGGGAATGTCCGGTACCGCCTCGCGCAGCCCGGCGACGATGATCGCTTCGGCCGCATGGTCCGCCTCGGTCACCGGCGAGCGGTCCTCCTTGCGCACCACGTCGAAGCCGCGCCGGCGAACCGCGAGAATGGCGGCACCTGCTTCCAGTGCAAGTGCCGCGGCAAGTGCGATCAGTGCATCGTCGTCCATGCACCGGTCATACCGGCCACGCGGCATGGTGGCAACGCGCTGACGCTAATCGGCCGACGCAGACGACACCTGGCGGCGCCGGGCGCGCCTTGGCTTCGCTGTGACCTCCGGCCGCGGCGCGACTGCCGGTGTAGGCTCGACCAGCGGGTCGGCGGCACGCCTTTCGACCGGGCGGGCGAGAAACAACTCCGACACTTCCTGCACCGCGGTCGGCTCGAGCCCGCGCATGCACGCGAAGCCTCGCGGACAGTCCTCCAGCCGCGCGAGATAGCATGGGCTGCACGTCATGTTGCGCCGAACGGCGACGGCACGGCTCCCGATCGGACCCCATTCGATCGCATCGACGACACCCGAATGGATGCCGATCGTCGGCACGCCAAGTGCCGCGGCAATGTGCTTCGGTCCGGAGTTGTTGCCGACGTACAGCGCGCAGGCGCGCAGCAGATCGGGAAGCTGGCGCAATGGCGTCTTGCCGACCACCGATGCCACCGCAGCGCGGTTGGCGATCCTGGCGAGTACTTCCTCGGCCAGCTCCGCCTCTTCCGGACCGCCGATCAACACCGCGTTGACCGCGTTCTTCTCCACCAGCAGGTCGATCAGGGAGGCGAAGTGTTCGGCCGGCCATTGCCGCATGAGATTGCCGACGCCGGGATGTACCGCCACCACCGGCCGATCGAACAATGCACTTGCGTCGTCCGGCAGGAATGCGGGCGGTGCAGCTTCAGGTGTCGCCAGCGCGAGGCGCGTGCGGTCAGCCGCACCCGCAGTGCCGATCGCCTCGACCAGGTTGATCAGATCGTCCGTGACATGACTGCGCTTGCGCTGGAGGTGCCTGTCGCCTTCCCACTCGAGCGAAATATCGAGGAATGGGAACTGCCCCATATGGTCATAACCGGCGAGGAATCGTGCCGGCGTGTAGCGCAGCACATCGCGCGTATCGAGATGTTTGCGAAGATCCACGGCAATGTCGAAGCGATAGGGCGCGAGCCGATCGCGCAGCGCCTGGTACTCCGCCTCGCTGATCTGCTTCGGCCCCAGCCCCGATATGGAATGGAAGAATTCGAACTCGATGAATTCGTCGTTGCAGTCCTCGATCTCGGCAAAGGCACGCGCGGCGCGGCTCGCCAGCACGTGGATCGCGGCGGCTGGAAAGATCTGCTTCAACCGGCGCATCGCCGGGATCGCGGTCACGAAGTCGCCGATGTGATCGACCTTCACCACCAGGATCCGCTTGATGTCCGCATGGCGGAACAGCGGATGCCCGGCGAAGATCGTCTCCACCGGTTCATCGTCCGGCCGGTAGTCGTCCGAATGGCGTGACAGATGCGGATTGAAGTACGGATCGCCGGCGGCGAACAGCGTGTTCCAGCGCGCCTCGAAATGCTCGCTGTCGAACACGTCCTTCAACCGGTCACGGCTGGCCGCCTCGTGGTGTACCAGCGAGGCGTGCGGCGTGAACACGATCGATTGACCCGCCAGATGCGCGCGCAGGCAGAAGTCGAGGTCGTTGTTGATGATCTCGTGCGCTTCCTCGAAGCCGCCAAGCGCCTGATAGACACCGCGGCGCATCAGCATGCAGGCACCGGTCACCGCGATGACGTTGCGCTGGGTCAGCGCCAGGCCGAAATAGCCCGGTTCGTCGCCCGCGGCGAAGCGGAACGCGTGGCGCGCGGTGCCTCGCGTGGCGAGGAACATGCCAGCGTGCTGAACCTTGCCGTCGGGATAAAGCAACTGCGGCCCGACAACCGCCACCTCCGGATGCTGTGCGTGTTCGAGCAATACGTCCAGCCAGTCGGCCTGCGTCACCTCGATGTCGTCGTTCAGGAACAGCAGATATTCGCCGGACGCCGCCGCCACGCCGCGGTTGTTGAAATGCGACCAGTTGAACGCATCCGGCATCGGCACCACTCGGTCCGCGTTCTGCTGCAGCCAGATCTTCCACGCGACCTGGCTGTCCGGGATGTTGTCGACGCAGACAATCTCGAAATTGCGATAGGCCGTGCGCTCGCGCAGCGACATGATGCAGGTCTCGATATAGCCGCGCGCGGCGCAGGTCGGGATGATGATCGACACCATGCCGGTTGCCGGCTGCGTGCGCCGCAGCCGCCATGCGCCGGGTGCCGCACCCGCCAGCACCTCGGCCGCGATACCGCGTCGCGCCGCGGCGCGCGCCAATGCGGCCGCCTCCATCTCCGCATCGTCGATCCGCGACGCACCGCGTTGGCACAGCAAAGCGGGCACGTGCTGCACCCGCACCGCCTGCTCTACGCACCGCAGCACGGCATCGTATTCGCCGGCCTGCAACAGATCGCGCGTCGTCACGCCGCTTCGACCAAGCAGCGCCGTCGAGGCGAACCACGGGCGGCCGATATAGTTGGTCGAGAGCAGCAGGTCGGGCGAGAAGTCCGGCTTGAAGAACGCCTCGCGTTCGCGGCTCACAGGACTCGACCGCACCTCGTCCGCGTACAGCATGTCCGCATCTCGATGCAGTCCGCTGGCCAGCGCCATCCGCAGCAACGCGTCGCAGCCCAGTCGATCGCCCGCGGACAGGAAACCGACCAGTCGCAACGTCATCGACTGATCGGCGCTGCCGATCGGCTGATCCAGTGTCGCCTCGTCCGACGCATCGATCACGTCGATTCTTTCAGCCAGATCTTCCGCCGCCTCGGCGACCAGCGCGCCGAGCGCGCGCCCGGTGTCGGCATCGCTTGCCAGTATCTCCAGTCGCCAGTCGCGATACACCTGCGTCCGCAACGATTCCAGCGTCGCCAGCAGTCCTTCAGGATCGAGCGCGGCATCCTGGCGCAGCAGCAGGCGGAACCCGGGACGATGCCCAAGGACGTTCAGCACCTCCTCCGATACATCGGCTTCCACCTGGGTCATGCGCCGACGGATGGTCGTGCCATCGGCAAATTCCTCGGACTTGCGGACCACAACAGTGAAGCGATGGTTCAGCACGTCCCCGCTGCGCGCGCGGATGGCGAGTTGCACGACGTGTTCGCCGTTGCGCAGGCTGCGCGGCGGGCAGTGGAACGCGAACCCGCTGCGCAGCGAGTCCACCCAGTCGGGGAAGGCCGTGCCGACATCCTGTCGTGCGAGGCCATAGTGCGCATCGCCAAGCCGCTGATCGTCGAGCAGCACCTCGATGCCGGTAATGCCCGAGCGCGAGAGCGCCCATCCTTCGATGGTCAGCCGTCCGGTGACCGGCTCGACCATCGTGCCGGCAACCACCGTGGGCGTATCGATCTCCAGGCGGAATTCCGTCGGGGATGGGGGAGGTGGCGCGCGCTCGATCAGGACCGTGCGGACTTCGTCCCGCGTGTCGTCGAGGCCATTGCGCAGCACCACGTGGATGCGGTGTTCGCCGTCAGGCACATGGCCAAGTGACCTGGCAAAGCGAAACCCCGCATAGCGCGCCATCGGGATGTGGCGGTATTCGTCGCCCACGTCCGTGCGGGGAAGTCCAAGCTCCGCTTCGCCCATCTCCTGGTCGTCGAGATGCACGACGATCGCCGAGACGCCGACCGCACAGACCGCCCAGCCGACCACGCTCAGGCGGCCGTCGGCATCGAGGTCCATCTCATCGCAGAAGAAGCGGATGTCCCGCCGCGGGTCGCGGGCAAACGATGGTGCCGTCGCCGGCGTGGCCAGCAGCGACGGCAGGTCCGGTCCAATCGAGAATCCCGTCACAAGGCGATAGGTCGGCTGCTGCAACATGGGCGATATGGGCGGCGGCATCTGCTCCGGTGGCGCCGCCTCGAGCGCCGGCGCCAGCGCGCCGACGCGCTCCACCGGCAGCACCGCCTCATGCAGGAACCCGTTCATGCTGATCGCCTGCACGCGCACGGCGGACAGGTCAGACGGCGTCTCGTCGATGCGTTGCGACAGCGTGAAGCCTGACAGTCGCGCATTCTGATAGGCCGGAAAGGCGGAACCTACGTCGTCGCGCTGCCCGCCGAGTTGCGCGCCGCCGATGCGCACCTCGTCGAGGAACACTTGCACCGCCACCATGGCGGTGAGCGATACCGCCCAGCCGTGCACCAGCAATTGGCCCGCTTCGTCCAGCGCCGCGCGCTCGACATAGAGCACCACCGGCGGCCGCACATGGGCGTAACTCTGCGCGGCGCGCGTCGGGCCGGAAGCGACCGTGACCGGAACGGTGCTGGATGGATCGACCGATAGGTCGAAGCTCTGTTCGTGCGTGTCGCCGTTCTGTGAGCGTGCGGCTACGACGCAGGTGCACATCCGGTGCGCCTCGGCACGCCGCAGCGGTACATTGATGTGGAACACCTGCTGGATGCCGGTGCCGTCATCCGCTGTACTGGTCTGTGGCGCCTGATCGGACTTGCCGAACTGAACGCGGCCGATGACCGCATCGTCCAGCCGAATGGCGATCTCCTCCACCGGCACGTCCGACACGACCCGCCCGCGGACCAGCAGGTCGTAGCGGTCGTGGATGTAACCGGCGCTGATCGCGGGATCGATATCGATCCGGATAGCCGGCGGCTCGGCCTGCTCCAACCGGCGCCGCCGACGGCGACCGGAGGTATCGTCGGTCTGTGGCGGATGGCCCGCGTCCGGCGCAACCGACGCTCTGTCCGAAGAGCGTGCTCGCGGCTGTCTTGGCCGGAATGCCAACTATGTGCCCCCGTTCGTCACGCAACTGCCCCGGTGCGTCCCGCCCTGTCTTTGCACTACGGCAAGATCCAACTGGCGCGCCAACTCGTCGCCCCGTACGGCATATCAGCGGGTTGCCGCAAGCGCCTACAGCTCATAAGGCAGACGCCCCTCGCGATAGCCATCCTCGGCGAAATGCTGCTCCGCCGAGCCGACAACGCCCTTGCGAACGCTCTCGGCGACGTCCGGATAGTGTTCAAGATACCATCGCTCGTCGACCGGCATCGGGAACGGCAGCCTGCCTTCGAAATAGCCATCGTCCAGGAAGTGCTGCCGCGCCGACGCCACGCCGCCGTCGGCGATCGCCCGGGCGATGTCCTCGTGTTCCTTTAGATACCAGGCCTCGTCGACCACGATGCCGGAAATCATCATCCGTAGAATGGCAATGAAGTCGTCATACGAGAGGCTGACGCGTAACTCGCCCCTCACCGTCGAGACCTCCACCATGCGCCTGATCAGATCGAACGGGGGAAGGTATTTCACGATGCCTCCGGACGGCGGGGAATAGTTCTGGTCAAGCAATGTGATGGCACAGTCAAACTACTCGCAAGACGATTGCGAGGGAACCCACTTTTGCCGATTTACGCGCAAATACCGCTGCCGTTGCGTGGTATCACGCCACATGGGATATCGGTCGCCGGACTCCAGAGACCTCGGATGAGTGGGTTGTCGCACATGGACGGCGTGGCGCCGCGGCCCGGCGATGCGGAACTGGCGCGGGCGGTCCGCAGCTTCGGCGATGCGCGTGTGCTGGTGCTGGGTGACGTGATGCTCGACCGCTATGTCAGCGGCAGCGCGAGCCGCCTGTCGCCCGAGGCACCGATCCCGGTGCTGCGGCCGAGCGCCAGGCGGGCGACGCTCGGCGGTGCCGCGAACGTGGCGCTGAACGTCGCGACGCTTGGTGGGCAGGCGACACTGATCGGCGTGATAGGCGAGGACGCGGATGGCGCGGAGCTGACGCACCTTCTGGGATGCAGCGGGGTGGTCGCGCGGCTTGTCGCTGTCGCAGGCCGCCCGACCACCGCCAAGACGCGCTTCATGGTGGGTCATCACCAGTTGCTGCGGCTCGACGAGGAGACCACCACGCCGATCGACGAGCCCGCCGCGGCGTGCGTGCTGCGGCATTTCGCCGACCTGCTGCCGACATCCGACGTCGTCGTGCTGTCCGATTATGCCAAGGGCGTGTTGAGCGATGCTGTTCTGCACGGCGTACTGGCGCAGGCCCGGGCGGCGCGACGCACGGTGATCGCCGATCCGAAGCGCGGCGAGTTCAGGGCCTACCGCGGTGCCTCCGTCCTGACGCCGAACGAGCTCGAGGTGCAGCAGGCGACGCGGATCGACGCGAGCGACGACATCGGCGCCGACCGCGCCGGGCACCGCGCACTGGACGACAGCGGCTGCGAGGCGGTGCTGGTGACCCGGTCGTCGAAAGGTCTGACGCTGGTGCGGCGCGGCGCGCCTGCGCTGCACCTGCCGACCCGCGCGCGCGAGGTCGCCGATGTCTCGGGTGCCGGCGACACACTGGTGGCCGCGTTGGCGGTGGCGCTGGGCGCCGGCGCCTCCCTGCCGGAGGCGGCGATGCTCGCCAATGTCACCGCCGGAATTTCCGTGGGCAAGCCCGGGACAGCGACGGTCAGCCGGGAAGAACTGCTGGGGGTGCTGCATCTGGCGAACCTCGTCGCGACCGACCGCAAGATTGCCACCCGCGAGGAGGCGGCCCAGCGCGCGGCGGCATGGCGGGCACAGGGACTGCGGGTCGGCTTCGCCAACGGCTGCTTTGATCTGATCCACCCCGGACACGTCCGGCTGCTGACCGAGGCGCGCGCAAGCTGCGACAGGTTGATCGTCGCCTTGAACACCGATGCCTCGGTGCAGCGGCTGAAGGGGCCGACGCGGCCGCTGCAGAACGAGACGGCGCGGGCCACCGTGATGGCCTCGCTCGCTCCGGTGGACATGGTCGTGCTGTTCGACGAGGACACGCCGGTCGAAGCGATCCAGGAGCTGCGGCCCGACGTACTGGTGAAGGGAGCCGATTACAGCATCGAGCAGGTGGTCGGCGCCGACCTGGTGCAAGGCTGGGGCGGGACCGTGCTGCTGGTGGAGTTGGAGGCAGGCCACAGCACGACAGGCACGATCAGGCGGATGGCGCTTCCCGTCGCCGATACACCACGAATCCCAGGATAGCATCCACCATTGCCTCGGGCTCATCGCCGCGGATCGAGTGGCTGCTGTGTTCGAATACGCGCAGGTCGGCCTGCGGGATCAGCCGCGTGATCTCCTCGGAGAATTCGGGCGGACAGATCCAGTCGTGTCTGCCGGCCAGCACCAGCGTCGGCGCGGTGATCCTGCCGAGTTCGCCCCGCAGGTCGAAGCGCCGCAGGAAGCCGTCGGGCCCGAACGCCCGGTTCAAAGGCTCGGGTGAATGGATCGCGCGTGCCCGCCCTGCTTCGCCCGCCGCCGCATCGTATGACCGCGCGTACATCGGTCCCATCACCGCGTAGTAGTGCCGCATCTCCTCGGCCGAGCGGAACGTCCCGGTCCACACCTTCTCGCACACCGCCTGCTGCTCCGGGGTGCCCCGCTCGCGCACGATCGCCTGGGCGCGCGGGATGAAGCCGCCATGTGCGGCGGTCACGATCAGCACGAGGTGCGACACGGCGTCGGGGTACCGCGCGGCGTGCGCCATCGCCACCATCCCGCCATAAGAGGTGCCGATCGAGACGATCGGCCCCAGGCCGAGGTGACGGCGCAGCGCTTCCATGTCCTCGACGTTCTCGTCCAACGTATAGGTCGCGGGATCTGCGGCGTCCGACCGCCCCTGGCCGCGATGGTCGAAATACACAAGCTGCATCCGCGCGGCGAGCGGGGAGAAACCCGGCTTGAACCCGCTGTGGTCGCCGCCCGGACCGCCATGGATCGCCATCGCCACGGGCCGCTCGCGCATCGCGGCACCGTCCGGCACGAGGCCCATGCCTTCCACGTCAAAATAGATCCTGGTGCCGCGCACCGCAGCGAACATGGCCCTCTCCCGATTGCACCGGCCGCAGTCTAGACTGCGCCCATGCCCCAAGACACCATCCCCCTGCGTCCCATCGCTACGCTCGGCTTCATCGGCCTCGGTGTGATGGGGGAACCCATGTGCGGGCATCTGGCGCGCCGTTCCGGCCGCCCGGTGCTGGCGCACGATGTCCGCCCAGAGCCGCTCGCTCGGCTCGCCGCGCATGGCGTGAAGGCAGCGCAACCTGCTGAGATCGCAGACAAATGCGATCTGGTCCTGCTGTCGCTACCGGATGGCAAGGCGGTCGCCTCGGTGGTCGAGGGGTTGCAGCCGCACCTCGCGCGGGGTCAGTGCGTGGTAGACACTTCGACCTCCTCCGTCGCGCTAACCCGAGAGATCGGCGCCCGGCTGGCGGCGCATGGGATAGCCTACGCCGACGCACCCGTCGCCCGGACACGCGAGGCCGCCGCCCGCGGCGATCTTTCCATCATGGTGGGGGCCACCGACGCGGTATTCGCCCACATTCGCCCGGTCCTCGAGACGATGGGCTCGGATGTGACGTATTGCGGTCCCGTCGGCTGCGGACAGGTCGTGAAAATACTCAACAACATGTTGGTTTTCCAGCATACCGCCGCACTGGCCGAAGCCATCGCTATCGGCCGCCGCAACGGGGTTCCGCCGGAGGTCCTGCTGCCGACCATCGCCAAGGGGTCCGGCGACAGCTTCGTGCTGCGCAACCATGGCATGAAGTCGATGCTGCCGCGCGACTTCCCTGAGCGTGCCTTCTCCACGCGTTATGCCATCAAGGACCTGTCCTATGCGCTTGAGATGGCCGCAGCGTGCGGCCTCGCGGTGCCGGGCGCGGACCTCACCATGCAGCGGCTGCGGCAATCCGAGCAGGCGGGCAACGGCGATGCCTATCATCCGGCCATGCTGGGCGTGATCGACCCATCATGAGCGCATGGCCGAGCGCCGCGGCGTGGTACGAGGCGTGTGCCGGCGATGCGGTCCTGGCGGCTTGGTGCGGCCCCTGGTCGATCGATTTCGCGGTGGAGAGCGACGGGGCCGCCGCGACGTTCGCCTTCGCCGACGGCAGGCTCGCCGGCGGCGGCGTCGCGCAGTTCACTTTGGCGGCGCCCGATGCGGTGTGGGCAAAATTCCTCGCACCGGTGCCGCCGCGCCACCACCACGCGATCTTCGCCATGCTGGCGCGCGTGCCGGAGTTCGCCGTGCGCGGCGACCGGCTTGCGTTCTTGCAGCATGCCCACGTGGTCCGCCGTGTGCTGGAGATCGGCAAATGGCTGGCGCTGGGCCGTACCGCGCCGGTACCCGCCTCGCTGCATCCACCGCTTGCGGCCGCGACGCCGGCACCGGTCGTGACCGGGGGCTACGTAACCGTGACCGCCGGCGGCACGGCCTATCACATCTATCACGAGCATGCGGGCAGCGGCCGCGATCTGTTGTGCCTGCACACCGCCGGCGCGGATGGACGGCAGTTCCATCGCCTGATGGCCGATCCGCGCATCGCAGCGTCACACCGGCTGGTCGCCTTCGACCTGCCTTGGCACGGCAAGTCGCCGCCGCCCGCCGGGGCCATTCCAGGCGCATGGCGGCTCGACACCGATCTCTATGTCGATCTGATCATGAGATTCGTCGAATCCGCTGGCCTCGACCGGCCGATCGTTCTGGGCGCGTCGATGT
>JANWJK010000152.1 GCA_025452005.1 Acetobacteraceae bacterium | reverse complement strand
TGCTGGTCGGCGACGCGGTCGCGCTGGTGTTCGAGGATCCGCACGATATTCCGTCGCTGGACACCGACGAAGGGAAGGTGTCGCAGATCCTGCGCAACTTCATCTCCAACGCGATCAAGTTCACCGAGCGCGGCGAGGTACGCATCTGGGCGACTGCCGATCCTGTCGCCGACACGGTAAGCCTGCACGTGCGCGACACCGGCATCGGTATCGCAGCCAACGACATAGAGGTCATCTTCCAGGAGTTCGGCCAGGTTGCACACCGGCTGCAAGGCCGCGTGAAGGGCACCGGCCTCGGCCTGCCGCTGGCGAAGAAGCTGGCCGAGCTGCTCGGCGGCGGCATCACCGTTGAAAGTACCCCCGGCCAAGGTTCGACGTTCTCGGTAACGGTGCCGCGGGTCTATCATGCCGGCGATCCCACGGATGCCGATCAGGACTGGACGCTCGAGACCGGCCGCATACCTGTGCTGCTGGTGGAAGACGAGCCCGCCGATGCGCTGGCCATCGAACTGATTTTGGCGGACTCGGCTTACCAGCCGCTGCACGCCCGTACGGTCCGCGATGCCAGGCGCCTCATGCAGTCGGTGAAGCCGGAGGCCATCCTGCTCGACATCATGCTGCTCGGTGACGAGAGCTGGCGGCTGATGCTGGAGGTACGCAGCCAGGAAGCAAGCGCTGACATTCCGCTGATCGTCGTGTCCTCGAGCGGCGAGGACCGCAAGGCGGTGCATCTCGGTGCGGACGAGTATCTGGAGAAGCCGGTCGATGGCGAAAGATTGATCGACATTCTCGACCGTGTGACCGGGCGCCATTCTCTCACGGACGTGTTGCTGGTGGATGACGAAGAGGTGACCCACTACTTGGTAAGGCAGCTCTTGCCGCGAGCACGTTATCGTCTTTGGATCGCGACCGACGGAAGGACCGCATTGGATCGTCTGGCTGAACAACGCCCGGACGTCGTCCTGCTGGATCTCAACATGCCGGGGATGAACGGATTCGAGCTTGTCAGCCGCCTGCGGACGGACCCATCGCTGGCCGAGCTGCCGGTCATCGTGCTGACTTCGGCGATCCTGCAGCGGGAAGAACGCGCCTTGCTTCACGACGCTTCGCTGATCCTGTCGAAATCCGATCTTGCATCCCGTGCACTGATCGACGCCATCGGCAGCGTGCTGCACGCCGATGCGACCGTTGGCAGCGCATGAAAGATCACCAGGTCAACATCCTTGTCGTCGATGACGACGACGGCGGCCGCTATCTGAAGGCGCATGTGCTGCGCAAGCACGGCTACCGGGTCACCGAGGCGGCAACCGGTATGGCGGCGATCGAGCAATGTTGCGCTGTTGGCCCGGACCTTGTCCTGCTCGACGTGATGCTGCCCGACCTCGACGGCGTCGAGGTAAGCCGGCGTATCAAGGCCACGCATCCCGGTATCGCGGTGCTGCAGACCTCGGCCGCGGTCACCAGCTCGCACGATCGCGCGCTGGCGCTGGATGGCGGCGCGGATGGTTTCCTGGTGGAACCGATCGAACCGGAGGAGCTGCTGGCGACCGCGCAGGCTCTGCTGCGGCTGCGCGGAGCGGAGCAGGCACTGCGCCGCTTGAACGAGAGCCTGGAGCTGCTGGTCGCCGAACGTACGCGCGAACTCACCGAAGCCAATCGCCGATTGGAGATCGAAAGCACCGAGCGTCGCAAGGCCGAGGAGGTGCTGTGGCACACTCAGAAGTTGGAGGCGGTCGGCCAGCTCACCGGCGGCATCGCCCACGACTTCAACAATCTGCTCGCGGTCATCGTCGGCAGCATGGAGATGATCCGCGCGGCGTTTGAGGCCGGCGGCAATCTCCCGCGGGCCAAGATCCTGCGTCTGCTGAACGCATCGGAAACCGCGACCGGGCGCGCGACGAAGCTGACGCAACAACTGCTCGCGTTTGCCCGACGCAGCACGTTCACGCTGGATGTCGTCTCGCTGGACGAGGTGCTTGTGGCGTGCGAGCCATTCCTGCGGCGCGCGCTGGGCGAGGAACACGTACTCGACCTGAACTTCGTACCCGACCTGTGGTCTTCGCGGATCGACACGTCGCAGTTCGAGGCGGCGATCCTGAACCTTGTCGTCAACGCCCGCGACGCGATGCCGCTGGGTGGGCATCTGGAGATCGCGACCAGCAATGTCGTGATCGATGCGGCAGAGGCGTACCGTTCGCCCGACCTGACCGCTGGCGACTATGTGCTGGTCCGCGTCACGGATACCGGAACCGGAATGGATCCCGATGTCACGGCGCACGCGTTCGAACCGTTCTTCACCACCAAGGAGGTGGGCAAGGGCACCGGACTTGGGCTGAGCCAGGTCTACGGCTTCATCAAGCAGTCGGGCGGTCACGCGCTGATCGAATCGGCTCCGGGGGCGGGAACGACGTTCCGCCTGTACCTGCCGCGCTGCGACGATGTGCGGCAGGTCAGCGATAGCGAGACGCGCGCGCGGGGCGTGACACCTACGGGGCACGAGACGGTACTTGTCGTCGAGGACAACGCCGAGGTTCTGGAGCTCGCGGTCACCACGATCAGCGACCTTGGCTATCGCGTGTTGACCGCGGGGGATGGCCCATCGGCACTCGACATCGTGCAGGGCGACGAACCGATCGATCTGTTGTTCAGCGACGTCGTGATGCCCGGCGGGATGAACGGCTTCGAACTCGTCAGCCGGGCGCGCGCCATTCGAGCCGGACTGAAGGCGCTGGTGACGTCGGGCTACGCCAACGTGCATCGCCCTGGCGCCCATCGCCCGGACGTGCCGCTGCTGCTGAAGCCATACCGGCGCGGCGACCTTGCGCAGTGCATTCGGATGGCGCTCGACCGCGCCTGAGCGGCCCGGCATAGTCGCCTGACCAGCGAAACGGACACGCAGTCAGGGGTATGGCTCAGCGCATCGGCATAGACATCGGCGGCACGTTCACCGACATCGTCACCATCGCCGCGGATGGGCAGGTTTCCACCCATAAGATCGCCTCCACACCGCAGGACTACGGCGACGGCATCATCGCCGGTCTGCGCACGCTGCTGGCTGTGCAGGGCGAGACAGTGGCGGAGGTGCTGCATGGCACGACGATCGGCTCCAACGCGATCCTGGAGGGCAAGGGCGCGCGCACGGCGCTGATCACCACAAAGGGGTTCCGCGACATACTGGAGATTCGCGACCTCCGTATGCCGGTGCTGTACGACCTGCACTGGACCAAGCCGCGCGCCCTGGTCGAGCGCCGGCTGCGGCTGGAGGTGATCGAGAAACTGCGGCCGGACGGCTCGATTGCCACTCCGCTCGATGCGGCGAGCGTCGCCGCGGCGATCGACATGCTGCGCCGCGAGGACGTGCAGAGCGTCGCCATCTGCCTGCTGCATTCCTACGCCAACCCGGCGCACGAGCGCGCGGTGGCCGATGCGGTACGCGCGGCGCTGCCCGGTGTGGCGATTTCCGTCAGCCACGAGATCCTGCCGGAGATCAAGGAATATCCGCGCACCAGCACGACGGTGATCAACGCCTATGTGCAGCCGGTGGTGCGCGCCTATGTCACGTCGCTCGCTGCGCGACTGCGCGAACTCGGCATCGCGGCACCGCTCCAGTTGATGCAATCCAACGGCGGATTGGCATCGGTGGAATTCGCTGCGGCCGCGCCGGTGCACATCATCGAAAGCGGTCCGGCGGCCGGCGTGGTGGGCAGTGCCGCGCTCGCCGTGAAGCTCGACGAACCGCGCGTCATCACCTTCGACATGGGCGGCACCACGGCAAAGGCGGGCCTGATCGAGAATGGCGAGGTGCTGCGCAGCGAGGCACTCGAGGTCGGCTCCGGCGTGATGGCGGGATCGCGCCTGCTGGTCGGCGCCGGCTATCTGCTGAAGCTGCCGGCGATCGATCTGGCCGAGGTGGGCGCCGGCGGCGGATCGATCTGCCGGCTGGATGCAGGCGGGGCGCCGAAGGTCGGCCCGGACAGCGCGGGCGCCGAACCAGGTCCGGTCTGCTACGGCCGCGGCGGCACCGAGCCCACGATCACCGACTGCAATCTGGTGCTGGGCTATCTCGACCCCGCCGGCCTGGTCGGCGGCATGGTGAAGCTCGATGCGGATGCGGCGCGCCAAGCGATCGCGCGATCGCTGGCGGGGCCGTTGCGCCGGTCGGTGGAGGAGGCGGCGCACGGCATGCTGCGACTGGCGTCGGCCTCGATGATGCGCGCGATCCGCGCGGTGTCGGTGGAGCGTGGCCGCGATCCACGCCAGTTCGCACTGCTGGCGTTCGGCGGCAATGGACCGCTGTTCGCCGCGGCCATCGCGGCGGAGCTTGGCATCGCGCGGGTGATCGTGCCGCCGCTGCCCGGCGTGTTCAGCGCGTTCGGGTTGCTGGTTGCCGACACCGAGCACCATGCGACGCGCAGCCTCCGCATGCGGATCGATGAGGCCGATCACGCACGGATTGCGGCCGTGCTGCGCGAGTTGACCGAAGTGGGTACGGAGCGGCTGACGCGCGACGGCTTTCCACCGGAACGGCACCAGCTCCGCCTCGCCGCCCAGGCACGCTACGTTGGGCAGTCGAGCGAGATCGAGGTGCGGCTGCCCGATGAAGGCTTTCCGCCGGACTTCGCCGAGAGGTTCGGCCAGGCGCACGAACGCAACTACGGGTTTCGAGCGCCCGCGGATGAGCCCGTGGAACTGATCGGTCTCTCGGTCATCGCGCGCGGCATGCCCGAATGGCCGCGCCTGCCGGACGCCATACCGCCCGGCTCGATCCCGGTTCCCGCGAGCCGCCGCACCTGGTTCCCCGACATCGGCTGGGCGGACACCCCGGTGATCGGCCGCGCGGCGTTGGCTACGCAGCCACGCAACGGCCCGCTGATCGTGCAGGAATACGACGCGACCTGCCTGGTACCGATGGGCGTCGGGGCCACGCTGGATGCTTTCGGGAATATCCGGCTTACCCGCGCGGTCTGACGCCGGCTGAATTATGCCTGCCAGGACAAAATACCACTGACAGGCTGAATTTCCTATTCCATTCCGTACGGAATCCTAGGACACTGCCGTCTCGCCGATTCGCGGAACGGGACATTCGTGCATGAAACATGATGATATCTGGCGCGCGCTGGATACGCTCGCTGCTGAGAACGGGCTGTCCGCGTCGGGTCTCGCCAAACGCTCCGGGCTGGATCCCACCACCTTCAACCGCTCGAAGCGCCGCATGCCGGACGGCCGTGCCCGCTGGCCCAGCACGGAAAGCGTCGCCAAGGTGCTCGACGCCACGGGCGCCAGCCTGGAGGCATTCACCGCGCTGGTGTCCGGCGCCCGCGCGCTTGCGTCCAACGGGGCCGCCCGCAACGCGCCGCGGCGCATCCCGCTGATCGGCTTCGCCCAGGCTGGCGGCGAGGGTTTCTTCGACGATGGCGGCTACCCGGTCGGCGGCGGCTGGGACGAAGTGACGCTGCCGGAGATCGGCGATCCCAACGCCTATGCCTTGGAGATCAGCGGCGATTCCATGGAACCGGTGTTCCGCGACGGCGACATGGTGATCGTCTCGCCAGCGGCACCGATCCGCCGCGGCGACCGTGTGGTGGTTCGCACCATGCGCGGGGAAGTGATGACCAAGCAGCTTGCCCGGCGCTCCGCCCGGCGCGTCGACTTGCGCAGCCTCAATCCGGCTCACGCCGACTTCACCTTCGACCTGGCCGAGGTCGCCTGGATGCACCGCATCATCTGGGCGAGCCAGTAACCGCGGGAATTTTGTTTGACCTCTCAGGGCGCCGCCGCATGATGCGGGGCCACCTGGAGACGTCGGCCATGCGCCTGGCTGTCTGGTTGTTTGCCGCCTGCATCGCGCTCGCCTTTCCGGCGCATGCCGCCGACAGCGTCGACCTGACGCTCGTCCTGGTCACCGATGTCTCGCGCAGCATCGACGATGCGGAGTTCAAGCTGGAGAAGGAGGGATATGCCGCCGCGTTCACCTCGCGCCAGGTGATCGACGCGATCCAGGGCGGCAACGTCGGCGCGATCGCCGTGTCCTATGTGGAGTTCGCCTCCAGCTTCGAGGTGCGCACCGTGCTCGACTGGAGCGTGATCCGCGACCAGGCTTCGGCGCAGGCCTTCGCCGACAAGCTGGCGGCCGCGCCGCGGTCCTTCTGGGGCCGCACCGCGATCAGCGCCGGGATCGACCGCGGCGTGCAGTTGCTGGCGGAAAGCGGCTTCGAGACGCAGCGGCGGGTAATCGACGTCTGCGGCGACGGCACCAACAACGCCGGCCGCGACGTGACCGAGGCGCGCGACGATGCGGTGAAGGCCGGAATCACCATCAACGGTCTGGCGATCATCAACGACCATCCCGTGTCGTGGACCTATGCCCACGTCCAGCCACCGGGCGGGCTCCCGAACTACTATCGAGAGAATGTCACCGGCGGCCCCAGCAGCTTCGTGTTGGAGGTGCACGATTTCCACACGTTCGGCGAGGCGATGACGCGAAAGCTGGTCACCGAGATCGCGAGCCGGACAGTGCGACGGAGGCTGGCCGCGGCACCGTGATCGCGCGGCTCGCCGGCGCGGAGTAGCATGGCCGGTGTCGGGGAGGACGGGGGACCATCATGGGCTTGCTGATCGACGGCGTCTGGCAGGAGCAGGAACCTGAGGCCGACAAGACCGACGCCCCCCGCGGGTCCGGCCGTTTCGAGCGTGCGCAGACCACGTTCCGCAATTGGGTGACGCCGGACGGACGGCCAGGCCCCACCGGCAGCGACGGGTTCTCGGCCGCA
The DNA here is from genome assembly GCA_025452005.1 of Acetobacteraceae bacterium. GTDB lineage: Bacteria > Pseudomonadota > Alphaproteobacteria > Acetobacterales > Acetobacteraceae > JAMXLO01. The sequence goes on along the minus strand of JANWJK010000152.1, from coordinate 3,573 downwards.
CCAGGGCGATATCACCTGTATGTGTCGCTTGCCTGCCCGTGGGCGCACCGTGCGCTGATCATGCGCGCGCTGAAGGGACTGGAGCAGATCATCCCGGTGTCGGTGACGCACTGGCTGATGGCGGAGCAGGGCTGGACGTTCTCGCCCGGCGAGAACGTGATCCCGGATCCGCTGTTCAACAGCCGTTACCTGCACGAAATCTACTCGCGCGCCGACGCACATTACACCGGACGCGCCAGTGTACCGGTGCTGTGGGATCAGCACACCCAGACCATCGTCAACAACGAATCATCCGAGATCATCCGCATGTTGAACAGCGCGTTCGATGCGGTGGGCGCGCGTCCGGGCGACTACTATCCGAAGGAGCAGCGCGAAGAGATCGACGCGCTGAACGCGCGTATCTACGAGACCGTCAACAATGGTGTCTACAAGGCGGGCTTCGCCGCGACCCAGACCGCCTACGAGGATGCGGTGACACCGCTGTTCGAGACGTTGGACTGGCTGGAAGGACACCTGGCGCACTCGCGCTTCCTGTGCGACGACGTCTTCACCGAAGCGGACATACGGCTGTTCACCACGCTGGTACGCTTCGATCCCGTCTATCATGGCCACTTCAAGTGCAACATCCGCCGGGTGATCGATTACCGCAACATCTGGGCCTATACGCGCGACATCTTCCAGATCCCCGGTGTCGCGGCGACGGTGAATTTCGGCCACATAAAGCGGCACTATTACCAGAGCCACAAGCGGATCAATCCGACCGGTATTGTCCCGGCCGGGCCGTTGCTAGACTTTGACGAGCCTGCTGAACGCGGCAAGGATGTGGCTCGCCTGCTCACCTTCTGATGGCCGGGTCAAGCCCGGCCACGACGATAAGGAATCCTGACCTTGGAAATCCGCAATCTTGGCGCATCGGGCCTGCGCGTGTCGGCTATCGGCCTCGGCTGCAACAATTTCGGCGGCCGCATAGACATCGAGGCCACGCGCAAGGTGATCCACAAGGCGCTCGATCTGGGCATCACGCTGTTCGACACCGCCGATACCTATGGCGAGCGCGGCGGGTCGGAGACCGCCATGGGCCAGATCCTCGGCGACGATCGCAAGCGGATTGTGCTCGCCAGCAAGTTCGGCATGCCGATGGACGATGAGGATGTGAAGATCGGGGGATCGCGGCGTTATATCATGAACGAGGTGGAGGACAGCCTGCGCCGGCTGCGCACCGACTGGATCGATCTGTATCAGATCCATCAGCCTGATCCGCGCACGCCGATCGAGGAGACGCTGCGTGCGCTCGACGACCTGATCCATCAGGGGAAGGTGCGCTACATCGGGTGCTCCAACTTTCCCGCCTGGCAGGTGACGGAGGCGCAGTGGACGGCGAAGACCTGCGGTTTGAATCCATTCGTTTCTTGCCAGGACGAATATTCGCTGGTGTTCCGCAAACCGGAGGCCGAGCTCATGCCGGCGATGCGGAAGCTGGGGCTTGGGCTGCTACCGTTTTTCCCGCTGGCGAGCGGGCTGCTGACCGGGAAGTACCGGCGGAACGTGGCGCTGCCGGCGGGGACGCGGCTGGCGACAACTGAGCGGCTGGCGGATCGGTATTTGACCGAACGGAACTGGGGGATTGCAGAGAGGTTGGGCGACTTCGCCGAAAGCCGCGGACATACCATGCTGGAGCTGGCGTTCAGTTGGCTGCTGGCGCAGCGTCCGGTAGCGAGCGTGATCGCGGGCGCCACGCGGCCGGAACAGTTAGAGCAGAACGTGAAGGCCGGCGGCTGGCGGTTGAGCGCGGAGGAACTGGCGGAGATCGATCGCGTCAGCGCCATATGACGTTTATCACTTCCAGCGGCCGATCGTAACGGTTATGGTTCCCCGCAAGTAAAGACTTGGGGGGTTGTCATGGCCGGAACGACGTTCACCTGGACGGCAACGACCGCCTCCGCATGGACAATACCTGGCAACTGGTCGCCGGTAGGGACACCGGGGGCGGGCGATACTGCCATCGATCCCGCCGGCACCATCCAGGTCAACGGCGGCACGGTCGCGGCCGCCGATCTCTCGATCGGCGGCTCTCTCGCGGCGCCGCTGCCGGGCAAGGGAACCATCTCCGCCACGGTCGGCGCCGAGGTGCTGATTTCCGATGCCATCGCGGTATGGAGCGGGTCGACACTTTCGGTCGACGCGACCTCGTCGGTTGACATCGGGCCGTCCGGGACCGTCGTCGCCGGTGACATCGTCGTGGAGAACGGCCACTCGCTGGTTGGCGACGGACTGATTTCTGCATCGGTCGAGAACCTGGGGACCATCGAACCGCTGGGAACCGTCGCCAGCAACGTATTCACCGCCGGAACGCTTGAGATCACCGGGAGTGTGGTCGGCGCGGGCGTGATCGACCTCGGCGCGAACTCGGCCCTCAGATTGGATGGGTCGGTTGCCGCGAGCCAGTCAATCAATTTTCCCAGCAGTGGCGCCGAGCTCGTCCTGGCCGCTCCTGGCAGTGGCTTCGCAGCCCCAATCACCAACCTGAATACCGGGGACAGGATCGAGTTCAATTTCGGCGCCGGTGTCACTATCAGCAAGGCGACCGTAACGTCACCGGGGACAGTGACGGTGGTCTCCAGCGCCGGCAACTATACGCTGAGCAACGTCAGTTTCGCTGCCGGCTCCACACAGCAGTTCTTTTCATTTGTCGACGCGGCCACAGGTTTTGCCGGAATCGTGGTCGCCGCGCCCAGCTACGGTTGGACTGGGAAGATCGGCACCGATCTCGGCACGGCAGGGAACTGGCAGAACTTCTCTACGGGACAGAACCCGGCGGCCAACCCACCGGACGCCACTACCAATGTTAGTTTCACCAATGCCAACAGCGGCGCGATCAGCACACTGACCGGCTCGGCCAACGCGATCAGTTTCAACTTCAATGGGCCCGGCGGCTGGTTACTGTCAGGTGCGACGCTCAACGTGGCTGGCTCGCCTAGCCCGCCCTTCCTGCCGTTCGGCGGCAGCTTCAACACGAACGTCACGTTCAATGGCGCCACGCTGACGGCCGGAGGCAGTACCAGCATCGGCTCGACCACCGGCGCGACGGTCACTGCGCAGGGCGGTTCGAGCGTCACGACCGAAGGTGACAGTCTAGGGGCAAACGCCGGACAGTCTGGGGCGCTCGTACTCACCGGAGCTGGTACGACCTGGACGGAACAGACCGGCCCCGCACTCAATGGGAGCACCCCTGGGTATCTCAACATCGGTCAGATCGGTTCCTCCGGCAGCCTCGGAGGAGCGGCGGGAGCGCTGACCGTAACCAGCAGTGCTTCGTTGACGACGGGTGCTGGTGCCATTTTCGGACTGAATGCAGGCAGCCAGGGAACCGGGACGATCTCGGCTGGTGGCGCGTGGAGCGCGCAGAATATCACTGTTGGCAGCAGCGGCGTGGGAAAGCTGACCGTCAGCGGCGGGACCATCTCAACTGCCGCGGGCTTTTCCGTGGGCCAGAACAGCGGGAGCCAGGGCACCGTTTCGGTCACCGGCGGCTCGATCACGGCTGGCGGCAACGCCGTCATTGGCAACAACGGT
>JANWJK010000151.1 GCA_025452005.1 Acetobacteraceae bacterium | reverse complement strand
TGGTTGGGCACCAGCAACCCATCCTTGAACAGCCGCACATAGGCCGGCAGCATGCCGACCCCGTGGCTGTCGTGGCCGGCGAGGTTCGCGCGCACGAGATGGTCAGCGACTTCCGCGGCTTCGCTGGGATCGCTGCCCATGCGCGCCGCTACCAGCGCAGTGAGCGCATACAACGCACGGGAAGTGAAGGTGGGCATGGTGAAGACCTGTGACTTGACGTGCGGAGCGGCTATCAGCGATGACCCACTGGGTCAACGCATGGGGCGGTCACGGCCGCACCAGTCCGCGTTTCGGCGCAGCTCAGTCCGGAAAGCAGCCGCATGATCCGCCCGATCCGTACTTACAGCGACGCCTGGCTCCGGCGGCACCGGGAAACCCACACGCGGCATCCCGAATTCGGCACTCATCACCATCCGTATCTGCTCGAGACGATCCAGCGCGTCGCCGGCTCGCTTACCGAGAACTCAGGCGGAGAGCCCCCAAGCCTGCTCGATTATGGCTGCGGCAAAGGTGTGTTCCTGCAGGACATGACGCGCTCCGGGCTGTTCCGTTTCGTTCGCGGTTTCGATCCGGCGGTCGACGCGTTCAGGCTACGTCCCGCGCAGCGTTATGATCTGGTGACCTGTCTCGATGTGCTCGATCAACTGGAGGAGAGTTTCGTCGAGCCAGTTATCCGGGACGTGGCCCAGTTCGCCGGCCATGCGGCTGTCTTCGACGTCATCACTGTGCAGGTGCCCGCGTTGGCACACCTGAACCCTCGATCGGCAGAGCGGTGGCAGGAGCTTATCGGCCGCCACCTTCAGGTGGCGGAAGTAGTGGTGCGCAGGTCGACGCCAGAGGAACTACAGGAAGGGGCCTGTCCAGAGCGGGCGATCGTGGTTGCCCAACCGCTTACCACGGCGCAGACGCGGTAGTCACGCGCAGACAAATGGGGCGGTGCCAACGGCACCGCCCCATTGCGTCAAGAGCGGACGGTCTGCCTAGTGAAGCCGGCGCCGCCGCGCCAGGCCAAGCCCGAACAGTCCCGCTCCAAGTAGCGAAAGGCTCATAGGCTCGGGCACGCTGCCGCCACCGATCGTGCAGCTCGGTCCGGTCGAGCCTGGCGGACACACAATGGTGCCGTTCTGGACAAAGATCGTGACCGCTGCATTGCTGTCAGTCGTGTCGATTTCGGCCACCGTATAACCGGCGAACGACGTGAAGATGTTGTGGGTTTCGTCACCGTTCACGGTGTCAAAACCGGGGATGCCCAGACCTGCCGCGGTGGCTGCAAACCCCGAGTTGTGGAAGATCGGTGTGCCGGACGCGGCCTGTGGCACATAGGCGAAGCCGTTCGGATCGCTGGCAGCCGTCATACCGATGATGCCGCCGCCCGCGTTGAAGAAGCTGTTGATCGACGCGGCGAAGGCCGCCAGCGTAGTGCCGGTTCCCACCGGGTTGTCGCAGCCGCCACATGTCGATACCGATGCCACCGCGAACGCGCTGTAAAGGGCGTTGTTGAAGTCAGCAGCCGTCACCGCGCCAACCGACCTGACGACGACCGGCACGCCCAGGCTGGTCAGCGAGCCTGAAAGTTCAGAACTGTTGTCGATCACCAGCACCGGCAGGCTGTTGCCGTTGCGGGCGAACGCTGTCATCGCTCCAAGCTGGTCGCATGGGCTGATCCCGGGCGAGGTATGGAACCCGCCGCCGGGGCCGGCGCCACCGCAATGGAAATCGTCGTCATGGCCGGTCAGGATGACATTCCCGCCTGCTGCCATCGACGAAGAGGAAAAGCCAAGGGCGACGGCGCCCACCCCGGCCAGCAACGCTAATCTTTTCATCAACCCCTCCTCACGCACTGTTTACCCAGGCCGGGGGACGCAAGCCCCATGCCAATCGCGTAAAGCCATGACATCGTGTGATTTTTCACTTCGCACCGGAAGCCGAACTTTGCGATGTGTAAAGATTCCCGACGTGTTTTCCGAGCCGCGTCCAGGAATTGGGCCGCCGATGAACCTCCCGAACAAAATCTCGCCCTCCGCCAGAGTTGGGAGTTGGTTTCGGGTCGCCACTTCGCGATAATGTGAACGCATGCGCCTCCGCCGCCAGACCGACCCCGCCGTGCCGCCAGGTGTTGGCCGCAACGACCCGTGCCCTTGCGGCAGTGGGCGCAAATACAAGCAGTGCTGCCTGGGTAAGCCGGTCGCGTGGTCCGCCCCGTCCGCTAGCGCGCCTCCCGTAGCAGCCCGCCTCGAGCAGATCGCCCGGCTGCGCGACGACGGTCGCCTGCTGGAAGCGGCCAGGCTTGCGCAGGAATATGTGGCCCGCCATCCTATAGATGCGAAGGCCCATTCCGCTCTCGGCCTGGTCCACCTGCACGCTGGGCGCGCGGGCGATGCGCTGCGGGGTTTCCTCCAGGCGGTCCGCCTTGCGCCCGACGTCGCGACGCACCACGGCAACGCCGGCTTCGCGCTTGCCCAGTTGGGACGAGACGGCGAGGCAATGACGGCGTTCCAGCAGGCCATCGCGCTGGATCCGGCGCTCGCGGAAGCACACGAGCAGCTCGGCATGTTGCTCCAGAACCACGGCCTTCGCCGCGAGGCGACGGAGGCTTTCCGCCGCGTCGCCGAGATCGAACCGGATACTGCACTGGGACGGATCAACCGCGCCAAGGTCCTGTTCGAGGAAGACGATCCCACGGCGGCCGAGGACCACTTGCGCCAGACGATCGCGCTTTACCCGACCCACAGCGAGGCCAAGCGCTTTCTCGCCACGTACCTGCGCGAACATGGCAGGTTTGACGCCGCCATCCCGCTGCTCGAGGAAGCCACCGAAGGCAATCCGTCCCAGGCGGCCACAGCCTATTTCGACATGGCGATGTCGAAGCGGATTACAGAGGCCGATCGTCCGATGCTCGACCAGATGGAGGCCTTGCTCGGTTATCGCCCGCTTCAGCCGGTCGCGCGTCAGCGTGTGCATTTCGGGCTTGGCAAGGCGATGGATGACCTCCGCAACTATCAGGAGGCCATGCATCACTTCGACGCCGCCAATCGCATCGCGGGCGAGGCACGACACTTTGACCGCGCGCATTTTGGCGCCAGCGTTCAGAGGCTCATCAACACCACGACCGCCGAGTTCTTCACGGAGCACCGGAATCTGGGCTCGCACTCGGAACTGCCGGTGCTGATCCTTGGTATGCCGCGTTCCGGCACGACACTTGTCGAACAGATCGTATCGAGCCATCCCGCGGTCGACGGTGGCGACGAACTTCCGTTCTGGAATCGGGCGGCTGAGGACTTCGCCCGATTCGGCGAAGCGGCGATGACGCCCGACGATTTTCGGCGGGTCGCTGCGGATTATGAGGCGGTTCTGCGTCGCATCGGACCAACCGCATTGCGCGTGACCGACAAGATGCCGGGCAACTTCCTGTGGCTCGGACTGTTCCACATGATATTCCCCCGGGGGCGCGTCATTCATTGCCGGCGGCACCCGCTCGACACCTGCCTGTCCAACTACTTCGCGGATTTCGCTTCGCCACTGACTTTTACTTATCGCAGGGGCGATCTAGCGTTCTATTTTCGGTGTTATGGTCGCCTTATGCAGCACTGGCGCGACATCCTGCCGCCGGGTGTCATGCTCGAGGTCGACTACGAGGATCTCGTCGTCGAACCGGAGCGATTGACGCGGGAGATGATCGCCTTCATCGGGCTTGACTGGGACGACAGGTGTCTGCGGCCGCAGAACAACCAGCGTACGGTGAAGACCGCGAGCATGTGGCAGGCGCGTCAGCCGACCTATCGCAGCTCCATCGAGCGCTGGCGCAATTACGAGCCGTGGCTTGGCGAGCTGCGCGACCTGCTGGACGATCCGGATGGTTCGAAGCAGCCGCAGCCGGTGTCCGACAATGCCAAGCTGCCGCTCGCGCAACGCCTGCGCGAGGCCGGCCGTTATGACGAAGCCTTGGCGGCATTGCAGGACGGGCTGCGCGCTGATCCGAACGATGCGGTGATGTATTGCGATGCCGGAACCGTGTGTCTGCTTTCCGGTCGCGTGGAGCTCGCGGTCGACTGCTTCGAGCGGGCGATCGGGCTGTCGCCGAACTTCGCCGTGGCGCACTACAATCTTGGCGCAGCGCTGGAACGGCAGGGGCGCACCGATGATGCCATAGCGGCCTTGCGTCGGGCCATCGCGTTCACCTCCAATCTAGGCCGCGCCTACAGCCGTCTCGGCAACCTGTTGCAGGAACAGGGCAATCCATCCGAGGCACGAACATGCTTTCAGCAAGCGAGTGAATGGCTGGAGGATCCGGCGGAACGCGAGCTGGAGCAGGCCAAGTTGCTTCTGGTCGACGCCCGGCCGATCCTGGCAGAACCGCTTCTGCGCAACGTGATCGCGGCCCAGCCGACGAACAGCCTCGCGCACGTGATCCTTGGCGATGTCCTTGGCGAGTCTGGCCGCCTCCGCGAGGCCACCGAGGCGCTGCACACCGCGCTCGAACTCGACCCTGAACGAGTGGCAGCCTGGCACAGCATGGCCAACCTCACGTCGTTCTCGGACGCTGACCGTCCGATGTTAGGGCGCATGCAGGAATTGCTGGCACAGCCCGGTCGCAGCGAGTTCGAGCGCATCTCGCTGCATTTCGCCCTCGGGAAGGCGCATGACGACCTCCACGAGTACCGCGAGGCAATCGAGCATTTCGATCTTGCGAATGCGCTGGAGCATCGCCGGCATCCATTCGATCGAGCCGCTTTCGCCGCACTAGTCGATAGGCTGATCAATGCGCCATCCGGCATGTCGCCAGCCTCGGATAGCGCGGTTCCGGTGTTCATCATCGGCATGCCCTGCTCTTGCACGACGCTGGTCGAACAAATCGTCGCCGCCCATCCTGCCGTTGCCACTGGCGGTGGGCTGACCTTCCGAGCAGATGACGGCGACGCATCCGGACACGATTACCTTGAGCAATTCGCTGCGATCCCATGCGGCGCGGCGCGCATTACCGACACGAACCCCTGCAACTTCCTGCATGTTGGTCGGATCAGCCGCGCCTTGCCCAACGCACGCTTCATCCACTGCCGGCGCGACCCGCGCGATACCTGCCTGTCGATCTACTGCACGCGTTTCGCCAGGACCCAGTCCTTCGCCCATGACCGCGGCGACCTGGCATTCTATTACCGACAGTATCAGCGGCTGATGGCGCACTGGCGTACCTTGCTGCCGTCCGACCGCTTGCTGGAGATCGACTGCGAACGGCTTTCGGCGGACCCGGAGCCGCATATCCGGCGGATGATCGCGTACTGTGGCCTCGACTGGCGCGGTGACTGCCTGGCACCGCAACAAAATCTGCGCGCCGTTCGCAGCGCAAGCCTCGGGCAAGTCGGACGTTGGCGGAACTACGAGCCCTGGCTTGGTGAACTGGCAACGCTGGCTCCGGGAGGCGAGTGATGCGGTACCGGTCATGGCCCCTGGTCCTCATCATGCTGTTCGGCGCCGGCACAACGTCGCATGCGAACGATGCGCCTCTGCTGTCACCCACGCGCCCTGTCGCGGTGGTGTACCGGCTTGCCGGAGCGAGCGAGCAGCAGGGCGCACGGAAGTTGATGGTGACGTATGGCACGCAAAATCGTGTCCGGATGGACTTCTTCCGCTTTCCCGAGGCAACCGAGCCGTTCGCATCGCTGATCTACGATCCGACGATCAACCGGATCACCACGGTCCTGCCGGAGCGCCAGGGCTACGTTCAGCGCGACGTCGGCAATCTGCCGAGCCCGGGCGCTTTTTTGAACGCAGGCATGACATTCGCGCGGCTGGGCACGGTCAAGATCGCCGGCTTGGAATGTAGGGACTGGCGCGTGCTGAACGGTAATGCCGGCGAGGGATCGGCGTGCGTCACGGACGACGGTGTGGTACTGCGCGCGATACGTAAGCAGCCGGCTGAGGGCCTGATCGAAGCATCTTCTGTACACTACGAGACGGCACCGGCGAGCCTGTTCGCGCCGCCGTCGGCATTCAGCTTCATTCCGAGCCCGGATTTTCCGCAGATCGGTCCGCCGACTGCGCCAAGATGATTCACGAAACCTCCGGCTCCGGTGGGCGATAGAACCTGAAGGTGCCTCTATTCTCCCGCCAGGCGCGCCGGCATCAGCGGTGCTGCGAGACGCATCAGGTGGGATATGTCGGTCGCGGTGTCGGTCGCCAGCAAGGCATCGGCCAGCCGCGCCGAGCGCTCCGCCCCTAGTACCGCCTCGGTAAGGCCAGAAAACTTCGCCCGCAGCTCCGCCTCGGTCAGGAAGTTCCCGGGCTCGCCCTTCGGTACGACGACCTTCTGGATGAAACTCTGGCCGCGTGCCGCGACGGTGAGCTTGCCGGACATGTTGGCGGGGAATTCGGCCTCGATCTCGGGATCGAATGCGCAAGTTACCTTCGGCAACAGCGAGCGCACGGTGGCGTCGCGCAGCAGGCCATAGCTGTCCCAGCCCATCGCCCCGGTCGCGAGCGCGGCCGAGATCACGAACGGACCGCTGAACTGCCCGTCCACCACATTCTGCGGATCCGCCTTCTTCTCCGGCGGCTGTCCTATCAGCATCATCCCTGCGCGCGGCAGGCCCAGCGTCACAGCAGTGATCTCCGCGGGCCTGAGATCGTTGGCGGCACGCAACGCCAACGCGGCGTCGATGCCGGCATGGCCATAACGGCAGGACGGATACGGCTTCACCGCGGTCGCCATCAGCTCGAACACGCTGCCGAGGTCCTGCACGGCGCGCTCCGGCTTCGGGTTGGGCGCATAGGCACGCAGGAAGCCGTGGCGGCCTTCCAGCGCCTCGGCGGCGCCCTTGAAGCCCTCGCGCACCAACGTCGCGGCCATCAAACCGTTGCAGGCGGCCCAGCCGACCTGGAAGCGCTTGGTCCAGGCACCGTTGACCAGGAACTGGAGGCTGCCGGCGCACTGACTCAGCACCGTGCCCATAGCACCTTCCACCTGCTCCGCGGTCAGTCCGAACACCCGCGCCGCCGCGGCGGCGGCACCGAAGGCGCCGCATGTGGCAGTGGGATGGAAGCCGCGGTCGTAGTGCTCGCCTGCCGGCAGCGCCAGCGCAACGCGGCAGGTGACCTCGTAGCCGGCGATGATGCCGGCCAGCACGTCGGCTCCGGATGCGCCTGTCATCTCGCCGGCTGCGAGTGCCGCGGGAATCACTGGTGCGCCGGGATGCAGCGAGCCTGCGGCGTGCGTGTCGTCGAAGTCCAGCGAATGTGCCAATGCGCCGTTGAGGAAAGCAGCGCCTGCCGGTGTGTAGCGCGCTGCGTCGCCGAATACGCCGGAATTGCCGGCCGCCATTCCCATCGCACGGGTGGCCGCTAGGAATGAGGGCGTGCTCTCCGCGTCATGTCGCGCGCGGACGATGTTGCCCACCAGATCCAGTACCAGGAAGCGGGCACGCTTAACCAGATCGGGCGCCAGGCGGTCCAGGCGGATGTCGGCGGTGAACCGCGCGAGTTCGGCGGTGATGCCCATGGGATCGGCTCCTCCAGCGTTGCGGTCACTGTGGCGCAGAGGACCGCGGGCGGGCAAGGTTGCGAGGCCATCGCGCCCTATGGCTTCCGCCCGGATGACACCAGTGCCACAATCGATGCCCGGCTCGAACGTCCAGGATAACACCAAGCCGTAATGTCCGGCACGACGCACAAGGTTCCCCACCGCACGCTGATCACGCTCTGCGTCATGATGGGCAACCTGATGCAGTCGCTGGACGCCTCGATCGCCAACGTCTCGCTGCCCTATATGCAGGGCACACTGTCCACCAGCGCCGACGAGATCACCTGGGTGCTGACCTCCTACGTGATCGCCGCCGCCATCATGACTGCGCCGGTCGGCTGGATGGCGGTGCGGTTCGGACGGAAGAACCTGCATGTCGCCTGTATGGCGGGGTTCGTGGTCGCATCGATGCTGTGCGGCATGGCCGATACGCTGGAGCAGATGGTGGTGTTCCGCTTCCTGCAAGGCATGTGCGGTGCGGCACTGGTGCCGCTGAGCCAGGCCACGATGCTGGACATCTATCCGTTCGAGCGTCGCGCGCAGGCGATGGCGATCTTCGGCATGGGTGTGATGGTGGGGCCGATCACCGGTCCGACGCTCGGCGGCTACCTCACCGAGATGTACAACTGGCGCTACGTGTTCTATGTGAACCTGCCGTTCGGCATCATCGCGGTCACCGGTCTGCTGATCTTCCTGCCGAAAGCCGTGCCGCGCAGCGAACTGAGGTTCGACTGGACCGGCTTCGCCGTGCTCGCGATGGGAATCGGCGCGTTGCAGCTCATGTTGGATCGCGGGCAGAACCAGGACTGGTTCTCGTCGCGTGAGATCGTCATTGAGGCGGTGCTGGCGGGCCTCGGCCTCTATTTGTTCGTCGTGCACATGTTCACCGCCGACCGCCCGTTCCTGCCGCCTGGGTTGTTCAGGGACCGCAACTTCGTCTGCGGCGTGTCTATGGTGTTCTGCACCGCCACCGTCATGCTGGCGAGTTCCGCGCAGATGGCACCATATCTGGAAAGCCTGGCAGGCTATCCGGTGGCGACCGCGGGCTGGTCGATGGCGCCGCGCGGCATCGGCACGATCATCGGCATGCAGTTGGCGAGCCGGCTGTCGAACGTGGTCGATCATCGCAAGCTGATGGCGGTGGGGCTGCTGACGCTGGGCTTCGCGCTGCACTCGATGAGCTACTGGACGCCGGACGTGGCGCAGCACACGATGATGGCGACGTTCGTCATGCAAGGCTTCGCCATAGGCTTCGTGTTCAATCCGATGACGGTCATGGCGTTCACCACTTTGCCGCCGGCGCTGCGCGGCTATGCCACCTCCCTACAGGCGCTGAGCCGTAATATTGGCCAGGCGGTGGGTGTATCGGTAACGTCGCTCATGCTGGTGCGCAGCACGCAGGCATCGCACGCCGACATCGCAGGCGCGATCACGCCGTTCGACCGGGTGCTGCAAGGCAACGACGGCGTGTCGCACATGCTGGATCCGGCGACGCGGCATGGCGCGGCGGTGCTGGATCAGATGATCAACCACCAGGCGCAGATCATCGCCTTCAACAACGACTTCCGCATGATGACGCTCGTCGTGGTGCCGCCGCTGCTGTTGCTGCTGCTGATGCGCAGGCACGAGCGGAGGCCGGCGGCGGTATCGGCGGCAGGGGACTGATCCGGGGACAACGACAATGCAGAAATGGCGTAGGTTGACGATGCTGGCGATACTCGGCTGGATCGTCGCGAACATTCCGGAACACGCGGCGGCGCAGGGCAAACCGGAGGGCGAGATGCGCTGGGCGCTCTACGTGACCTTGGCGCCGGCATGGTTCGATCCGGGTGAATCGGTCGTCGGCGTCATCACGCCGTTCTGGGTGTTGTACGCGCTGCACGATGCATTGGTGAAGCCGATGCCTGGAGAGCGCTTCGCCCCGAGCCTGGCGGAGTCCTGGACCGTCAGCGAGGATCAGCGTGTCTACACCTTCGCGTTGCGTCCGGGGCTGAAGTTCCATAACGGCGATCCGTTCACCGCCGAGGATGTGCAGTTCAGCTTTCAGCGCGCAAAGGGCGTGTTGCTGCACCAGAAGGTTAAGGAAGTCGTCCTCGTCGATCCGACCCACGTTCAATTCGTGCTGCACGAGCCGTGGCCGGACTTCATGACGTTCTACGGCACGTTCGCCAGCGGCGCCGGCTGGATCGTGCCGAAACGCTACATGGAGCAGGTCGGCGCCGACGAGTTCAAGCGCCATCCCGTCGGGCTCGGCCCGTACAGGTTTGTCAGCAACAAGCCGGGCATCGAACTGGTGATGGAGGCGTTTGACGGCTATTGGCGCAAGGTGCCCTCGGTGAAGCGCCTGGTGTTCAAGAGCATCCCCGAGGAGACGACGCGGCTGGCCATGCTGAAGCGCGACGAGGTCGATGTCGCGTATCTGCTGGATGGGTCGCTCGCCGAGGAGGTGAAGCGCGATCCGAAGCTGAAGCTCGCGTTCTCCGGCGGCATCGGCACGTTCTATCTCGACTTCTTCGACATGTGGGATCCGAAGTCGCCGTGGGCGGACCAGCGCGTGCGTCTCGCCGCGAGCCTGGCGATCGACCGGCATGCGATCAGCGAGGCGGAGACGCTCGGCGCGTCACCGCCCACCGGCAATGTGGTGCCGCCTGGCTTCGAGTTCGCGCTGAAGATAGAGCCTGATCCGTACGATCCGGCACGGGCGAAGAAACTGCTGGCAGAGGCAGGTTATGCGAACGGGTTCGATGCCGGCGATCTGTATCCCTGGCCGCCCTATTTTTCGACTGGCGAGGCGATCATCGGCTACCTCGGCGCGATCGGCATCAAGGCGCGGCTTCGCACGATGGAGCGCGCAGCATTCTATGCCGCACTGGGCACGAAAAAGCTGAAAGGCCTGTGCATGTGTGTGAACGCGGTCTACGGCAACGCGTCGTCGCGGTTGTCGGAGACGGTGCCCAGCAACGGCGCGTTCGCATATGGCGGCTACCCTGATCTGGACGAGCTGTACAAGCGACAGGCGAACGAGATCGATACCGGAAAGCGCGAGTCGCTGCTTCACGATATCCAGCGGACGCTGCACGACCGGACACGGTTCGCGCCCATCTACGACTACATCTGGGCGAGCGGCGTGGGACCGCGGGTGGAGAATCCGGCGTTGATGCTGATCGATCCATATCCGTGGTCTGCGCCGCTGGAGGAGGTCCGGCTGAAGCGGCAGTAAGGTTCACGACGCCAAGGCGCGAGGCAGCAATGCACGGCGGACCGCGAATTCCGCCAGGCGAGCGCGCAGCCAGTCGCCGATGGGCCGGTCGAACCACAGTTGCACGCAGATGGCGCCGGCGACCGCCAGCGTCAGCGCGACGACCGCATACCCCGCCGCGGCGACCGGCCCGGTCAGGTGCAGGTGCCGCCACAACAGTGCCACGGGCCGCATCGCGAACGGGTGGACGAGGTACAGCGCGTAGGATGCATCGCCGAGCAGAAGCAGCGCCCGCCCAATGCGCACTGGCCGCCCGAGCACCGTCCCCGCCATCAGCATCGCCATAGGCACGCCGATCGTCAGGGGCCGGCTGCCGTCACCCGCGTAAATGTGCCCGATCATCAGCAGCAAAAGCGCGGCCACGATCACACCCGCACGTATCGGCGCCGACAGGCTCACACCCGCTGCCGCAGCGACGGCCACAGCCATGCCGAACAGGAATTCGGCCAGGATGGGATCGGTCCAGAAGACCAGGGCCGTGGCCTGCTCCGGCACCAGGGGATGCATCGCCATCGCAGCGCCGAGCAGCAGCGCGACAAGCACGAGCGCGCGGCGCCGCGTCTGCCAGATGCATGCGGCAAATACCACGTAGAAGAACATCTCGTAGTTCAACGTCCAGCCGAGGCTGTAGATCGGCTGGATACCGCCATCCGCACGGCGAGCCGGCAGGAAGGCATAGCTCATGACCACGTCGGCCACGCTGCCGGCACCCTCGCTCACAGAGGAGCGCGCGGCGAGTGCGACCAACAGGAACAGTGTCGTCGTAGTCCAGTAGAGCGGCACGATCCGTATCAGACGCCTGGCCATGAAGAGTGCCGGACTGTTGCGGTTGCCGAACAGAGCGCCCGAGGCGTAGACCATGACGAAGCCGGAAATCACGAAGAACAGATCGACGCCGCCCGCCCAGGGCAGCGCCTCGTGCCAATGTGCCATCAGCCCGCCCGGATCCAGCGTGGTGGCGTCGTTCAACACGTGCAGGATGGCGATGCAGAGTGCAGCCACCGCGCGCAGCGCCTGAACCGACTCGATCTTCGTTGCGGGCATCCGCGGGAATGCTCCCATTTGGCGTAGTCCATTATGGATCGAGTCGAGACATGTCGGCCAGGGCGTCCATGGGTATCGGACGGGTGGCACAATCAGCGTCGGGGGTGCACAATCGGCGACTTGCTGAACGTCCAGGAATAATGTCCGACACCACCCGCGTCCCCTATCGCGGCCTGCTGACCGCCTCCGCGATGCTGGCAATGTTCATGCAAACGTTGGACTCCACCATCGCCAACGTGGCGCTGCCCTACATGCAGGGCAG
>JANWJK010000150.1 GCA_025452005.1 Acetobacteraceae bacterium | reverse complement strand
TCTGCGGGTAGCGATGTGTCGATGCGCGCGCCACGACCTTCCGGGCGGGTCGCGGCCTAATGCTGGCAATCCAGGGCTGGGTCGCGCCCGAGGCAGTTCGCGCCGCACTGTGAGATTGCAAGGGGACGTGCAATGGCGGCAATGGCAGAGGCGCAGCATTTGACCGCGGCGGATGCACCTTCGGCGGCGTGACCTCGACCTGATCGGATGCCGTGAGCTGCATCGGTCTGGTGTCTGCGACCTGTGGCGACGGCGGTGATGTTTCCGAAGCCAGCGGCGGGACAACCGCGGCAGTGTCCAGATGTCTACGAGACTGAATGCCATGCCATGCGCCAGCCCCTGACGCGCTCACCAGCACAACGGTTGCGAAGTACCAGGCCAGGAACCCTCGAACGGTCATCAGCCGAGTCGCTCCGGTTGCCAAACCACCATGGGGCCGTTTACGCCGACCGTGTCGAGTCTCACCAGGGCTCGGTGGGGCGGTTGCTTAGCGTTGCAAAACGCCACTGCGAAGCCGTTCGGCGTTACCAGCAGACCCGCCATCCGCGTGGACGTGTCTACACGCAGCGTATCGCGGGGAGGATGATCGGTCGTCGCTGTCGCGCCGTTTGTCGAACTTCCGGGACTGACGGGCAGACGGCCCCGCTCTCCGCTAAGTGTCCCGAAGTTTGGACTCGCGCCGTTTGCTACGTGCGGAGATCATGAACAAACAGCGGTCGAGCGGGAGGGGGCAGGGGCGGACTCGGACGCCCGTCCGCAACTCCACGTGCCGAGGGGCGAACTGGAGCAGACCATGTCCCGCTGTCGCCTACGCCAGGTGTCGTGTCCCAGGCACGTCCAGGTGGCCCCACTGCATTCGTGCGGCTTCAGACTCGCGGCAGGGTGTCGTGACCAGAAACCTAACGAGGGCGGATGCGACGCCGCCGCCGGAATAATGCTCAGCGGCGCACCAGATCGCCGCCAGCTCGGTGGCGGACAGGACGCGCGTCCGCGGTGCCAACGGCTTGGGCTTCTCGTGCCTCGCCAGCAGCGCCGTCGCAGCAGGTGTTCCCGTGCTTGGGTCCGCGCGGCGATTAGCCCAGCGTAGGAACCGATCCAACGCAGCGAACCGGGCCGATCGCGTTCCGGGCGGGGTGCGGGCCAGGATCAGTTCGACAGTTGCCGGCGTGATCGCCTCTGTCGCTGCCTCGAGCAGATCGACGCTGGCGATGCCGCGGTAAGGTTGGCCGACCTCGTTGTTGAGATGGCGCGGGGACAAGGTCCCCCGTCCGTGCAGGGCGCTTCGATAGAGTTCAAGCGCCTGCCGGCACGTCAACCTAGCCTGCGCTGCGACGGCGGCATCATGACGTGCCTGGATGGCCGCCTTGCGGTCGGCGGCCGGATCTGCGCCACGCTGGATCGCCAGCCGCAGCCTGGTCGCTTCATGCAGTGCCTCCGGCAATGAAACCGTCGCGGTGTCGCCCAGCGTGACGACAACCGGGTTCCACCGTCTGCCGTCGGGACGCCGGCCCTTCGGCTGTCCGCGCCAGCGCCATACCCCGGGCCGGTTCGGCACAAAGCTGACCACCAAGTCGAGCCCTGGCGCGATCAGATGGCGCACCCGTCCCTGCTGGGGCCTCGCGCTCTCGCGCAACCACGCCGCGACCGTCGCCTGGGTAACCCGTCCACTGCCCAACATGCCTGCCGCTCCCGTGTCTACGCATTTGCCGCTGCCGCGTGGGTATGCGCTGGCTACGCGACGGCTACGCAAAGTAAGGCTAACGTCAGTAGAGATCAATGAGACATTTGCAGGCTTTAAGTGGTGTTCATACTGAAGAGATTGACGACAGCAACTATGGATTTCCCACATTAGCGCCACCAAGGTACTGACATAATTGGCAGCCGGTGAAACCGACGGCAGTTGATGGATATCCTGCTGCCGTTCTGATATTTCGCCGGTCCCGGATGGTGAGACCGCGCGATGCCGACGATCGACGATATCGAGAAAGACCTGCTGGAACGCGCCGACGGCGCCTCGGTCGAGGACCTGGGCAAGATCGCCGCCGCCATGAAGGCTGTTGCGGAAACCAAACAGACCGAGGCAAACGCCCGCAACAAGGCACGCGAGACGCGACTGGAACTGTTCAAGTCACTGGCAGCGTTTCTGGTGCCTGTGGTGTCGCTGCTGGCGCTGTTCGGCACCATCATATCGCAGAACAAGCAGCTCGAGGCCAGCCGTCAGCAGCTTGAGGACACCGAGTGGCGCGATCTGCTGACTCCGACTCGGTCTATTCCGATCCGACGGTCGCGCCGCGCCTGCGCTCGTTCTTTGCGTCGCCGGTCTATGGCGAGCAGGCCAAGTCGATCGCCGGCCGCCTGATGGGTCACATCTCCAACCCGGACGGCTTTCGCGATCTGTATTCAGCGGTGTTCGGCGATGTCACCCAGCAGAGTGTCGAATCGATCATCGACATCTCGCGCGTGCTGTTCGCGACGCGGCAGGCGCAGCAAGGTCAGTGCAACGACTTCCTGGTCGGCGCGAACATTCCGTTTGACCCCGGACTGCTTGATTGCGGCATCCATTCCGATGGCCAGAAGGTGAATGCGCTGATTACCCAATTCAAGGTTCCGGCACAATTCGCATCGATGCGCAGCTCCGCCAATCAGCTTGTCCGCGAAAGCAGCTTCCTCAAGGGCAAGCTGTTCTCGTTCCTGCGCGCGAACTACCACGCTCCGCGCGACCGCGCGCGGGCTCCCGGTCTGGACCTGTCCAGTGCCGAGATCGTCAACGGGGATTTCTCCGAACTCGACCTGACGGATTTCAATATTGCCGGGGTCATTTTCGATACGGTCGACTTCAGGGATGCGATCATCAATCCGAAGGGACGCATTCCTGTCGTCGCGACGTCAACCGGAAGACCAGCCTTTCTGCCCGAATATCCGGACTTTCGTGGCTCCACCTGGTGGGAGGCCCGCTATGTCGAACCCAGCCTGTTGGTCTTCCTGACCGATTGGTTCTTTCCCTATGCGCGGTCGGACATCCGCTATCCGATAGGCTATTCCATCACCCAGGCCGCCTACGAGACCAAGGTGAGGGCACTTTGCAAGGCCGCCAACGTCTCCTGCCCCTCGACGCTGCGATTCGGCCAGGCGCCGACCGGCAAGTGATGGGATGTGCCGCGGGGCGTAGTTTGGGTTGTCATCGCGAGGAGCGCAGCGACGCGGCAATCTCCATGGGGATTGCTTCGCTTCGCTCGCAATGACAGCGAGAACCGCGCCGGCTCGGCGGTTGCCAGAATCGAGGTGGTGTGGGCAGATTTTCGGCGCCCTTGCAAGGAATCGTTGTCATGAGACTTCGGTCACCAACGATCGCTGTAATTGCGTCGGTTTTCGTGGTCGTGCCGTTTTGGTCCGGCAGTGCCGCTGTGGTCGGCTCAGTACGTCACAACGGCGGCGTCAATCCGACGCTACCGGTTGCCGATCGAACGGTTGTCCCAACGCAGTGGTCGCACCACTCGACGCCGCGACATTACAAGCCGGTGCGGCACAAGCAGACCCAGCAGTACTACCAGCCGGCGCGACAATACTATCAGTGGCACGAGCATTAGACTAGGTTCGCCGACTCGATCGGCAGGGCTTGGCATATACACCAGGGCTATCAGGTGAATGGTGGATAGTTTGGGTTGTCCTGTCATTGCGAGGAGCGCAGCGACGCGGCAATCTCATGGGGATTGCTTCGCTTCGCTCGCAATGACAGCGAGAACCGCGGCGACGAGAGATCTTCAACGCGGTTCACCCGATTGCCATGGCATACACACCGCCCCCGAATTCCCGTGATGTGTGGTGATGCGGTAAGCGGCTGCCGTAACCGTTCATGACGTGCAAACACGGCACAATACAACCGCAAGACGAATCACGCTTTGTTGACAGACGGGCCGTTCGATTTCCGGCGCCGTTTGATCTGGATCAATGGATGACCACGGAGGACGGTTCTATCCGAGTCCTTATTGCCGTTGGAGGCCGCCATGACCAGCGAGCGCCCTCACGACGTGCCGTTCGGAATGCCTTCTCCTGAGGCCTTGCAGATGGCTACTGCGGTCATTCGCCGCCGTTACGTGCGGTCCGAGGCAATGCAGCATCCTCAAGTCAGGTCAGAATGCATGCGACTGGCATACATGATCCAGGCATATGGACTATCGTCTGCCTCACCATGTTCTGGAACGGAGGTTGCGCCAGGGCGAAAGGCAGACGACGAAACCAAGTGTCGATCTGGATGAACCTGTCCACTCTGGACGCAATGATGGCCTGGGGATTAGCTGTGGCACGTCCACCCAGTCGGCGAAGTCGCGAGCAAAGCTCCGTAACCGTCGTCCCTCGGAAGCAGTAGGCGCCTGCTCGCGCCTGACCTCGATGGGCACCGCTAAGATATAACCGTGGGAGGTATACATGCATGCGGCGGATGTGATGACGCACAATGCGATCACCGTCGATCCAGCAATGCCGATCCAGCAGTTGGCGGCTCTCTTGTCGGAGCGGGGTATCAGCGGTGCTCCCGTGGTCGATGCAACGGGCAACATGATCGGCATCGTCAGTGAGGGCGATCTGTTGCACCGTGCGGAACTGGGTACGGAGCGCCGCCACGCCCGCCGTCATTCATGGTGGCTGGAACATTATGCCTCTGGTGCGGCGCAGGACTATGTCAAATCGCATGGTCGCACGGTGAAGGACATCATGACCCGGGATGTGGTCACAGTCACTGAAGACACCAACCTCGCCGACGTTGCGATGCTGCTCGAAACCCATCGGATCAAGCGCGTGCCGGTGATGAGGGGCGAAAAGATTGTCGGCATCATCAGTCGGGCCAACCTGGTGCGTGCGCTGGGTGCAACACTGGCGACCCCAGCATCCGGTTCAGGCGGCAGCGACGATGACCGCGCTATCCGCGCAAGGCTGCTCACCGAGCTGGATCGGCGGCAGGAGTGGGCAAGCAAGGTCTGGTCGCAGGACATCATTGTGAGCGGCGGGATCGTTCATCTGTGGCTTGGTTTGGACGAACCAGAGGAAAGGCGGCAGGCCGTACGGGTGGCGGCAGAGAACGTCGCTGGCGTGCGCGGTGTCGAGGAGCATATCGTCCCGGTTCCGCTGATGCCGGTGCTCTGAGCGGAGAGGCTGGCTCAGTCCTCGCTGGTGACCGCCTTCCCACTGTCATGCGAGCGAAGCGAAGCAAACCCCCGCATGCATTGGCGCAATATACCCGCGAGATTGCTTCGCTTCGCTCGCAATGACAGCGTCGGCCGGGTCTGAACCGTGGAGGACTGGTCCCAACTGGAGAGCTTCTCGTTCGGCGACAATCCGGCCCTCGCTGATGAACGCTTTCGTGTCGTTGAGCGTATTGAAGGAGCCGATGAGGGTTGACTGTTGGGTGCGCGCCACCCGCTCTCTACGCTCGCCCCCTGCCGATCAACATCTCGACGCTCATGAGAAGTCTCCCATTCGACTCGAACCGCGAAAGCTGCGCCCTTACCTCCTCACGCACTGAGCCGCGATCCACGTCGGATAGCGTCAGATACGACTGCGGTATGGATCCAATCCCGGCTTCGATAGGAGCCCAATAGTCGTCGAAACTCGCCGTGATGTCCTCCCGTGCCTCACGCTCAACCCGGATGTCGCGGAACCCCGCGTCGGCAAGCAAACCTTCCAGCCGTGCCGGGTCACCCAATGAGAACGATAGATAGAGTATGTTCCGCAGATCCGGACGGAAGCGGCTGATGGCATCGGCTAGAATACCCCACATCGGTGCCTTGTCCGGGGTAGAGATGACGCAAATTGCCACGCTGCCCCCGCTGCGAAGCACTCGTCGGAACTCCGCCAGTCCAACGGCAGGATTCGGAAAGAACTGCAAGCCAAGCTGGCATATGACACAATCGAAGCTGGCGTCCCTGAATGGCAACGCCTGGCCGTCAGCGGCTACGGGCCAAAACAATGGTTCGTCCAGCCGGGCACGCGCACCTTGAAGCATCGCAGGCGCAACGTCCGCACCAATCACGAAGCCCGACGCGCCGACAATAGGAAGCGCCTTGACCGCGGCCTCGCCCGTTCCAGTCGAGACATCGAGCAAGCGGCATCCTGGTGCAACCTCAGCAGCGCCAAGCACAGACGGAACAAAAAGTCGGGACCACCGGCCAGTAAAGCGGTCATACGCAGAAGCATCGACGGTTCGGCCAGGCGTCGCGTGAAAGCCTGCCCCGAAGCTTGTGCTCATCACTACCCCTCATACCGTTGTTCCCGAGTCAGCAGCCCACATCCTCCACATCGGTGACATTCACTGCCGTTTCCTCCGACACCAGGATAGCCATCGCGGCGCGATCTTCAAACTGGCGCCGGCGCCAACACACTTGACATCCGGCGCGCGTATCGGCATTCGTGCGGCATGCATCGCGCAACTTCCATCATGGCTCGCCGACGCCGCCGTCGTTCGACGGGGGTGAGGAGTCTGCGCGCGAAGTAAACCAATCCGCGGATCGATCACGAAGGCCCCCGTCGGCAGCGACGAGGGCCTTCGTGCGTTACGGGTCTCTGTCGCTCCATCCCACACAAGGAGGACATGATGACAAACGCAGCCAACTTCGACTCAGTCATGGATATCACCCCACGGCCACCGATCGTTTTCGTCGGAGGCCAGGGTTCATGGCTTACCGATAGCGAAGGCAACACCTATCTGGACTTCATCCAGGGCTGGGCGGTGAACTGCCTCGGCCATTCGCCACGGCCGATCCTCGAGGCCCTGGCGCGCCAGGCGGAGCGCCTGATCAATTGCAGCCCCGCCTTCTACAACGATCAGATGATCCGGCTGGCCGATCTTCTGACGCGGCACAGCGGGCTGCATCAGGTGTTCCTGGCCAACAGCGGCGCGGAAGCCAACGAGGGCGCCATCAAGCTGGCGCGGAAATGGGGGGCGAAATACCGCGACGGCGCCCACGAGATCATCACCATGGACCATGGCTTCCATGGCCGCACGCTTGCCACGATGGCGGCGTCAGGCAAGGCGCAGTGGGAACATCTCTATGAACCCAAGGTGTCCGGCTTCATCAAAGTGCCGCTGAACGACCTTGCCGCTGTCGCGGCTGCGATCACGCCGCAGACCGTCGCGGTGATGCTGGAACCGATCCAGGGCGAGGCTGGGGTATTCGAGGCGACCATCCCGTTCCTGCGCAGCCTGCGTGCGCTGACGCGTGAGCGCGGCATCCTGCTGATCCTCGATGAGATCCAGACAGGGGTCGGGCGCACTGGCCGGCTGTTCGGCTGCGAGCATGCAGGCGTGACGCCCGATATCATGACCCTGGCCAAGGGTCTCGGCGGTGGCGTGCCGCTGGCCGCGCTGCTGGCACATCGCGATGCGTGCTGCTTCGAGTACGGCGATCAGGGCGGGACGTTCTGCGGCAATCCGCTGATGGCGGCGGTCGGTTGCGCGGTGATCGAGGCGGTCACCCAGCCAGGCTTTCTCGCGCGTGTGGTTCAGGCGGGCGAGCACCTTGCGAAACGGCTGTACGCGCTCTCGGCTCGGCATGGCTGTGGCGAGGTGCGCGGGATGGGACTGTTGCTGGCGCTCGACCTGAAGCGTGACATCGCACCGGACGTTGCCGCACTGGCGATGCAGCGCGGGTTGCTGCTCAATGCACCGCGCCCCGACTCGTTGCGTTTCATGCCGGCGCTGACCGTCAGCAATGCGGAGATCGATCGAATGACGGACGTTCTCGATAGCGTGATGACGGACGTGACGAAGGGCTGACGCGCTGGGCGCGGGTTGGACCGACGTGGTAGGATTGCCGCGTCACAAAGGCGGCAGGCATGTCGGTCCAACTGCTCTACATCGTGACAGGCTTTTTCGTTGGCCTTCTGGTCGGTCAGACCGGCATGGGGGGCGGGTCGCTGGTGACGCCCATTCTCGTCCTGGTGTTCGGCGTCCCTCCGGCCGCCGCCGTTGGCACCGACCTGCTCTACGCATCGATCACCAAGATGGTCGGCACCGCGGTGCACGGCGCGAACCACACCGTGCAGTGGCCGATCGTGGCGCGTCTGGCCACGGGCAGCGTGCCGGCGACCGCGGTCACCTTGCTGGTTATCTCGCAATTCGATCTCAACAGCCGGGGCGCCGCCGGTGTCATCTCTACCGTCCTCGGCGTGATGCTGCTGATCACCGCCATCGCCCTGCTGTTCCGCCGGCGACTGTTGGCTCTGGGCGGCAGCCGGCTCGCCGACATGTCCGCGCGGCAGACCTCGATGTGCACCATTATCACCGGCGTCGTGCTCGGGGTGCTGGTGACCATCTCCTCGGTCGGTGCGGGAGCGATCGGCGTGACCGCGCTCCTGCTGCTTTATCCGCGGCTGCCGATGGCGCGCATTGTGGGATCCGATATCGCGCACGCCGTGCCGCTGACGCTGGTCGCCGGGCTCGGGCACTGGATGCTCGGCTCGGTCAATCTATCGATGCTGGCATTGCTGCTCACGGGCTCGATTCCCGGCATCGTGCTGGGGAGCCTGTTGGCCGTGCGCGTGCCGGACGCTGTACTCCGGCCGGTCATGGCGATCACGCTCGCCTTGGTCGGCGGGACGCTGGTGTTCTGACGCCGGCACAGCCGAGCGCGCTGCGCGCCATCGGCCCGCCAGTCTCGCAACCAATCTATCCGGCCGGTGCCGCCGCCGGCAGCACCGGATGGAAGCTCAGAGAGCCTTCAGGTTCGTGGCCGAGGTCTTGCCCTGCTGGCCGCGCTCAAGGTCGAAGCTGACCTTCTGGCCTTCATTGAGCCCGCCGAGGCCAGCGCGCTCGACCGCCGAAATATGGACGAAGACATCCTTCGATCCATCATCCGGCTGGATGAAGCCATAGCCTTTCTGTGAATTGAACCACTTGACCGTGCCTTCGGACATTGCGTCGTCCTCCCCGCCATCCGGCGATCCACCCTGCGTGGACCGGAACGCTTTTCAAAGTGGGAGCACCGAAATGGCAGGTACGATTCAACCCACGCCAAAAGGCGCCATCAGCATATGGGGACCTGGGATCGGCATTGCCAGGAATATTCCCTGGATCAGGCACGAACGCGCGCCGGACGGCGATCCTCCTGGCCGGCACCAGTTCTGGCCTCGAGCAAGGTCTGCGTGATCCGGGCAACCGCTGTCGCCTTGTCGGTTCGGTTGACGGCCGCGAACTCCGCGGCGAGGCGGTCGAGGGCCAGTTCGAACAGGTTCCGCTGGCTGAAGCTGCTGCCGGAACCGTCTCCCGCCGCTTGCAAATCCCTGACGACCTCGGCGAGCGCGGTAAGCTCCCCCGAGTTGATCTTCGCCAGGTATTCCTGAGCGCGCTTGGCCCACATGAGTCGGCTCACCCGCGGCCGGCCACCCAGGGTCGCCAGCACCGCGGCCAGCTGCTTCTGACCCGCCAGCTTCCGCAGGCCGGCCGCCCGGGCCTGCGCCACCGGCACCCGAAGCGTCATCTGATTTTCATCGAACGAGATGTGGATAAGATTCAGCCGGTGGCCGGCGATGTCCTCGAAGCCGACACGATCGATCCGGCCGACGCCATGCGCCGGGTAGACCACGGAGTCGCCCTTGCGGAACGGGTCACCATCCTTCGGGTTGTTCTTCGAGGCGGTGGCCTCGAGCGCGGCATTCACCATCGCGGCAGTGATCGGGGTCGCGGCCACTCAATCTACCATCTGACTTGTTGATCTATTGATATGGTGCGCCTTGCCGCTGTTGCATCGGGCGCGACGACGATTTCGCGCGACCGGCGCAGCCGGGGCGGTCACGTGGCTGGCCGGCTCGCGGTTTCGCTCAGTTGCGAATACACCAGCTCGAGCAGTCTCTCGCGGGCGCGTACGGCGATCTCCTCCAGCGAGGGTGTCTGGGCCAGGCGGGCTGTGGCGTAGCGGCGAACCTCTTCCAGGGTCGGAACCTCCGGCAGGTCGATCTCGCTCCAGAACGTCTCCGCCTGGATGCGTGCCGACGAAATCCGCGACTTCAGGTCCGCCCATCCTGGCGCACGTGCCAATGCGTCATGCACCTGGCTCGCGATGTGAGTGACCGGGAAGGATGCCGCGAGCTGGCAGGCAACCTTGTCGATGACGAGGCGCCCCAGTTTGTGTTCGCCTCTGATCACCGTCTTCGGCGGTACATGCAGGTCCCAGACGAGTCCGAACCAGGACAGGAGACGCAGCGCATAGTAGGTGGGATCGTACTCCCACCAGCGGAACCCCTGTCGGACCGACGCCTGATAGGCGTGATGATTGTTGTGCCAGCCTTCGCCCATCGTAAGCAGCGCCAGCAGCCAGTTGTTCCTCGACTGATCGCCTGTCACGTAGCGTTGGCTGCCGACGACGTGGGCGAGCGAGTTGATGCAGAAGGTCGCGTGCCATAGCGCGACGGTGCTCCAGCAGAAGCCGACGGCCAGTCCGGGCCAGCCGGCGATCAGCCATGTCGCCAACGCGGTCAACGCCGCCGGGAGATACGGTTGCCGGTCGAGCCACACCAGCTCCTTGTACCGTGCGAGGTCGCGCACCGCCGAATAGTCCGTCGCATCGTTCCGTGGCACGAAGATCCAGCCGACATGCGAGTAGAGGAAGCCCTGGCGCACCGGCGAATGCACGTCGAGGTCGGTGTCCGAGTATTTGTGATGTTGCCGGTGCTTGGCAGCCCACCACAGGGCGCCGCGCTGCGCCGAGGTCTGCGCCAGGAAGGCGAAGCAGAACTGGAGGGCGCGGCTGGTACGAAAGGCACGATGGGAGAAGTAGCGATGGTAGCCCGCGCCGATCGCGAAGATCCGCAGGACATACAGCGCGACGGCCAGCACGAGCGCGCGCCAGGTCAGTCCGGTCCAGAACGCGGCGAAGCATCCCACATGGATCAGCACGAAGCCGATGCTGGAAGGATAGGAGATGTCGTCCGAGTGTTCGTGTGAGCCCTGGTTCATGGGCCATATCCTTTTCGGGAACTCTGTATCATGCCGCCGGCCGGAGGCCCATCGGCCGACGCGTCCGCCGATGCCGTGCCGGCGCGTGCTTGGTGGGTGGTGGTGTCTGTACGCCCGCCGGGCGCACGGCGGCGGGCGAACCGCTCGCGACATTGATCGCTCTGCCGGTCATCCGTTCGATCGCCCGCAGCGTGCCATGCTCCGCGGAGTCGCAGAACGATATCGCGACTCCGCTCGCGCCGGCGCGCGCCGTCCGGCCTATGCGATGCACGTAGTCCTCCGGTTGCATCGGAAGGTCGAAGTTGATGACGTGCGATATGCCCGTCACGTCTATGCCGCGCGCAGCAATGTCGGTCGCGACCAGCACGCGCGCGCGGCCGCTGCGGAATTGTTCGAGAGCCTTCTGGCGCGCCGGCTGGCTCTTGTCGCCATGCAGCGCGCTGACGCGGACGCCGCCGCGCTCGAGCGTTTCCGCGACGCGATCCGCGGACCGCTTCGTCCGGGTGAAGACGATGACCCGCGACAATGTCGGATCGGCCAGCAGACGATCCAGCAGCGCCCGCTTGCCGGCAGGTGCCACGAAATGCACGTGCTGCTCGATCGGCAGTTCGACCGGCGCACTGCGAACGACATCCACCCGCACGGGGTTGCGCAGCATGGTTTCGGCGAGCTTGCCGACCTCCGCGGGCATGGTCGCCGAGAACAGCAGCGACTGCCGCTCCGCCGGCAGGGCGGCGACGATGCGGCGAATGTCGCGGATGAAGCCGAGGTCCAGCATCCGGTCGGCCTCGTCCAGCACGAAGTGGGTGACCTGGTCGAGCTTAAGCTCACCGGTGGACATCAGGTCGCAGACACGCCCCGGTGTGCCGACCACGATGTCGGCGCCGGATCGCATCCGCTGTACCTGCATGAAGCGGCTGACCCCGCCAAGGATGGCAACGATGCGATGCGTCATCTGGTCGCCGAGCCGGTGCAGGCTCGCTTCGATCTGGAGCGCCAGTTCGCGAGTCGGTGCCAGGATGATGGCGCGTGTGCCGTAACGCTGTGGCCGCGCGGGTTTGCCGGCCAGGTGCTGCAACATCGGCAGGGCGAATGCGGCGGTTTTGCCGGTGCCGGTCTGGGCGACGCCGAGCAGGTCGCGGCCGGCGAGCAGGTGAGGGATGGCGGCTGCCTGGATCGGCGTTGGTTGGAGGAAGCGCTCCCGGTCGAGGGCGCGCAACAGCGGCTCCGCCAGTCCGAGCGTCGTAAAGGTCGTCGATGACACGATTAAGTTTTGCTCCAGCGCCCGCTGCCGCGGGTTCATGCCTGCGGAAAAGGCGAGCGCCTTGGTGTTCGCCTACCCGCGCGACAATGGGGCGAACGCGTTGTTATTGAGCTTCCGAGAGGGCACACCGTCGCAATTCGGACGGAATGCCAATCACGCATTCACGGAATGGCGATCCTATAGCGCCCCGCACCGGGTGAGCGCAAGGTATATCGGGGAGGCGGGAGACAATCGGGTGGAATGCGTGAAGATCTCTCGTCGCCGCGGTTCTCGCTGTCATTGCGAGCGAAGCGAAGCAATCTCCGGCGAGTTGGGCGCTACGATGGGGATTGCCGCGTCGCTGCGCTCCTCGCAATGACAGGACAACCCGAACTATCGGCCTTTCACCCAATTGCCCCTCGGGCTGATCTCGATCGCTCATACGCCACCGCAGCTTCAGCGTGGACCCGATACCTCGTGGCTAAGCCATGGTGCCGGGTGAGGGATTTGAACCCCCGACCTTCGGTTTACAAAACCGCTGCACTACCACTGTGCTAACCCGGCTTCTACGGCCTGCCTTGCGGCCTCGACCATATACCACCCGGTGCGGCGGCAGTGCTAGCTCGTGGGGCGGAATGGGGCAGCGCGCGAGCGCTGCCCCATGTCGCGGAGTCTACGAGAACGAGAAGTCGGCGGCGCCGACCGTCGCCAACTGGGTGTTCTGAAGAACGATCATCCCAGCGCCGGCGACCTTGGCGCCGAGATCGACGTGAACGTCGGCCCCGACCTGGCTGATATGGCCGTCAAGATCAGCGAAGCTGCCAAGCGCGGCGCCGTACCCGGCAAGCCGGATCGTGTCGAGCCCAGCCTGGAAGTCGGTGATCGTGTCGGTACCGTTGCTCCCGGAGAAGTCGAACCGGTCGGACCCGGCGCCGCCGGCGAGCACATCGTCACCGCCGCCGCCGTGCAGCACATCGTTGCCGTCACCGCCGTTTAGGATGAAGCGCATGGCGGGCGCGGATATCGCGGACGCATCGATCACGTCATTCCCGGCGAGCCCGTTGATGACGAATGTGCCGGACACGTCGGCATTGCCGAACGCGACCGGGCGCCCAAGGCCCGTCAGCCTGACCATACCGTCATCGAGCGCGACCTTGATGTGATCGTCACCGGCGGTGCCGCTGTGCTCGCTCGGCGCAGCGACAGCAGCGGCAATCGACGATGCCGGCGGTGATCCTGAGACGATGCTCTGGATGTTGATATTGTTGCCGGTTCCGCCGTCGAGGATGTCCTGTCCCGGGCCGCCGATCAGCACGTCGTCCCCAGCGCCACCAAGCAGGGTGTCGTTGCCGGCACTGCCGATCAGGACATCATCGCCACTGCCGCCGTCGGCCGTGAGATGCATCGCCGTCCCGAGGCCCGATGCGTTGATGACGTCGTCGCCGCCCAGGCCATTGATGACGATGTTGTCGGTTGGCTCGAAGCCGGTGATCGTCACTGTGGTAGCGAGACCCGTCACCGTGACCACGCCGTTGTTGTCCACGATGTTGATCACATCGTCGCCGCCGGTCCCATTGATGACGATCGTGTCCGGCTGCCCGTCGCCGGCGCCGCTGCCGGGCGGCGATGCCAGGTCAATGGCGACCTGGTTCACGTCGGTTCCGGTCAGGTCGTTGACCGTGATGGTGTCGGTGCCGCCGAGGGCATTGAGCTGGACGTGCTCGACGCCATTGAGGTCCATGGTGATGTTGGCGACGTCGCGGAACAGCGTCGCGCGGCTGCCATTGGCGGAGATGTCGATCTTCTCGTTGACGTTGGCGCCGTTGAACAGCAGCGTGTCGGT
>JANWJK010000149.1 GCA_025452005.1 Acetobacteraceae bacterium | reverse complement strand
CCGTCGCCGGTGAGCACCAGGACACGCCGCCCCGGCTGCGCCAGCGCGATGCCGAGCCCGACCATCGCCGCGCCGCCCATCGCACCCCAGAGATAGAAATTGAGCGGCCGTTCGCCTGCGGCGGCGGCATCGTAGCTTGGCGCGCCCAGCCCGGTGACGACGAGCAGGTCGCCAGGGTCGCGCAACAGCGTCGCGGCCACGGCCCGACGATCCAGCGTGCCGTCGTTCCTCATTTCGCGAACACCTTGGCACCGACGAGACGCTGGGAGAACAGCACCGCGACCGGCACGGCACTGTCGAACGCCAGCGCGGCCGAGGCGGCGACCAGCTCGGCTGCGTCATCCGGGCGGTCGGCGCGACGGACATGCACGCCGGCAGCGGTGAGCACCGACGGCGTGGCGGTGCCCATCGGCAGCTGCCACGGATTGAACTCGGCCCACTCGCCGCGCATCGTGATCAGGCTGAGGAACGGCATGCGGCAGTTCACCGGCAGCGACAGCATGTTGATGCAGTTGCCGACGCCGGAGGACTGCATGAGCAGCACCGCGCGCTGCCCGCCGAGCCAGGCGCCGGCGGCGAAGGCGATGCCCTCCTCCTCGGTCGTGAGCACGACGGCCCGCATGTCAGGGTCCGCGAGCGCCGTTTCGATGAGGTGCGCGTGCCCGGCGTCGGGGACATACGCGAGCTGGGTGATGCGTGCGGCCTTCAGTGCGGTGTAGACCTGCGCCTGCCAGGAGGATTGCGGCATCGTGGTGACCCTGTCGTTGCGAGCAGCGTAGCGACGATGGCTGCGTCGCTACGCTGCCGGCAATGACAACGGGATCAGGCGGCGTACTTGCCGCGGCCGAACACCTTGTCGAGGTGGTCGGGCTGCGCCTTGTCGAACTGCGTCGTCTTCGCCCGCACGTCGTCCACCGCGGCGAGCGCCTTCTTCACCGCCGGACGTTCGTTGATCGTGCCGACCCAGCGCATGACGTTCTTGTATTTTTCCGCGGCCGGCGCCCCGAGCATCGCCGGTATGTTGCGCGCCCACGGGTAGGAGGCGATGTCGGCGATGCTGTATTCGGCGCCCCCAAGCCATGGCTTCTCGCCGAGGCGCTGCTCGTACACCTCGAATACCCGGTGTACCTGGGTGGTATAGCGGCTCTGGGAATAGTCGTTTCCCTTCGGCGCGAAGCGGGCGAAGTGCACGTGCTGGCCGAACATCGGGCCGAGCGTCGTCATCTGCACCATCATCCACTCGATCGCCTCGTATTTTGCCGCCATGTCCCTGGGCAGCAGCTTGCCGCTCTTCTCGGCGAGGTAGAGCAGGATCGCACCTGATTCGAACAGCGTGCACGCCTTGCCGCCCGGACCGTCGCTGTCGGTGATGACGGGGACCTTGGCCATCGGGTTGAGCTTCAGGAACTGCGCGTCGAACTGCTTGCCGGTGAACACATCGACCGGATGGACGGTATAGGGAAGGCCGAGTTCCTCGAGCGCGATGTAGATCTTCACCACGTTCGGGCTGCCCATGCCGTATAGCTCGATCATCGGATCATCCTCCTGTCTGGACGGCAGCAGGATCGCATGCCGGGCGCGGCCGGGAAAGGCGCCGGCCATCCGCCCGGCAGCAGCGGCCGCGCGGTTGTCGGCAAGCGGGCACAGGTCTAGCGTTGCGCCAAAAGGGAGATCGTCATGCACCTGATGTACTTCACCGAGCAGCCGATGTCGGCCTATTTCGCGCAGGCCGGCCTCGATTTCGGCGCCACCGCGCTGATGTTCTCGAACAGCCATTTCGACCCAATCGAGGGCAGCCGGCTCTACAACGAGTACCTGGAGCACTACCTCCTCGTCGACGAACTTGGGTTCGACGGCATCATGCTGAACGAGCATCACAACGCTCCGTTCTGCATGCAGGCGAGGACCAACATTTTCGCCTCGATCCTCGCCGCGGTCACCAAGAACGTGAAGATCGTCATCCTGGGAAATCCGCTGCCGCTGTCGGACAACCCGGTGCAGCTCGCCGAAGAGCTGGCGATGATCGACATGGTCTCGAAGGGGCGGCTGGTGTCGGGCTTCGTCCGCGGCGGCGGTCAGGAACAGCTCGCCAACGGCGTCAACCCGGCCTTCAACCGCGAGCGCTTCGAGGAAGCGCACGACCTGATCGTGAAGACCTGGACGACACCGGGACCGTTCCGCTGGGAGGGCACGCACTACCAGCACCGCGTAGTGAACCCCTGGGCGGTGCCGCTGCAGAAGCCGCATCCGCGCATCTGGATCCCCGGCGTGATCAGCCGCGAGACCATCATCTGGGCGGCGCAGCACGGTTATCCGTATATCGCGCTCAACACACCGGTCGAGCGGACCAATCAGATCTGGAAGATGTACGACGATGAAGCGGCCAAGGCCGGCTTTGCCGGCGGTCCGGACTACCATGGCCTCTTGAAGCAGATCCACGTCGCCGAGACCGAGGAGAAGGCGCTGGAGAACGCGCGCCAGTTCCTGTGGATGCAGGGCGAGTTCACCGGACTGGCGCATCCGGTGTGGAG
This sequence comes from Acetobacteraceae bacterium, assembly GCA_025452005.1. Taxonomy (GTDB): domain Bacteria; phylum Pseudomonadota; class Alphaproteobacteria; order Acetobacterales; family Acetobacteraceae; genus JAMXLO01. The sequence goes on along the minus strand of JANWJK010000149.1, from coordinate 10,072 downwards.
CACGCCGGCGGGTTACTACAGCCCGGAGAATCGCCGCGGCTTCGTGGAGTCCTCGATCGGCCGGTCCACCAGCCCGCGCGCCCGTCCCAATCTGGAAGGGCAGCTCAAGGAGATGATGATCATCGCCGGCACGCCGAAGCAGGTGATCGCCAAGTTGCGCGTCCTGCTGGAGCAGACCCGGCCGGGCATCTTCGCGTTCTGGGGCAACGATGGCACCGTGTCGCACGAGGACGCCAAGACCTGCATCCGCCTGCTCGGCCAGGAGGTGTTCCCGGCGGTGCGCGAGATGGCGAAGGAGTTCGATCTGAAGAGCCCGTTCGAGACCAACCAGCCGGTCAGCGTTCAGTACATGGCCGGTGCGCAGCAGCCCGTACGGGCGGCTGCGGAGTAGCGGGCCAACACAAGTCCGCCGAACCCGGGTCGCAACCTGGGCCAACGACAAGGCGACCGGGCTCATCCGGCCGCGAAGGGGAGAATACGTCATGCAGCCGACACGCGTCGTCACACGTCGTTCCGTGCTCGCCGGTACTGCCGGCCTGCTTGCAACGCCCGCCATCATCGGTCGGGCTGCTGCCGCGACGCGTGGCGTGTCCGACACCGAGATCGTCATCGGCATGATGACGGACCTGTCCGGCGTCACGGCCGTGCAAGGCAGCAATGCCGCCAAGTCGATCCGCATGGCGTTCGACGACATCAACGAAAAGGGCGGCATCAACGGCCGCAAGGTCCGCTTCATCGTCGAGGACATGGAATACCTGGTGCCCAAGGCGGTGCAGGCGATGAACAAGCTGGTGAACCGCGACGACATCTTCCTCTCGCTGAGCAGCGGCGGCACGCCGATGAACGATGCCGTGATGCCGTCGATGTTCGAGAAACAGGTGCCCAACGTCTTTCCGCTGACCTGCGCGCGTTCGATGTATGAGCCGTTGAGTCCGTCCAAATATGGCCAGTTCTCGTCGTACTACGACCAGATGCGCGCCTGCGTGAAATACTTCGCCGAGACGAAGGGCAAGAAGGTCATCGGTTCGATGTACCAGGACACCGACTTCGGCCGCGATGTCCACGCCGGCGTCGTCGCACAGGTGGACGCGATGAAGCTGAAACTGGGCGGCACTTCGGCGTCCAGGCCAACCGATGTCGACTTCAACGCCCAGGTGACGCGGCTGAAGGAGGCGGGATGCGATCTGGTCTGCATGGGCACGATCGTGAAGGACACGATCATCATCCTGCAGACGGCGCACAAGATGGGCTGGGACGTGGATTTCTGCGGTCAGTTCGCGACCTACTCCACCGCCGTCGCCGAAGCGCCGGGGGAACCGGCCGAAGGGTTCTACTCGATGTCGCCCGGCCTCTACGCCTATTCCGACGATCCGCGTCCGGCAGTGCACGACGTCACCACGCGCTTCAAGCAGAAGTTCGGCATCGAGATCAACTACCTGGGCGAGGCGGGCTATGCGGCGGCATCCTGCCTGATCGAGGTGCTGCAACGGGCCGGGCGCGATCTGAATTTGGACACGTTCCAGAAGTCGATGGAAAGCATCAAGGACTGGCGCGACATCTTCGGCGGACCACCGCTGACGATCACGGCCACGGACCACCACGCCTCGACGCAGTCGTTCCTGTCGGTCGTGAAGAAGACGCGATGGACGCCGGTGGTGGCCGAGCCGCTGGGCTACTGAGCGGGACCGCGTCAGGGATTGCGTCGCGAGAACGACACCGGATAGGCACCCCCGCGCAACGCGATGAGCGGATCGTCCGAGGCCTCGATGCCGTCGGTCAGTGCCGTCGGCAGGAACAGCAGTTGCTTCTGCGCTTCGTCGCTGTTCGTCACGACGCGGGCGATCGTGATGACGCCGAGATCGACGATGCCGCGCGTGTCCGGCCAGGGCTTGGTCGGATCGCGCGTGGGGTCGCCCGTGCCTGCCACCTGCACCTTGAGATGGAATGTCACCGGGCCGCGCTTCAGTCGCTGCGTGAGGTCGCTCGACAGGAAGTCCGGTGCGCGCTTGGCGGCATCCGCGGGCGAGATGTGCACGACGCGGTTCGGCAATACCTGATAGCGCACCGCCTGGCGCTTGCCGGCCTTGTTGACGAAGATGAACGCGTTGACGCCGAAATAGGCCTCGTCGGCGTAGCTGTCCGGTGTGCCCACGGTGGCGGAGGCGGCGGCCACCGCCGGGTGCGCGGCAACGAACGCGTCGAGTTTCGTTGGCTTCGCAGCGCCGGGCGGGCTGTCCGCGATCGCCAGGAACAGGTCGCGGAAGTCTTCCCCCGTCGCGACGACAAAGAACTTCAGCGAGTTGATCACCATGTCGGTCTCGTTGCCGTCCGACAGGTGGAACTTGATCGCCATGCCATGCGGGTTGGCCGCGTCGGCGCCATCGGGCAGGTTGGGAATGCCGGTCGAATCCGAGAACCGCACGGTGATCGGGATCGCGGCACCGCTGAAGATCGCGGCCTTGCTCAGCGAGGCCGCGGCGGGCAAGGGCTTGAATGTGCCCTCGGTCACGATGCCCTTGGCGTGGTTGGCGCGAAAGCCCGGATGTACGCCGAACGCCTTGTTGAGGGCATCGACGACCTGCACCTCGAGTGGCTGGTCATCCGCCCGTGCGGCGCCAGGGATCACGACGGCGAGCATGAACAGCGCGGTGGCAAGGGATCGCGGCTTCATCGATGGTTCCTTACGATGGGGTGGGGTCGGCCGCAGCATCCTATTGCCGCTGCCGCCTGTGAAGCCCGCGCTGCGTGAGTATCCAACGGGGAATAATTGCTTCACGTGCCGCACGGTCGACACCCACCCCGTCATGGCGTGGCTCGTGTCCCGGGGATCGGGCCACGCCATCCATGTCTTGCTGCTCACGGCAAGGACAGACGTGGATGCCGACCTGCGTCGGCATGACGGGGGAACGGATCGCCACTTCACCAGCCGATTCGGTTGTTAGTCTAAGGCTCAGGTCCGGAGCGGCATTGGAGGCCGGCGCGCTGAGGTCGTCACAAGCGATTGTCTCAGCACGCACGCGCTCGCCAATCTGGGGCTTGAGTGCCGCCGTCGACACCGGATCGACGCGCAGTCCAGTGATTGCGGCGAGCCTCGCCTCCAACGCGAGAAACGACGAAAGCGCGACAGGCCGCGCTAACTCTACCGGGACATCCAAATCGCTGGCAGGAGTCGCGTCGTCCCGAACCCACGAGCCGAACACTTCTCGCCGCTCCCGGTCGCCCGCACCAAGCCGGACTTCAATTCCCTTCTCATCCCCTGTCAGAGCAGCGGAGTATCTGATTCAAGACCGAATAGCACTCGCCCAGTCGACTGCAGAATCCGCGGGTGTACGCCGATGTGCTGCGTGATCGCATGCACATCGCGGAACGCACGCTCTAGCGGGCACCTCACGTACAGCGAACTGGCGCCGCCTGCGACGTACATCAGATCAACGGCCTGCACCGCGCTGTTAACGGCATGCGATGTGGCCAGCCGGGCGAGTGCCCGCGCCGACATGGCCGCCTCGCCGGTTTCGAGAAGTTTTGTCCAAAGCTGATCGAGGCTGTCGAACAGAAAGAGCCGAGCGGACCGCACCAGAGCTTCGGCCTGCGACACACGGGCCTGTGCGTCCGGCGTATCGCACAGCATCTGGGTCGTGCGCTCCGGGGTCTTGGCGCCGGCGATCTCCTTGAGGGTCTCGATGGCGCTGCGGGCAATGCCTAGCGCCATCGCGCCGAGACCAGGGCCAACGCGGGAGATCGCAGGAAGACGATAGCGCCGTTCGGGCAGGACGTACGTGTCGAAGAAGCCCGAGGAGTAGGCAATTGGCACGAATGCGGCATGCACCGCGACGTCATGACTACCTGTGCCGCGCAGCCCGCCGACCGTCCAAGTGTCGATGATCTCGCATTGGCTTGCGGGCAGCATCATGAAGCGGATCGCCGGACCGCCGGAGGGTGCCGTGCGCGGCTTGCCATCGTCATACACGACCGACGACAGAACCATCCAGGTCGCGATCTGGCAACCGCTGACCAACGACCAGCGACCGGTCAAGCGGAAGCCACCGTCGACGACATGCACCTGACCCGAGGGCTGCGTATTGTTGGCCGTGATGACGTCCGGATCGTCATGGATGGCGTGCCCCGCTTCGGGGGAGAGCTGAGCTGCGGTCCAATGCGTATTGCCGTTCCACACGCACCACGCGACCGACGCGTCGGCTTTCGCCAGCTCCTCGAACACCGCGATGCCGTCCAGTGGTGTCAGGTCGAGCCCGCCATAGGCCGCCGGCAGGAAAATGCGAAAAAAGCCGGCGTGGGCGAGGTCGTGCGCGAGATCTTCCGGCAGCCGTCGGGATGTTTCGATACCATCGCGCTGCGCGATAATACGCGGCTGGAAGTCGCGGGCAGTTGCAAGAAGGGCTGCGCCATTGACCGTATCGTCCTGCATCGTTACCCCCACGAACACAGCAATGAAGCTTGCTGTTCGCCGGCGCGAGGTCAGTCAGCGCCGCCAGACATGCTTCCGCTGCCTGTTCCCCACCCGATCACGTCGAACACTCGCACATTGGCGAATTCATGGGAATCGCGTTTGTTAGCGTCTAACCGCTAGCCATAGCTAAGGTTCCTCCAGATCCTGCGCGTCCAGAACGGTGCCGATGTCCCACTTGCTGTGCAGGATGCGGACAACGGTTATCAACTCGGCACGCGCCAGATAGTAGACGCGGAACTCGTCGAAGCCTTTGACGTGCTATGCTGCTCAGTCGCCCCTTACCCCACCAAATTCTTCGGCACATCCCGAAACGGCCGGTCATTGTCCGTCCGCGGCTCCTTCGGCATGCCCAGCACCCGCTCCGAGATGATGTTGCGCTGAATCTCGTCGGTTCCCCCGGCGATCGACCCCGCCGGCACGCTGACGAGAATCTCCGCGATCAACCCATCCATCGGCGCGTCCTCGCCGGTCAGCATCGCGTCCGCCCCGCTGATCAGCGTGTGCACTCGCGCCGCGGCACGCGCCACGTGGCTGGACACCAGCTTGCCCAATGACCCCTCCGGTCCCGGCGGCCGTCCCAGCGCCTGCGCCGCCCGAGCCCGCCGCGCCGTCCACTCCGCCGCCTTCGACATCGTCAGCAGCTTCGCGATCTCCTGTCTCACCAGCGGATCGCTCGCCCGGCCCGTCGCCTTCGCCCGCTCCACCACCAGATCGACGCGTCCCGCACGCTGCGGATACCACTTGTAAGGCTCCATGACGGTGACGATCTCGGCACGCTCCTCGTCATAGACCCGCCCGGCGCGATCCGACGCCTGCCCCCAGGTACGTATGCCGTCCGCGCCACGCCGCTCATGCATCAGCGTCGTCGTCGCCACCGCCCAGCCGCGGCCGACCTCGCCGACCAGGTTGTCCGGCGGCACCTCGGCATCGGTGAAAAACACCTGGTTGAACGACGCATGCCCGTTCATCTGCCGCAGCGGGCGCACCTCGACACCCGGCTGGCGGATCTCGAGCACGAAGTACGACATCCCCTGATGCTTCGGCACGTTGACGTCGGTGCGGGCCAGCAACAGACCCCAGTCGGCATGATGCGCGCTGGTGGTCCACACCTTCTGCCCGTTGACCACCCAGCGGTTGCCCTTGAACTCGGCCCGCGTCGTGGCCCCCGCCAGATCGGAACCGGACCCGGGCTCGCTGAACAACTGGCACCAGGTGTCTTCGCCGGTCAGGCTGCGGCGCAGCCACTTCTGCTTCTGCGCGTCGTTGCCGTGCACCAGCAGCGTCGCCGCGGCGAGCCGGCGGATGCCGGTCTTGGCGACGCCGACCGCGCCGATCCGCCTTAGCTCCTCCTCGACCACCGCTTCGAGTGCCACCGGCAGTCCGCGGCCGAACCAGTCCCTCGGCCAGGACGGTACCCCCCAGCCGGAATCGATCAGCTTGTTGCGCCACTCCACCAGCCCCAGGTCGGGGTTCCAGTTCGCCTCCAGCCAGGCGCGTGCCTCGGCGCGGACGGACGCTTCTGTCTGCTCGCTCATCGTCACACTCCCCAGGCCCGCATCATCAGTTCCCTATGGTACGCCGGATCGCCCAGAAACACCTCGGAACTCTTCGCGCGCTTGAACCACAGATGCGTGTCGTTGTCCCAGGTGAAGCCGATCCCGCCATGGATCTGGATCGTGTGTATGGCCGTCTGCATATACGCCTCCGACGCGCACGCCTTGGCCAGCGAGGCCAGCGCCGGCAGCTCGGCGTCGTCCTCGGCGGCGGCCGAGGCAGCGGCATAGGCCGCGGACTTCGCCAGCTCGACATCGACCAGCATGTCAGCCTGCTTGTGCTTCATCGACTGGAACGAGGCGATGGTGCGGCCGAACTGCACCCGCAGGTTGGCGTAGTCGAGCGCCGACTGCCGCAGCCTCTCGGCGCCACCGACCATCTCGTTCGCCAGGCACACTGCGGCCTGCGTCATGGTCTTCGCGAACGGTGCTGCGCCGCCGCCCTCCTCACCCAACAGTTCCGCTTTCACCGCGCGGAACTCGAGCCGCGCCTGCTTGCGTGTCGGGTCGACCACCTTGAGTGCGCGGCGATGCAGGCCGGACGCATCGCCCTTCACGGTGAAGAACGACAGCCCCTTGTCGCTGTTCGCCACCACGGCGATCAGGTCGGCGGTATGGCCGTCGAGCACGAAACTCTTGATGCCGTCCAGCCGGTACGCGCCGTCGGCGCGGGTTGCGGTCGTGGCAAACCCCGCCGCATCCCAGCGTCCGTTCGGCTCGGTGAACGCCAGCGTGGCGATGGTGTCCCCGGATGCGATGTCGGGCAGCAGCGTGCGTTTCTGCGCGTCTGTACCGGCATTCATGATCGCCGTCGCGGCCAGCGCGGTCGAGGCGAAATACGGCGCGCAGAGCAAGGCCCGGCCCATCTCCTCCAGCACGATGCCGAGTTCGACATAGCCGAAACCCTGGCCGCCATAGGCTTCCGGGATATGCACGGCGGTCAGGCCCAATTGCTGGTTGAGTTCCCGCCAACCGTCCCGTTCCCACCCCGCCTCGGTCTCCATCAGCCGCCGCACCACCGTCGTCGGCTCCTTCTCCTCGAGGAACCGCCGTAGGACCGATCGGAACTCCTCCTGCTCGCCGGTGAAGCTGAACTGCATGAAGGCGCCTCCAGGTGTTTCCCGGCACCGATCGTGCCATGCTGGATCAGCTTCGGAAACGGGCCGGCGCCTGCTGCTTGCACGCCCGCACCCGGGCGCCTAAGCACCCCGGGCGAGCTTCGGGAGACCGTCATGGACCAGCAGCTTCCCACCGACCCGCATGCCGAGATCCGCGTCGAAGTGGCGAAACTCTGCGCCCGTTTCCCCGGCGAGTACTGGCGCAACCTGGACCGCGACCGCACCTATCCCACCGAGTTCGTCCGCGCCCTCACCGAGGCCGGCTATCTCGCCGCGCTGATCCCCGAGGAATATGGCGGCGCCGGCCTGCCGTTGTCCGCCGCCGCGGCGATCCTCGAGACGATCCATGCCGAGGGCTGCAACGGTGCTGCGTGCCACGCGCAGATGTACATCATGGGCACCATCCTGCGGCATGGCTCGCCGAAGCAGAAGCAGGAATACCTGCCCAAGATTGCCACCGGCGAGGCGCGCCTTCAGGCGTTCGGCGTCACCGAACCGACCAGCGGCACCGACACCACCTCGCTCCGTACCTTCGCCAAACGCGAAGGCGACCACTACGTGGTGAACGGCCAGAAGGTGTGGACCAGCCGAGCCGAGCACTCGGACCTGATGCTGCTGCTCGCGCGCACCACGCCGCGCGAGCAGGCGAAGCGGCGTACCGACGGGCTTTCCACCTTCATCGTCGACATGCGCGCGTCCATCGGCCACGGCATGACCATCCGACCGCTGCGCACCATGATGAACCACAATTCCACCGAGATCTTCTTCGACAACATGGTCGTGCCTGCCGAGAACCTGATCGGTGAGGAAGGCCGCGGTTTCCGCTACATCATCGACGGCATGAACGCCGAACGCCTGCTGATCTCCGCGGAGTGCATCGGCGACGCGCGCTGGTTCCTGAAGAAGGCCACCGACTACGCACGCGACCGCCAGGTGTTCGGCCGGCCGATCGGGCAGAACCAGGGCATCCAGTTTCCGCTGGCCCGCGCCTATGCGCAGATGCGCGCCGCCGAACTGATGATCCGCGAAGGCTGCGCGAAGTTCGAGGCGGGCCTTACGCCGGGCGAGGAAGCCAATATGGCGAAGCTGCTCGGCGCGGATGCGTCATGGGCGGCGGCCGAGGCCTGTCTTCAGACGCACGGCGGCTTCGGCTTTGCCGAGGAATACGATGTGGAGCGCAAGTATCGCGAGACGCGGCTCTACCAGGTGGCGCCGATCAGCACCAACCTGATCCTGTCCTATATCGCGGAACACGTGCTGGGTCTGCCGCGGAGCTACTGAAAATGGGCGTGGCACTCAAGGAACCGATGACTCTCGAGGCGTTCCTCGACTGGGAGAACCGGCAGGGGCTCAAATACGAATTCGATGGCTTCCAGCCGGTTGCTATGGTCGGCGTTACCACGGCGCACGCCGCCATCCAGCGCAACCTGCTGGGGCTGCTGTTCAGCCGTTTGCGTGGCCATCGCTGTCAGGCGTTTGGCAGCGACCTGAAGATCCAGGTTGCTGGCCGCATTCGCTATCCCGACGGGTTCATCGTCTGCTCACCAGTCGCGCCGAATGCCACGGTGATCGACGATCCCGTTGTGGTATTTGAGATTCTCAGCCCCGGCACTTCCTATACGGACCGAATCGAGAAGAACCGGGAGTATCGCGCCACCCTCTCGATCCAGCGCTACGTCATCCTCGAGCAGTCGCGGCCGGCCGCCAGTGTGTACGCGCGGGTCGGCGACGAATGGGTGGCCGATTTCGTGGTTGGGGAAGCGGAGCTGGCGCTGCCCGAGATCGGCTCGAACCTGCCGCTTGCCGAACTCTACGAGGGCGTGCCGTTCGCTCCGGACACCGACACAACCGTATCAGGCGCGTGAGCACTCCCCTCTCCAACCTGCTCGTGGTCTCGCTCGAGCAGGCCGTCGCCGCGCCATACTGCAGCTCCCGCTTGGCGGATGCCGGCGCGCGTGTGATCAAGATCGAACGGCCCGACGGCGATTTCGCCCGCGGCTACGACACGGCGGCGCACGGCCTATCGAGCTACTTCGTCTGGCTCAACCGCGGCAAGCAGAGTCTGGTCGCGGACATCAAGCAGCCGGCCGATGCGGCGTTGCTGCACCGCATCCTGGCGCGCGCCGACGTGTTCATCGAGAACCTCGCCCCGGGCGCCGCCGCACGCGCGGGCTTCGGTTCGGACGAACTGCGCCGACGCTACCCGCGCCTGATCACCGTCGACATCTCCGGCTACGGCGAGACCGGCGACTATGCGTCGATGAAGGCGTATGACCTTCTGGTGCAGGCGGAGTCCGGCCTGGCGATGGTCACCGGCCTTCCCGCCGGCCCGGGACGCGTCGGCGTCTCGGCCTGCGACATCGCCTGCGGCATGGCAGCCCATGCCGGGGTGCTGGAGGCGCTGATCGAGCGCGGCATCACCGGTCGCGGCAAGGGCCTCAAGGTCAGCCTGTTCGACGGCATGGCCGATTGGATGAACGTGCCGCTGCTGTTCTACGAGGGCACCGGCCGCGCGCCTGCACGGCTTGGCCTCGCGCACCCCTCGATCTGCCCGTATGGCGCATTCGCCACCGAGGATGGCGCACTGGTGCTGATCTCCATCCAGAACGAACGCGAATGGGTGGAATTCTGTGCGAAGTTCCTGGAGGAACCGGACCTGCCGCATCGTGAGGGGTTCCAGACCAACGTCGTCCGCGTCGCCAACCGCGCCATGGTGGATGCACATATCGCCACCGTGTTCGCACGTCTGTCGCGCGCGCGGGCGGCCGAGAAACTGCGCGCTGCTAACACAGCCTACGGCTTCGTCAACGACGTGGCGGCCTTCTCGCGCCACCCTGCACTGCGGCGCGCAACGGTCGATACGCCGAACGGGCCGATTTCGCTGGCCGCGCCGCCGGTGCTGTCCAGCGATGGGCCGCGCGCGCTGGGGCCGG
>JANWJK010000148.1 GCA_025452005.1 Acetobacteraceae bacterium | reverse complement strand
GGCTCTGGAGCACCTGCTCCTGCAACTCGCGCAGGCGGTTGCCGGCCGTGGTGCTGAGCTCGATCGCCAGCGGCTCGCCGGCGGCGTTGCGGCAGATCCCGTCGCTGCCCGGCTTCCAGCCGGCCTCCGCCAGCAAGGCCTTCGCCTTGGCGAGATCATAAGGGTAGGTCGGAACGTCCTTGCTATAGTTCGCCTCGAGCGGGTTGACCCACGTGGCGGCGACCGGCTGCTTCCCCTCGAACAGCTTCTGCACCATCGTCGCGCGATCGATCGCCATCAGCAGCGCCTTGCGCACCCGCAGGTCAGCCAGGATCGGGTTGTTCTTCTGTAGATCGATGTGCTCGTAGGTCAGGCTCGGCTTGAAGATGTAGTTGAACTGGTCGGGGTGCTGCTTCTGTAGCGCGATCACCTGGTCGATGGTGAGGCCGACGCCCTCGCCGTTGACCATGTCCACGTCGCCCGACAGCAGGTTCGCCTGCAATGCGGCGGTGTTGTCGATCAGCTTGATGACGATGTCCTTGAAGCCGGGCTTGGGACCGGCCCAGTACGGGTTCGGCTCCAGCACGATCTGCGTCCCCGACTGATAGCCCGTGATCATGTAGGGACCGTTGTACAGCCCAGGCGTCGTGGGCGCGCGGTTGTAGGTGGTCTGCTTGATGTAGTCGCCCGGGCCGGCGACCTTGGCATAGACCGGGCCCTCGATGTGCTCGGGCAGGACTTCGTCCCAGCGGTCGAAATAGACCGAGACCTTGTCGAGGTGCAGCACCGCGGTGTGATCGTCGATCACGTCGATGGCGCGCGCACGGCTCCATTGATTGTTGTTGCTGAAGCCGGAGTTGGGGTCCCGGCCGACCTTCCAGGTGAACACCAGGTCCTTGGTGGTGACCGGCTGTCCGTCGGACCATTTCAGGTCCGGCTTCAGCTTGATCGTGACCGCCATGCCCTGGCCGCCGCCCGGCAGGTCCTCGAGCTTCGCCAGCCCGTTCTCCGCGTCTGGCAGCTCCGCGCAGAGCAGGCAGGCCATCTTCCAGTCCTTGTCGTGGGACGTGATCGGGCGGAGCGCGAACGCCACCACGTAGCCCTTGATCACCTCGGCATCGATGTTGGGATGCAGGCTGGAGGGGAACTGGGCAACGCCGATGACCAGATCGTCCTTGGCCTGGGCGGACCCACCTGCCAGCGACAGCAGCAACGCGCCGATGGCGATGGCTCTTCGCACGATGTGACCGCCCATGGTTTCTCCTCGCATTCGTATGGCTTGGCAGCTCCGAGGGTGCATCTCATAGACGATTTCCGCGGTGCGGCGAAACCACCGACGGCGCATTCCTAGGCCGCGTGCAGGACCATGTCGGCGCCCTTCTCGCCGATCATGATGGCGGTCGCATTGGTGTTGCCCGACACCACCGTCGGCATGATCGAAGCGTCGATCACCCGCAGCCGCTCCATGCCCTTCACCCGCAGCGATGCGTCCACCACCGCCATCGGCCCCGGCCCCATCATGCAGGTGCTGGTCTGGTGGAACGTCGTGCCGGCGGTGGCGCGCACGTGGTTCAGCAGGTCCTCGTCGGTCGTCGCCTGCTGGCCGGGCAGGTATTCCCCGGTGACGTACTGTTGCATCGCCGGCGTGGCGAAGACCCGCCGCGAGACCTTCAGCCCCGCCACCATCGTGTCCTTGTCCGCCTGCGTGGCGAGGTAGTTCGGCTGGATCGCCGGCGGCTGCGCGGGATCGGGCGAGGCGATGCGCAGCCAGCCGCGACTCTCAGGCCGGCACGGGATCGCCACCAGCGTGCAGCCGGGAAACCGGTGCATCTCCTCGCCGGTCTTTTCCGAACTGCCGGCGAGGAACTGGTATTGCACATCGGGCGATGCCAGCTCCGGCCGCGTCCGCACGAACAGTCCCATCGGCCCGGCGCCGGTCATCAGCGCGCCCTTCATCGACAGGACGTACTGCACGCCGTGGTGAATGCGGCGCAGCCAGTTGTGGTACACCTCGTTCATCGTCCAGACATTCGCCGTGCAGCGATAGATGATGCGCCCGCCGCAGTGGTCCTGCAGGTTCTCGCCGACGCCCGGCAGGTCGTGCACCACGTCGATGCCATGCTGCCGCAGCAGCGCGCCGGGGCCGATGCCGGACAGTTGCAGCAACTGCGGCGAATTGATCGCCCCGCCCGCCAGCAGCACCTCGCGCCGCGCGCGCACCTGGCGGATCGCACCGTCCTGGCTGAACTCGACGCCGATGGCGCGTTTGCCTTCGGTCAGCACACGATGCGCCAGCGCGCGGATCTCCACCTTCGGGTTGGCTACGCCATCGCCCTTCAGGTAGCCGGCGAGGATCCAAATCCAAAGGTCGCGGTCCTTACCACCGGCTTCCAGTAGTAGCACGACGGTCTTGCCATCCTCGGTCAACAGGTTGGGCAGCACGCAGCCGGCCAAACCGGAGACCACCACGATGAAGTCGAATTCTGCCCGACTGCACATCCCAGCGTCTCCGGGACAACCAAACATAATACACTATGCTGGCAGGCCGGCACCGTATTTTTGCCACTGGTTGGTTGTCGGCAGGCCGATAAGGGCCGCGTGAGCTGTTCTTGGTGCTTGCTCGATAGCAACGCTCCGCTCTAGGCTGTGGCGGATGAATTGAGAGCGCCGCCAACCGATCCTTCTTGGAGAGTCGCGGTTGTTCGAACGTGCATTTCTGGGGGATCGGATAGGTTGAATGACCGATACGACGAGAGTACGACTTGATGGCATCGAGATTTGTCGGGGTATAGCTGCAACAACGGTAGTATTTTACCATGCAGCGAGACATTTGTACCATAACTATGGCGTTCCGTTGCTTATGGGATGCTTCCAGTTTGGCCATTCCGGGGTGGACCTCTTTTTCGTCATCAGCGGCTTCATCATCATGTATGTACATTACAACGACATCGGCAACCCGGCGCGCCTCGGCCACTATCTGAGGCGAAGATTCACGCGGGTGATGCCGACTTACTGGGTTGCCCTCGCCCTCACCGTGGCGATGGGCATTGGCGGTAGCGGGGGATTCCCATCGTTCGCGGATCTGGCATGGTCGGCGTCTCTTGTGCCATCCAATCACGAACTGCTGCTCGGCATTGCCTGGACGTTACGGTATGAGATCACATTCTATGCCGTCTTCTGTGCGTTGATTTTGCATCGGGGTGCCGGAATTGCAGTTTTGACCTTGTGGCTGGCCGGCATATTGCTCGCTGCGACAGGAGCCGTTGACGTGGGCTGGCTGCCTGGTTCCCTGTACGGCGTATTCAACCTCCAGTTCTTCTTCGGCATGGCGGTTGCGTACGCAATGAGAAATGCGGCCATACCAGCGCCACGTTTCATCCTGGTCACGGGGATTGCCCTGTTCGCGGTTGTCGCATTGGCCGAGAACATCAAGTTGATCGATGGCTATGCAGATCCAGCCCGCATTGCCTATGGCTTGCCTGCCGCCGTGATCGTACTCGGTGCCGCAGCCTCCGGCCGCCAGTTCGGAACCAAAAGCGTCCCATTGTTGCGGATGCTAGGAGCTGCTTCCTACTCAATCTATCTGTTCCAGTTCATCTTCATCGGCCTAATCTGGCATGCTTGGCTGGCTGCGGGCCTGGATCGGGTGATGCCTCATACTGCCAGCTTTCCATTGCTTGCGGTGGGTGGTGTGGTCGGCGGAATTCTGGCTTCGCAATGGATCGAACATCCCCTGATCCGGCTGGCCCGCTCGGTAAGGCTCAGGCAGCCCCTCACAATTGGCGGATGATGGCAGCATCTGAGTGTGTAGTGTCGCGAAGCTATGGCGGCAATGATCGCCTGATGGTTGCTGCCAACACTCTGCTCCCCTCCTCTGACAGATGCCATCCATCCTTGTCATAGAGGCCTAGCCGTGGAGCGGAGCCATCTGCTGCCGTAAAAGCAGGCCATGCATCCAAAAAACGGCAATTCTCCTGTTTCCTGCACTCGCCGCGGAGCAGCCGATTCAGAAGACGAATCTGCTCGTTCCGCAGGTATGATCGACTGCGCGCTGCCTCGCCTGCCTCATCAACTGGCAAGACGGACAAGATAATGACCCTTGGCTGGAGTGCCAGCCGATGGAGCAGCATCCCGTAGTCGTGAGCAATCTGCTCCAATGAACGATATTTCAAGTCGTTGACGCCAACACCGACGATGACTGCTTCACTATGCGTCAACGAACGCAGCACGGGCAAACGAGCGTACAGGGTGCGTGTTGTGTCACCGCCGATGCCGAAGTTTACGGTGTCGGATGATATAAGCCTCGAATCCAACCCCGCGATCATGCTGTCACCCAGCAGGACTACGGCTCCCGAGGGAACGTCGACATCCTGTTCTGCCTGTTCCAGAATTCGGAACAGGAGCGACATGGCCCACTCCTCTGGCGGGATCCAACCGAGCGTCTTGCCGGCAAGAAACAAAAAATCCGTCTTGAGCACCAATATGATGAGAAACGCGTGAATGAAGATAACATAGGCTCCACCAGCGATCAGCAGCGTGAGCTTCAATTTCAGTTTCATTGCTGAAGTTGCTTCCAAATAACCGGTGCGCATGTCGGCGCGCGTGAAGCTGTAGTCATGCTGTCTTCCCGGCGCTGTCAATTTTGGTGGGCCGGCTGATCCTGTGGCAGCAGTGGGTCTTCTGACACGGCGATGGGTGATGGGTTTCGCTGCAGCGAAACCCATCACCTGTCAGAACAGCCGCTGCGACGCGATCCGCGCCCCTTCGCCGAGTGCAGCGAGCTTCGCCCACACCACGTCCTCGGCGACACGACGCTGTCCCGCCGACGTATCGAACCCGCAATCGGTGCCGGCGAGCACGCGCTTCGGATCGCCCACCACCTCGGCCACGCGCTCGATGCGTTCAGCGACGGTCTGCGGATGCTCGACGAAATTCGTAACGCTGTCGATCACGCCGGCGACGATGACCTGGTCGGCATCCAGCGGGAAGTCGCGCAGCACGTTGTATTCGTGGGCATGACGCGGGTTCGCGAACGGCAGCACGAAGCCGCCCACCTTGAGCTTGCGCAGGATCGGCATGATCTCATGCAGCTCCACGTCGCAGTCGTGCGGGCCTTCGTAATTGCCCCAGCACGCGTGCAGCCGCACGCGGTCGCGCGGGATGTTGGCGAGTGCGGTGTTGATGGTGGCGACCACGCGATCGACGAAGCCCAGGAAGTCAGGCAGCGGTTTGTCCTGGTAGGACATGTGGCGTTCCATCGCGAGGTCGGGGCAATCGAGCTGCAACAGGAACCCGTGGTTGACGATCGCCTCGTATTCGACGCGCAGCGCCTCGCCGAGCGCGGCGAGATAGGCTTCCTCGGTGGGGTAGAAGTCGTTGCGCAGCGCCGCGGCGACGATGCCGGGCGACGGCGCGGTGACGAACGGCTCGACGAACGGATTGCCGAGCCTGTCGAGCGTGGCGCGGAAGTCGTCGCATTCCGTATCGATGGCGGCACGGTCGAGATAGCGGATGTCGCCGACCGCGGTCGGCACGTGCTCGCGGCTGGAGACCTGCTGCGCGTGCTGCTGCTCGCGTGCCATGGCGGCCTTGAAAGCGGGATAACGTTCCACGTCGCCACGCGGCGGGCGCGTCCAGGCACCGCCGAAGCCGCTCATGCGCGTGCGCACGTAGAGGAAGAACGCTTCGCGCTGCTGCTCGCCGTTGTTGCCGATGTCGATGCCGGCATCGCGTTGTTTGCGCACCGTGTCTTCCAGCGCGGCGTGGCCGGCGGCGGCGAGTTCGGCATCGACCGGTTCGCCCCGCGCCTTGGCGATATAGAGCCGCACCAGCGCCTCCGGTCGCGGCAGGCTGCCGGTATGGGTGGTCAGGATACGCGTATCGCTATGCTGCATGGCGCTTCCCCCCGCTGTCATTGCGAGGAGCGTAGCGACGAAGCAATCCCCATGAAAGTACGCACGGCCATCGCGCCCCGCCCCCGCGCTGGCAACGGCCGCGGCGCCCTGTTTCGCGTCCGCAAGCGACGCAGTGGAGCGTGGTGCGCGAGCACGCACCGTGACACCGGACCTTTGGGCTTGCCTACGGCCTTCCACCCCTGGTAGAACGTACCATGAACATGTGGAATCCGATCCATCCTGCCTGCCAATTCTCAGAGCGAACAATCGGCCGGCACCGGCGCGGCGTTCGCGAGTTGCGCCACCTCCGGACATCGCGATTTTCCGGTGACAAAACCCCATGAACAGCGAGGGCGTGCCTGGTTGCTATCCCATGGCACACGAAGTCATCTCGCCAATCGTTACTCTGAGACGCTGCTGCGACACCCTACCGATCCGTCAGCGCCTCCAGCGTCAACCCCGCCGCAGTGGCCGTCGCTGGCCCGAACTGCCCGTCAGGCTGGATCCCGCGCCCGCCGCCACGGCGGGCATCGCTTTTTCCGGGGGAAGACCCCATGAACCGCGAGGACGCGCCTGGTCGCTATCCCATGGCACGCAAAATCATCTCACCAACCAACACTCTGAGACACTGCTGCGACGCCCTACCGATACGCCAGCGCCTCCCGCGTCAGCCCTATCGCGGTGGCCGTCGCCGGCCCGAGCCGCGCGTCAGGCTGCAGCCCGCGCCCGCCACGGCGGTCATCGCGACTTCTCTGGGGGCAAGACTCCATGAACAGCGAGGGACGCGCCTGGTTGCTATCCCATGGCACGCGAAATCATCTCGCCAATCGATACTCTGAGACGCTGCTGCGACGCCCTACCGATACGCCAGCGCCTCCGGCGTCAGGCCCATCGCGGTGGCCGTCGCCGGCCCGAGCTGCCCGTCAGGCTGTAGCCCGCGTCCGCGCTGGAAGTTCTCGATCGCGACCTCGGTACCCGCGCCCCACTCGCCGTCCACCGCACCGCCATAGAACCCCAGCGCCCGCAGCCGCGCCTGCACCGCCCGCACCGAGGTCGGCAGCAGATGATCGGGCGGCGGCGGAGGCGGCACCGGAGCGGCGACTGGGGACACCAGCAAGGTGTTCGGGTCGAGGCCCAGCGTCGCCGCCGTCGCCTGGTTGAGCTGGCCGGTCACCTGCAACTGATGCGCCTGCTGGAACCGCTCCAGCGACGCCTGGCTGTCGGCGCCCCAGATGCCGTCGATACGGCCGGTATAGACGCCCGCCTGGCGCAGCCGGTCCTGCACGTTCTGCACCGCCGCCGATGGCAGCGGCTGCACATAGGCCAGTGCCGGCGGCGCGGGCTGCGCCACGGCCGGCAGGCCGGTCAGAGCCGCCAGCCCCAGGCTGCCGGCGAGGATCGCGGGGTACCGCATGGACGCCCTCCTTCTCCCGTTCGGCAGAGAGAACGTCGAACCGGCCCGGCGGTTTTCAGGATGCCTGGGTGGAGGCCGCCAACAATCGCTCGATCGGATCCCAGGCGAACGCCGTCTGCGGCAGCTTCGTGCCGGCGAACTGGATCATTGCCTCGGCCACCGGCTTGCCGCCGAGGCGCTGGTAGAACCAGCGGCTCGGGTTCTCACGCAGCACCCAGACGAAGCAGGATTTGCAGCCGGTCTCGGCCAGGTGGGCGCCGGCGGCGCGCATCAGCTTGCGGCCGACCCCCCGGTCGCGCCAATCGTCCAGCACGTACAGCGTCTCCACCTCGCCTTCCGCCAGCCGGCGGGCGAACTCGCCGCCACGCGCCCTGCCGGCGGTGGCGAAGCCGACGATGCGCGAGCCGCTGCCCGGCGGCACGTCGCTGCCCGACGCGGAAGCCACGAACACGCCGGCGGCGGAGCGGATCGCCGCGTCATAGTGTGCGGCCTGGCGGGGAACCGAGAGGCGGGCGAGGAAGGCATCCGGCAGGATGCCGGGATAGGCGCTGCGCCAGGCCGCCACATGCACCGCGCCGATCGCGATGGC
This sequence comes from Acetobacteraceae bacterium, assembly GCA_025452005.1. GTDB lineage: Bacteria > Pseudomonadota > Alphaproteobacteria > Acetobacterales > Acetobacteraceae > JAMXLO01. The sequence goes on along the minus strand of JANWJK010000148.1, from coordinate 2,664 downwards.
ATCCGACGGCCGGGCGCGGCGGACCGAGATCACGCGCGGCGCTCCAGCACGGCGGCGAAGAACCCGTCGGTGCCGTGACGAGCGGGGGAGAGCGACAGATAATCGCCGGCCACGACGAAGTCTGGATGGCGGGCAAGGAAGTCGATCACCTGGGCCTCGTTTTCCTCGGGAAGCAGGGAGCAGGTAGCGTAGACCAAACGTCCGCCGGTGCGAACCAAAGAAGCGGCCTGATCGAGTATCGCCGCCTGTTTGGGCATAAGTTCGGCAAGGTCGGCCGCGGTGAGGCGCAGGCGTGCGTCCGGATTGCGCCGCCAGGTGCCGGTTCCCGTGCACGGCGCATCGACCAGCACACGGTCGAAGGTCTTGGCGCGCCGCTTGATCCACTTGTCGCCCGGTTCCAGCAAATGGCGCTCGACGTTGTGCACGCCGGCGCGGCGCAGGCGGCGGACCGCGCCGTCCAATCGTGCCGCCGAGACGTCGCAGGCGACGAGGGAGCCGCGATTCTGCATGGTCATGGCCAGCGCCAGCGTCTTGCCGCCGGCGCCGGCGCACAGGTCGGCGACGCGCGTGCCCGGGCGCGCATCGACCAGGGCGGCGACGAGCTGGCTGCCTTCATCCTGGATCTCCACCAGGCCGGCGCGGAATGCGGGGCCGGTGGTGACCTGGCGGCGGCCCTCGATGCGCAGGCCCCACGGCGAGAGCGGCGTCGGGACCGCGTCGATGCCTTCGGCGGCGAGCGCGGCACGGGCCTCGTCGCGCGTCGCCTTCAGCAGGTTGACGCGGAGATCGAGCGGAGCGGGTTCCAGCAGGGCAAGCAGTTCAGTGGCGGGAAGACGGCCCGCCAGCCAGTCCGGGACCTCCAGCCGGACGGCGTCGGGCATCGACGGATGGTCCAGCGAGCGGCCTTCCAGACGGCGGAGCGCCGCCTGCTCGGATGGCATCAGCGGCGCGGGGGCAAACTTACCGCCGCTGAAGTCGGCGAGAGATCCGCCATCCAGCAGCAGAGACGCGGCGACCAGCAGGCGCGGCGTCGGCCGGTCGGCAAGCCACCAGCACAGCCGCCTGTGGCAGCGCAGCACGCGCCACACGCGCTCCGACACGGCGCGGCGATCGCTCGAGCCGATGAACCGGCGGGCACGGAAGAAGTCGCTGGCGACCGCGTCCGCGGGACGCGACCCATTGCTCCCCCTCCCCTCGCGGGAGGGGAATGGGGGGAGGGGGCCGTTGCGCGGCGGCACCCCCTCCCTCCAACCCCCTTCTTCGGCTTCGATCGCAGCCAGCAGCTCGATCGCGGCGGCGACCCTCGCGGCGGGGGTCATTCATTATTCCGGGCGCGAGCCCGGCCTTCGAGCGTCATGGCCGGACTCGATCCGGCCATCGGCCGGTCAGTCCTGCCGGTAGTTGGGCGCCTCGCGGCTGATCGCCACATCGTGCACGTGGCTCTCGCGCAGGCCGGCGCCGGTGACGCGGCGGAACCGCGCGGCGCGCTGCAACTCGGGAATGCCGGAGCTGCCGGTGTAGCCCATGCCGGCCTTCAGCCCGCCCACCAACTGGTGGATCGCCTGCGCCACGGGCCCCTTGTAGGGCACCATCCCCTCGACGCCCTCGGGCACCAGCTTCAACTGGTCCTTGATATCCTGCTGGAAGTAGCGATCGGCCGAGCCGCGCGCCATTGCGCCGATGCTGCCCATGCCGCGATACGACTTGTACGACCGGCCCTGGTACAGGAACACCTCGCCCGGGGCCTCGTCCGTGCCGGCCAGCAGCGAGCCGATCATCACCGCGTCCGCCCCGGCCGCTATCGCCTTCACGATGTCGCCCGACGTGCGCATGCCGCCATCGGCAATCGCCGGAACCCCGGCCTCGCGGCAGGCGGCGGCGGACTCGAACACCGCGGTGAACTGCGGCACGCCGACGCCGGCGACCACGCGCGTGGTGCAGATCGAGCCGGGGCCGATGCCGATCTTCACCCCATCGGCGCCAGCCTCGATCAACGCCAGCGCCCCTTCGGGGGTGGCGACGTTGCCGGCAATCACCTGCACCGCGTTGGAATAGCGCTTGATCGCCGTCACCGCGTCCAGCACGCCGCGCGAGTGGCCATGCGCGGTGTCGACCACGATCACGTCCACCTCCGCCTCGATCAGGGCACACGAGCGGAGGTGCCCATCTGGCCCCACACCGGTGGCGGCGGCGACGCGCAGCCGGCCGAGTTCGTCCTTGTTGGCGAGCGGGTGGGTCTCCGCCTTTTCCATGTCCTTCACGGTGATCAGCCCGACGCAGCGATAGGCTTCGTCCACCACGAGCAGCTTCTCGATGCGATGCTCGTGCAGCAGGTGGCGGGCCTGCTCGGGCGAGGCGCCGTTGGTGACGGTGACCAGGCCCTTCCGCGTCATCAGTTCGTAGACGCGCTGCGCGGGGTCGGTGGCGAAGCGGACGTCGCGGTGGGTGATGATGCCGACCAGCCGGTTGGTGTCGCGCTCCACCACCGGGATGCCGCTGATATGGTGGGTGTTCATCAGCGCGGTGACGTCCGCGAGCGTCTGGTCGGGGTTGATGGTGAGCGGGTTCACCACCATGCCCGACTCGAACTTCTTCACGCGGCGGACCTGGGCGGCCTGCTCGGCGGGTTCCAGGTTCTTGTGGATGACGCCGAGGCCGCCTTGC
>JANWJK010000147.1 GCA_025452005.1 Acetobacteraceae bacterium | reverse complement strand
GGCGAGTGATTGGGATCGCCGCGCTCATCCGATGCCCCCTTGGGCGACAATCGCCCCGCGGCTATCGATTCGAAGCGCCGAGCGATTCGCAACCCCGGAGAGTCAACGTCAACGCGGATTGGTATAATGCGTGGAAATGTGGCGGCGGATGATCCTGCCAGAACATCTGGATCAAGATGCCATAGAACGTGCTCAGGGTCGGCATTGGCGCGGTTCCGCTTCAGGATGCCGCCCCAGAAAACGCGTCGTCTTGCTGCGACTTCGTTAATCAGGTTGCCCCAACCCGTACCTCTCCATGATCGGTGCCAGCAGCCCACCGCCGGCGTTCATCGCCAGGTTGCCGCCATCCATCGGAATCGCCGCGCCGGTGACCCAGTCCGCCGCATCCGACGCCAAGAACACCGACAGGCCCTTGATATCGTCCGCCTGCCCGAACCGTCCGGCCGGGATGCCTCGGAGGAACGTGTCGCGCAGCCACGGATCGGCTGCCATGCGCGGCCCCAGCCCGTTGGCGCCCAACACCTGCGCGGGCAGGATGCAGTTCACCCGCACGCCGCGACCGGCCCATTCGGTGCTCAGCTCGCGCGTCATCTGGATCACCGCCGCCATCGCCATGCCGTACACCGACTGCGCCCGCCCGAGCGACGACACGCCGGCGATCGAGCCGATGCTGATGATGCTGCCCTTGCCCTGTGCCAGCATCCGCCTTCCGGCAAGCTGGCAGGTGTAGTAGCGGCTGATCACCAGGTTGTGGAACGTGGTGCGGATATCCGCCAGGGCCATGTCCTCGGCCGCGCCGGCCTTCGCCTCGCCCGCCACGTTGCCCAGGATGTCCACCCGCCCGAATTCGCGGTCCACCGTGGCGAACACGCGGTCGATGTGGTCGGTGTCGGTCACGTCGCCGGCGAGCGGCAGCGGCTTGCGGCCGAGTTGGCCGATAGCGTGCGCGGTCGCCTCGATGCCCGCTGCATTGCGGTCGAGCAGCACGAGGTCGGCGCCGGCCTCGGCGAGTGCGATCGCCATGGCACGGCCCATGCCCTGGGCGCTTCCGGTGACGACGGCGGTGCGGCCGGTCAGATCGAACAGGTTCGTCATGTCGGCCCCGGCGCGAGGGCTACCCTGCTGGCGCAATGATGATGCGCCGGTTCTGCCGGCCTTTGTTCTCGATCTTCACCACCGCGATGCGGCCGATCTCGCCGGTACGCGCGACATGCGTACCGCCGCACGGCTGGAGGTCCACCAGCGCGTCATCCTCACCGATCCGCATCAGCCGCACCCGCCCGGCCCCGCGCGGCGGCGCGACCGACATGGTCCGCACCAGCCCCAGATTGCTGTCCAGCACCGCCTCGTCCACCCATTCGATGCGCACCGGATGATCCGCGTCGATCAGCGCATTCAGCCCCGCCTCGATGTGCTCCTTGGGCGGCGGGTTGGGCAGGTCGAAGTCGAGCCGCGAGCGATCCGTGCCAACCGACCCGCCGGTCACAGCGGCGCCCTTGATCAGGCTGCACAGCAGGTGCATCGCGGTATGCATGCGCATCAGCCGGTAGCGGCGATCCCAGTCGATCTCGCCCTCCACCGTGGCACCGACAGGCGGCAAGGCGGCACCAGGCGCGGGAAGATGCAGGATCGTCTCGCCTTCGCCTTTCACCGTGTCGGCGATGGCGGTCTGGCCGCCCGCCCAGCGCAGCACCCCGAGATCGCCGGGCTGCCCACCGGAGCGGGCATAGAACACCGTGCGATCGAGCACGATCCCCTCCGGCCCGCTGGCCAGCACCGTGCCGCTGGCGGACCGCAGCCGTGGTTCGTCGAGAAACAGCTTTTCCGTCATGCCGCCGTCCACTCCTTCCGCAGCAGGTCGCGCTGTGCCGCGAGCCACAGCAACCCGATCATCGTCACCGAATTGGTGATCTGCCCGCTCAGCGCACAGCCGATCGCGCGCGCCACCGGCCACACCCGCACGCGGATGTCCTCGTGCTCATCCGCCATCCCTGCATGGCCGGCGATGCCGTCGCTGTCGGCGTCCGGCGCCTGCACGTGACCGGCGTAGAGTTCGCATACCTCGTCCGCGCCGCCCGGTGTCAGCAGGACCCCGCCGATCCGTCGCAGCGTGCCGACCGACAGACCCATCTCCTCCATCATCTCACGCCGTGCCGTCGCCTCGGCCGTCTCGCCATCGTCGCAGAGGCCCGCCGGCAGTTCCACCAGCACCGGATCGAGACCCGCCATCAGCGCCGGCAGCCGGAACTGCTCGATCAGCACCACCACATCCGCCACCGGTTCGTACGGCAGCACCGCGGCGGCGCGGCCGCGCCGCCACACCTCCCAGGTCTTCACCCCGGACGTGGCGCCATCGAAACGGCGATGGCGAAACCGCACGACATCGAGCGGAAAGCGCCCGCTCCATACGCGCTGCTCGGAGCAGAGTTCGACATCGGGATGCGCGGGGAGGGCAGGGAACGACCGGGGCACCATGTGGCCAGCATAGAGGGGCGGCGCGGCAGCGCCCACCCCTGGCGTCAGGCAGGCACCGCGGTCGCGGCCAACTGGCGGAGCCGGTTTGCGCCGGCCGCACCCTTCAGCGCCTCCCGCCAGCTCGCTTCGGCCACTCTCTGGTGCGCCGCGATCGCCTCATCGGCGCCGGTGATCATCGCGACCCCGGTATGGGCCGACGGATGCGTGTCCGGCCGGAACGGATTGATCGCCAGGCTGACCCGGTCGCGGGCCCGCAGGATCTTGAACGCCGATGAAGGCTCCGCGCCGGTCAGCAGGCCGAACTGCAGGCCCATCGGTTCGGCCTCCATCAGGGCGGCCATGTTCTCGACCTCGGTCACCGCCACATCGCGGCAGATCCGGCGGACCCGGTCCGACACCTGCATGCCGCCGGCGACGCCGGTCTCCAGCATGCGCTGCACCGACGACAACGAAACCATGGCGATGATCCCCGGTCGCCGCATCGCATACATGCGCTTGCGCGCCGTCAGGATGCCGAGGACCTGCTCGGCCATGGAGCGCATCGCCGTGCGCTCCGTTGTCACCTGCTCGGCTGCCTCCTCGAAGCACTCCGCCAGGGCGCTGTCGTACGCGTCCGATGTGGTGAGGTAACAGACCGGGCCAAAGAGCTGGAGGATCTGGTCCGCGGTCTCCTCGACCTGGCGGACCCGCTCGAAGTAGCCGACCGGGCGATGGTAATATTCGACCCCGATCCCCAGCAGCGACAAAGGCGAGATCTTGAGCAGCTCCGCCAGCCGCTTGATCGTGTCGAGCTTGATAACCTCGCCCTTCTCGTAGCGATAGAGCGCGGCGCGGGAGACGCCCAGGCGCGCGGCGATTTCCTCGGCGCGCAGCCCGGACTCCAGGCGATAGGCCCGCAACTGCTGACCGATTTCGGTGAAACGCATCGACATGCGGCCTTCCCCCTGGCCCGATGCCCACGATCCCAGCTTGTATCACCGGAGTCTCAGAATCGGCGCGGGCGGTAAAGCTTATGACCAGCCTGCTCGCAATTTCAACCCTTTTGCAGCTCCTGCGACTCGTCGCCTGTGCGCTTCACCCGGATCATTTCCCGTCGCGAATGGAATGGTCGGCCAGTCCCTCGATCGCCAGGATCAGCGCCGAGTGGTCCAGATCCGCTCCGCCGTGCGCGGCGCATGATGAGAACATCTGCTGCGCGATGGCCGTGTTGGGCAGCGACAGGTTGAGCTCCTTCGCCGCCGAGAGCGCCAGGTTCAGGTCCTTCTGGTGCAGCCGGATGCGGAAGCCGGGGTTGAACGTGCCGTTCAGCATGCGCTCGGCATGCACCTCCAGGATGCGCGAGGACGCGAAGCCGCCCATCAGCGCGGCCCGCACCTTGGCCGGATCGGCGCCGGCTTTTGCTGCGAAGACGAGGGCTTCCGCACAGGCCTGGATGTTCAGCGCGACGATGATCTGGTTTGCCACCTTGCAGGTCTGGCCGTCGCCGTTCGCCGGGCCGACATGCGTGATGTTCTTGCCCATCAGGTCGAACAACGGCTTGGCACGCGCGAAGGCCGCCTCGGGTCCGCCGACCATGATGGTCAGCGTGGCCTGCTTCGCCCCCACCTCGCCACCCGACACCGGAGCATCCAGGTAGTCGCAGCCGAGAGCGTTTATCTTCTTGGCGAATGCCTTGGTCTCGATCGGGCTGATCGAGGACATGTCGATCACGAGGGTCCCCGGCTTCAGGCCCTCGGCCACCCCGTTGGGCGCGAACAGGACGTTCTCCACGTCGGGGGTGTCCGGCACCATCAGGATCACCACCTCGGACCGCTGGGCGACGGTCTTGCCGTCCGGCTCCACCTCGGCGACCGCGCGGATGTCGTCCGGCAGCGTCGCCCGATCGTACACCAGCAGCGAGTGCTGCGCCTTGTGCAGGTTCAGCGCCATGGGGCGGCCCATGATACCGAGGCCGATGAATCCTATCTTCATGGTTCGTCTCCTGAGGCCGTGTCTCTGTGCCTTGGTGGTGGGCCTTGCTTCAGACCCCGAATTCCTGCCGCCACTTCAGGCCGGCGACGGTATCCCCGGCGGGCCGGTATTCGCACCCGACCCAGCCGCGATACCCAAGCTCATCCATCCGCCGGAACACGAAGCGCCAGCCGATCTCCCCGGTGCCCGGTTCGTTGCGGGCCGGTACATCGGCGATCTGCATATGCGCGATCACCGGCATGAACTGCTCCATGCGCTTGGTGATGTCGCCTTCGGTGGTCTGGCAGTGGTACACGTCGAATTGCAGGCCGAGCCGGTCGCGCCCAATAGCGTCGACCACCGCGGCCCCTTGCGCCTCGGTGTTGAGGAAATAGCCCGGCATGTCGCGGTGGTTGATCGGCTCGATCACCAGCTTCACGCCGGCCTTGGATGCCTGCTCCGCCGCCCATGCCAGGTTTGCGGCATAGATGCTCGCCGCCGTGACCTGCGGCACGCCCGCCGGCACGATCCCGGCCATGCAGTGCACCAACCGGCACCCGAGCGCACCCGCATAGTCGAGCGCCTGCTGCACGCCGTCGCGGAATTGCGCCTGGCGTCCCGGCAGGCTGGCCAACCCCCGCTCGCCGTTTGCCCAGTCGCCCGGCGGCATGTTGAACAACGCCTGGGTCAGCCCCTCGCCATCCAGCCGCTTGCGCAACTCGGCTGCCGGATGCTCGTAGGGGAACAGGAACTCCACGCCGTCGAACGCTGCCTTGCGGGCGGCGGCGAAACGGTCGAGGAACGGCACCTCGTTGAACATCATGGATAGGTTGGCAGCCAGGCGCGGCATCGCGGACCTCCCCGGTAGGGCGGCGGGAGGCTACAAGCGGGCGGGGGGATTGACCAGCGCATGACCGCGGAACGCGTGCTGTTGGCGTTGCTGCTCGGCGGGATCGGCGTCGGCTGCGTGCTGGTGCTGTATCCGTTCTTCTCGTCCCTGCTGTGGGCGGCGATCCTGGTGTTCACCACCTGGCCGGTGTGCGAGTGGCTGCGCCAGCAGGTTCGGCTGGGCCGCGGCGCGGCCGCCGGCGTGATGGTGGCGCTGACCGCGGTGGTGCTGGTGCTGCCGCTGGCGCTGGCGGCACCCGGCGGTGCCAACGACGTGAATCACCTGCGCGGCGTCATCGAGGACGCGCTCCGCGCCGGCCTGCCGGACGCGCCGGACTGGGTGTTCGACATTCCCCTGGTTGGCCCGACCCTGGGCGCTCTATGGAACCGCTGGGCGGCCGATATCAGCGTCATGGTGGAGGCGCTGCGTCCGTATTTCGGCATCGTGCTGGAGGGTGGCCTGGGCATGCTGCTGGGCCTCGCCAACGGCGTGCTGCTGTTCGTGCTGGCGCTGTTCATAGCGTTCTTTTTCTACCTGTATGGCGAGCCGATCTCGGCGCGGCTGCGAATGATCCTGCAACGTATCGCCGGCCCGCGGGCTGAGCGACTGATCCACGTCACCGGCGCCACGGTGCGCGGCGTGGTGTACGGGATCCTGCTCACGGCCATCGTGCAGGGCATGCTGACGGCGTTCGGTCTGTGGCTGTCGGGCGTGCCGCGGCCGGTGCTGCTGGGGGCGGTGGCGGGCTTCCTGTCCGTCCTGCCGATCGGGGCGCCGGTGGTATGGATCCCCGCCGCGCTGTGGCTGATGGGGAGCGGGCACCTGGGATGGGGCATCTTCCTGGCGGTCTATGGCGTGGTGGCGGTGTCGGGCGCCGATTCCGTGATCCGGCCGTGGTTCATCGCCCGCGGCGCGCAACTGCCGTTCCTGCTGACGGTGCTTGGGGTGCTGGGAGGGGCGATCGCGTTCGGGCTGCTGGGCATTTTCCTGGGGCCGGTGCTGCTTGGGATCGGCTATACGCTGGTCAACGAATGGGCGGTGGCCGAGGAACGTGCGACGGCCGATCATTGAGGGGCAGGCCGTGAACAAAACCGGAACACCGGAGCCGAACCGCGGCCGCGCGCTGCTCGGACTGCTGGCGATCGTGGCGCTGATCGTCGCCGTGCTGTTCATCATGCACCGGCTCAATCAGGCGGCGCGGATCCAGGACTGCGTTGCATCCGGGCGGACGAACTGTGCGCCGATCGAGGCGCCGGCGACACGGGGCTGATGATAGCTGGTATGTGCAGCTACCGCCCGGTTGACCTGCTGGATCGGATTTCCAGCACACTGAGAAGAAACGCCCCGTACGCGATCTGAAACGCCAGCAGGATCGCGGTGCCCGACGGGATTACCAGCCGCATCGCTCGTTCCGGCGATAGCACCCCGAACTCGACGCTGCCCCATGTGCCGAGCGCATAGACACCCAGAGCCAACCCGAACAGCAGCAGCACGCCGCCGACGATCAGTCCGGCCTCCAACGTGGCGAGGCGCATCATCGCTGTGAAGTGCGGATCCGGCGGCACGATGCCTTCGCGCATGCCGTACACCTTGGCGAACACCCAGAACAGCATCGAATGGAAGCCCACCACCACGGCGAGCGCGGCATAGAACAGGGTATGGATGTCCAGTGTCACGCCCGCCACGCTCCGCGGTGCGGGCAGCAACCAGACCATCATCGCCAAGCCGGCCAGGAACAATGTCGCACCCGGGAACAGGAACAGCCAGCGCGGGCTGAACAGCAGTAGAAAGCGCAGGTGCCGCCAGCCGTCGCGCCAGCTCTTCAGATGGGGCGGGCGCGAGCGGCCATCCGGCGACAGCGTGGTGGGCACCTCGGCGATATGCATTTTGTGGATGGTGGCCTTCACCACCATTTCGCTGGCGAATTCCATGCCAGGCGCCTGCAGGTCGAGCGCGAGCACGGCACTCCGCTCGAACCCGCGCAGACCACAGTGAAAATCACCGCAAGGGCTGCGGAAGAAAACGCGGCCGATCGTGCTCAGCACGGGATTGCCGAGATATCGGTGCAGTGGCGGCATCGCCCCCGGCGCGATGCCGCCGAGAAACCGGTTGCCCATGACGAGCTGGTAGCCGGCATGCAGCTTCTCGACGAAACCTTCCAGACGACTGAAATCGTAGCTGTCGTCGGAATCGCCCATGATCACGTAGCGGCCGCGCGCGGCACGTATGCCGCCGAGGAGGGCACTGCCGTAGCCCTTCTCGGCAATGGCGACGACGCGTGCTCCAGCCGTTTCGGCGATCTGCTGCGAGCCGTCGGTGCTGCCGTTGTCGGCGATCAACACCTCGCCGCAGGTACCGGTGCGGATCAGGAAGCTGCGCGCCTTGGCGATGCAGCTCGCCAGCGTCTCCGCCTCATTCAGGCATGGCATCAGGATCGTCAGGTCGCACTGCTCGGCTGCGTCCGATCGCAGCGCTGTGTCCGTCGTGCCCATCGTTTCGTCCTCGACGGTCACGCCTTCATCTCCACGAAACGCATGATGGCCCAGTTTGCACCATCGACAGGGGTCGGAACAACTACCCGATGTCCTCCAGGCTGAACTGTTCCGCCTCCTCGTCGTAGCTGAACAGTTCGGCGTAGCGGCCCCAGGCGATGACGGTACGGAGCGTGTCCTCCGCGTAGTCGGGCGACATGTGATCCTCCAGCTCGTCGCGGAATCGCACCGCCGAGGCGCGATGGTTCCAGCGTTCGTCCACCACCTGGCGGATCAAGCGCGCCAACGGAACATATGCGGTCAGCGCAGCCGCGAACAGTTCCTTGCGTTCCTCGGTGTCAGCGGCGACGAACCGCCGGCCTTCATCGGTCAGGTGGATGTCGCCTTCCTCCAGCACGGAGAAATGCAGCAACTGCAACGTTTCGCCGAGCGGCAGCAGCTCGTCGGCCTCGTATTGCAGCGCCTCCGCCAGCGCCGGCAGGTCGGCGCGGCCGTTATAGGGTGGGCCCGCCAGCGCCTCCATCAGACCCGCCATCTGGTTGGTGCCGACCCGATGCAGCGGTACCGCGATGCTCACCGCCGCCGCCGCAGCCACCGCGCGCATGCTTGGCACTGGCCGGCGCGTCATCAGCCCATAGATGTCGTCCACCAACTGACGGAATGCCGGATCCAGACGATTGCGCGGATGCGGGAATGGCACGCGGAGTTCGCTCGCCACGCGGCCGGGGTTCGACGAGAACACCAGGATGCGGTCGCACATCAGCACCGCCTCCTCGATGTTGTGCGTCACCATCAGCACCGAGCGGACCGGCAGCTTGCCTTCCGACCACAGGTCGATCAGGTCGGTGCGCAGGTTCTCGGCGGTCAATACGTCGAGCGCGCTGAACGGTTCGTCCATCAGCAGCAGGTCGGGATGCACCACCAGCGCGCGTGCCAGACCGACGCGCTGACGCATGCCGCCGGACAGTTCCTTCGGATAGGCGCTCTCGAACCCGCCGAGACCAATCAGGTCGATGGCATCCTCGGCGCGTCTTTCGCGTTCGACACGGGCGACGCCGCGCGCCTCCAGACCCAGTTCGACGTTCTCCTGCACCGTGAGCCAGGGGAACAGCGCGAAGCTCTGGAACACCATCGCGACGCCTTCGGCCGGTCCCTGCACCGGCCGATCCCGCCAAAGCACCTCGCCGGCGGTCGGCGCCAGCAGGCCCGCCACGATGCGCAGCAGCGTCGATTTGCCGGAGCCCGAGCGGCCCAGCAGCGCCACCATCTCGCCCTCCCGCAGGCTCAGGTTCACATCGTCGAGCACCACGAGATCGGCGCTGGCCTCCTTGTGGTACGACTGCCGGCATCCTCTCACTTCGAGCAGGCACTGCTGGGTAACGCTGGTGTCCATGCGCGCCTCTCGTTCAGCCCAGTTTCAGGTGTCGTTCCGAATAGGCATAGAGCGGCCGCCACAGCAGCCGGTTGAACAGCAGGACGAAGCAGGACATGACCGCGACGCCCAGTATCACGCGTGCAAAGTCACCTCGCTCGGTCGCCGCCGCGATATAGGCGCCAAGACCGTGCGCTGTCAGCTTGGTATCGCCCCACGACGCCACCTCGGCAACGATCGCGGCATTCCACGAACCGCCCGAGGCGGTGATCGCACCCGTCACGTAGTATGGCAGGATCCCCGGGATCATCACCTTGCGCCACCACAGCCAGCCGCCGACGCGGAAATTGTTCGCCGCCTCCCGGAGGTCGCCGGGAAACGCGGCCGCCCCGGCGATGACGTTGAACAGGATGTACCACTGGGTGCCAAGCACCATCAGCGGCGTCAGCCAGATATCGGCACTCAGGCCGAAGTAGACAATGAACAGCACGACGGGCGGAAACAGCAGATTGGCAGGGAACGCAGCCAGGAACTGCGCCAGCGGCTGTGCCCGCCGCGCCCAGACCGGTCGCAGCCCAAGCCAAACGCCGATCGGCACCCAGAGCAGGCTCGCGAGCGCCATCAGCACCGCGACGCGCACCAGCGTGATCAGCCCGAGCCCCAGCGCCTGCCACAAATCGCCCCAGCGCAGGTCCGCGGCGATGTACCCGACGATCTTCGTCACTGCCCAGACAAGCACGACCGCAAGTGCCGCCAGCCACAACGCATCGACCCAGCGCGACGGTTCGCTGCGCGTTGCGCTCCGGCGCGACCGGATGGCGAGCGGCAAGCCGCCGAGCGCCGAAACGGCATCGCCGACCACGTCGCCAAGGCGGCTCAGCAGCCGCGTCCGCCGCATGAGCCGCAGCAGCCAGGGATCGTCGGCGGTCGTGCCGGCGGTGGTCTCGAAGCGGAACTTCGCCGACCAGGCGACCAGCGGGCGGAACAGCAACTGGTCGTATGCGAGGATCACCGCCAGCATGGCGACGATCGCGTAGCACACCGCCAGTATGTCGCGCTGCTCGAGCGCCAGCGCGACATAGGAGCCGATGCCGGGCAGCTTCCAGGTGGTGTCGCCGACCGACACCGCCTCTGACGCGACCACGAAGAACCACCCGCCCGACATCGACATCATGGTGTTCCACACCAGGCCGGGGATGGCGAACGGTACCTCCAGCCGCCAGTAGCACTGCCACGGCGTGAGGTGGAAGCTGTCGGCCGCCTCCTTCAGATCCGCCGGCACCGTCTTCAGCGACTGGTACAGGCTGAACGCCATGTTCCACGCCTGGCTGGTGAAAATCGCGAAGATCGCCGCCAGCTCCAGCCCCAACACACGGCCGGGAAACAGGCCCATGAAGAACACCACGGTGAAGGTCAGAAACCCGAGGATCGGCACCGACTGCAGGATATCGAGGATCGGGATCAAGATCAGCGATGCGCGCCGGCTCTTCGCCGCGGCGGTGGCATAGGCGAAGGTGAACAGCAGCGACGCCAGCAGCGCGGCGAACATCCGCATCGTGGTGCGCAGCGCGTAATCCGGCAGGTGGATCGGATCGAGGCTGACCGTGAGCGCCTGCGGCGCATCGATCCGCTCGAACGTGCCGGGCGCCTCATGCGCGATGCCGATCAGTGCAGCGAACACGCACAGGATCGCGGCCGCATCCCACGCGTTCGGCAGGCGCCTTCCCTCGGCGAGGGCGGGGTGGATGGTCGCTGGCATCGGCCTCGGGCAGGGGTTGCGGCGCGCCCTGTTACCCCGGCGCGGTGCGCGAAGTAACCCCCCAGGCGCGTGGCAATCGCGTGACGACCGTCACCGGCCTGTGCTGCCGAAACCACCTGCGGCGCGGGCGGTGGCGTCGAGGCTTGCCACTTCGTGCCAGCGTGCGCGGACCACGGGCGCCAGCACGGCCTGGGCGATGCGCGCACCGCGTTCGATGGTGAACGGCGCGTCGCCGGCATTCAACACGATCACCTGGATTTCGCCCCGGTAGTCCTCGTCGATCGTGCCGGGACTGTTGGGAAGCACGATGCCGTGGCGCAGCGCGAGGCCCGAGCGAGGACGCACCTGCAACTCGTAGCCGGGCGGCAGGGCCACGGCGAGCCCGGTGGGGACCAGCGCACGCTGACCGGGATCGATCGTGACCGGGGCTTCGACCGCGGCCAGCAGGTCCATGCCGGCTGCTCCCGCGGTGGCGTAGGCCGGCAATGGCAGGTCCGCGTTGTGCGGCAGGCGGCGGACGGCGATTTGGATGGTCATATGGTTCAGCCCCAACGCAGCATGCCGCCGCCCAGTTGACTCTGCCTTGCCGGGCGAGGGTCGCTCAGAACCAATATCGTGGCAACGCGTGCGATTTGGATGGAAGCCACGATGAGCGACCGGGGAGAGATCCTGATCGAGCCAGTGCATTCCGCCACCGACGAGGTGCGCGCATTGGTCGCCGAGTTGGAGCACACGCTTGCGGCGGAGTATCCGCCGGAGCAGCGACACGGCCTGGCCCTGGGCGCGATCTTCCAGCCGCATATCCGCTTCTTCCTGGCACGGCTGGATGGAGAAGTGGTGGGCTGCGGCGGGGTGGCGCTGTTTGCCGATTTCGCCGAGGTCAAGCGTATGTACGTACGCTATGTCGCGCGCGGGCGAGGCGTTGCGCGGGCCAAGCTGGCGCGCATAGAGCTGGCGGCACGCGAAGCGGCTCTCGCCGCATTGCGGCTGGAGACGGGTGATCGTCAGATCGCTGCGATGCGGCTCTATGAGCGGGCCGGCTTTCGGCGTTGCCCGCCATTCGGGGACTACGCCGCGATGGCGACCGCTGCCATCGCAACCAGTGTCTTCTTCGAGAAGTCCCTCGCGGGCGAGGACCAGGCACCAGGCTGACCATCACAAGACCATCGAAGGGATCATGACTCGCAGCCCCTTCGGGGTCTGGACGCCGTTTCCCGTCGCATATGCACGGCATCGATACCGATAATGCACGACGGTGACTAACCACCGAGGCGGTCCTTCGTGCATAAAGCCGTTGCGTGGCCGCCGAACTCTCCTAGGCACGGTTCGGGGGTGGTTCCTCTCTTAGCGCTTGGTCCGTATGGGCACGGCCACGCAGATTAAAGCGACCGTCGGCATTTGAGGCACGCGATCTCATGTGCCGTCACGTAAATTTCAGACCGTCAAAGCGCCGCACGAGGTCTAGGACGGCCTCGTGCGGCCACCATCTTTGGCCTGTGAGAAGGTGACATGGCAGCCATCGACTACGCCACTTGTGGCGTCAACGACGTAATCGCACATTCGCTGAAGCTGCATCCTCGACTGCTCGCCGACCGCCTTCGGTTTCTCGCGCGCGTGCATGCTCAATTCGCTGATGCGTACGACGATCGCGAAGTGATGCGGCACGAGATCGACCTCGCGGACCGGCTGCACTCCTTCGCTGATGCAACCGCTTTTGGAGACTACACAGTTCCCGACGACGTCGATGTGCGCCGCGAGGCGTTCAGTTGTGCGGCGGGGCTGCAAAATCTGCATCCGATCATGCAGAAGGTGATCACCGCGCGAGAAGCTGTGCGGAATGCGTGTCTGGTCAGAAGCGGCTGAGGTTGCGATCCGTTGGCTCAGCGCATGAGCAGCGTCCCAATGGGCATCTCTGTCGCGTCAACCTTGGGCAAAGCGGCCAGTTCCTGTACCACAAGCTCGCGCAGCCAGCGGTGTGCAGTGTCTTGGCGTCGTGTCTCATGCCAGATCATGTAAATCGGCATCGGAGGTAGCTCGAGCGGGATCGGCAATACCTGGAGCCCGAGCCGCCTCTTCATGAGCGGGCCCATGCTCGATAGGAATATACCCAGCAGATCGGTGCTCGCGACGACCGTAGGTATTTCGAGGAGCTCGCTCACCCGGACCGCATCGTGGGTTATCAGGTTGGAGACGTCTTCAAGAGCCTGCGGCGCGAGCCCGATCTCACGGCGACGGTGCAGGGTTACGAACTCCGCTTTCCGCAAATCCTCGATTGTGAGGCCGAGATGCGCGGAAGGATGATCGCTCCTCGCCAAGAGCACCACCTGATCATCGAAAAGTTTCCTGTTCACGAACGGGTCCAACGTAACAGGCAGCCAATCGATGGCCATGTCCACAGTGCCATCACGGATATTGTCTTCAAGGCCAACCGGCCGGGAAACAGTATCGAAAGTCAGCACAATGCTGGGGGCGACAGCCGCTGCCGCCGTCCGTAGCGCCAGCGCGTAAAACGGACCCATGGGATGCGGGATACTGATGCGAAACCGGCGCTGCGAGCGGTCGGGATCGAAACCGCTGGCTTCCACCAGACTTATGCGCAGTGCCTCCAGCGCCTGTTTGATGGCAGGATACATTGCCTGGGCGACCGGCGTCGGCGAGAGCCCCAGGCGGGCTCGGACGAATAGCTCGTCCTTGCATACCTCTCTGAGACGCGACAGGGCGTGGCTGGTGGCCGATTGGCTGAGCGCAAGTCTATCGGCGGCACTGCTGACCGTGCCCACCTCGTAGATGGCCTCGAAGACCGTCAGCAGGTTGAGGTCAAGGCTGCGCAGGTTGAACACGGCGCGTCCCCGATTTTGACGTTGAACTACTGATCCTAGTGGGCATGGCGTCCGTCGGAAAGCATGCGGGCGGTAGCCACATGGGCCCTTCAACTTGGCTGCCGCTGCGGCACTTCGAGGCGCGTGAGAAATCCCCACCCACCAGTATGCACCCCATCGATCTCCATTATGCACATTCGTGGCTAACCCTTGAGACCGTCCTTTGTGCACAAGGAAGTGTTCAACTGGCGAGAGGCTTAGACACTTCTAACGCCATCAACCGAGGATGGAGCCCAATGTACCAGGTTCCCTTTGGCTACCCTGATCTTGTGTCCAATCCAGAGCCAAGATGTCCGTGTCTGTTGCTGCTCGATACCTCGTCCTCGATGGCCGGCGACGCGATTGCGGAACTGAACGCTGGTCTACAGACATTCAAGAATGAACTGGAGGCCGACAGCCTGGCCAAGCAACGGGTCGAATTGGCGATCATTACCTTCGGTCCGGTTCAGGTACACGCCGAGTTCCGGACGGCAGACGGGTTTGAGCCGCCACTGCTGCACGCCAGCGGTGCGACCCCGATGGGCGAAGCCATCTCGCGCGGCCTCGATATGCTGGAGGCACGCAAGACGGACTACAAGCAAGCGGGTGTCAGCTATTTCCGCGCGTGGGTGTTCCTGATCACAGATGGCGGTCCGACCGACGAGTGGCGTATGGCAGCGCGGCGAGTGCACGTTGGCGAAAAGGGCAAGGCATTCAACTTCTTCGCGGTGGGCGTCAACGGAGCCGACATGCGGACGCTTGGTCAGATATGCAGCCCCGATCGTCAACCACTCTGCCTCAATGGTCTCCACTTCCGCGAGTTGTTCAAGTGGCTGTCCGGCTCGTTGAGCGGCGTTGCCAAGTCGCGGCCAGGTGAACTTGTCGCTCTGCCCGCACCGTCGGGATGGGCATCGGTATGAGCAAATGGCGTACTGCCTCGGCTTCGGTGATAGGCACGAGTCATTTGAAACATCAGACCCCGTGCCAGGACTTCAGCCTGTGCTCGCTGAACAATGATACGCTGATCTGCGCCGTCAGCGATGGTGCTGGCACAGCATCTCATTCCGACGTTGGGGCGCGGATTGCGGTTACCCATTTCATTCGGTCTTTCCGCGACATTGCCGACGTCGCGGCGATCGATCGCGATGACATGGGGCGTTTCCTGGCCTCCCTGGTGGAACTCCTGGACGAGGAAGCCAGCAACAACCAAGCGGCCGTCAGCGACTATGCCTGTACGCTCCTCGGGGTCGTCGCCTCGCCGAGCCGTATCGCCTACTTCCAGATCGGTGATGGGGCGATCGTCATACCTTCGGGCGAACCGGGGACCTACGACTGGGTCTTTTGGCCGCAGCACGGCGAGTATGCGAACACCACCAACTTCGTGACTGACGCGAACGCGCAGGCGGTCTTCCAACTACGTGTCGAAGCGGTTGTGAGCGAGTTCGCCATCTTCTCCGATGGTCTCGAACGACTCATCCTCCATGAGGCGACGCGCCGTGTGCATGCTCCGGCGCTGCGCCCCATTTTCGATTGGTTCCGCACAGCGGAAGCAGACCGCGAAGCGACGCAGGCCCTGACGGCCTATCTCGAGAGCGATCACATCAACATGAGAACCGATGATGACAAGTCGCTGGTGGTAGCGGTCCTGGTCCAGGATTGAACAGTGTCCCGGCTGATTGATAGTCGAGGTCAAGAGGTTCAACTCGCCAACTTGATCGGACGAGGCGGTGAGGCGGTGGTCTTCGATGTCCGTGGCCGCGACGACCTGGCGGCAAAGATATATTTGCCCGGCAAGGGCAACGATGGCGCGAAGATCTCTGCTATGCTGGACGTAGCCGATCAACGGCTGCATAGCCTCGGCGCGTGGCCAACTGACACGCTGTGCGAAGAGGGTAAGTTCGTTGGCTTCCTGATGCCGAAGATAGAAGGACATCGATCTGTCTTCGATCTTTACGTTCCGAAGTTGCGGCTCCAGGAGTTTCCCCAGGCCGATTGGCGATTTCTTGTGCGGGCAGCGGAGAATGTGGCGCGTGCCTTCGACTTCATCCATCAGGCAGGCGTGGTCATTGGTGACGTCAACAACAGCAATCTCCTGGTGGCGAATGATGCTACGGTCAAATGCATCGACTGCGACAGTTTTCAGATCTCTGCCGGCAGCGAGCGATGGCTGTGTCGCGTAGGGACTGGCGATTACCAGCCACCCGAAATGCAACAGTTGACCAGTTACGAACAGGTCGTTCGGACCCCCAATCATGACAATTTCGGTCTGGCCGTTACCATATTCCGGTTACTGTTCGCAGGGCGACATCCATTCTCCGGCCGCTATCAAGGGCAGGGAGACGCGCCTTCGATCGAAGACGCCATCAAGGCATCTCTGTACGCTTACTCCGAGCGCAGGCAGACCGGATTGCAACCACCTGCGAACGCCCTACCAATCGACGCGCTGCCTACTGATCTCCGCGAGTTGGCCTTCGATCCTGGCACAACAAACGGAGGGAGGCCGATTGCCGGAGCTTGGATGACGGCATTGCAGACACTCGGGCGCAATGTGCGTCAATGCGATGCCATTCGTTCCCACTGGTTCTACTCGAAAGCACCCAACTGTCCCTGGTGCGACATCGAACAAAGCGGCGCCGCGATGTTCGGCGGCGCAACGCAACGCCAGAGGCCACATCCTGGTCCTGGGCGAACGCCGCAGGCGGTTCCAGCTTCTCAGGCCATTGCTCCTCTCCGGCGAGTTGGCTTTGCCATGGTTGGCGTTTTGGTTCTGATCGGGGTGGTGGTCAATCTTGCTTCCTCAAACAAAGCCACATCCATAGCTTTGTCCCGACCCCTGCCGAGGGCAGAATCTGCAACGGAACCAACTCCCTTCACCGACGGTCAACACGATCGGCAAGCCTGGGAGACCTGGTTCACCGCGACAACAGGTGACTATCGCAAAGGCGCAAGCTGGTGGGCACGACAGCGTAGCCTACCACGTCCTGGATCGTGCCTGGCGCTTAGCGGCGATGCGAGAGGTGGGTGCCTGGCCGCGAAGGACAAGTTGGCGGCATCCGACGTGCGACGTAACGCGAACCCTGACTACTGGCGCGGCTGGAACAGCTATTAGCTAATCCCCAATTCGGTGGACGTCGCCGATGGCTTCTGGCTGGCAAGCGACGCTGCGCTCCTGCCATGCGCGCGCCGCGGCGACCAGTACCAGCCCGCAGCCGGCAAGCGGGGCAAATGGCAGGTGGAGAAGCAGCCCCGCCTGGAACGCGAACAGCGGCAGGATATAGATCGCCGCCAGGGCCGGTGGCTCCCAGGTCCTGAAGCCGCTCTCATTGCCCGCGCGGATCAACCATGCGCCGGCGATCGCGGCGAGCATCAGGTCGTAAAGCAGCGCATAGGGGACAGCCACCAATGCGCAAGCGGCGAGAACGGCGGATCTCACCGGTAGGCTGGCCGGTGCCCGCCATACCCAGGCCACCAGAACCACGCAGCATGCTGTCACCCCGAGCTGTATCAGCCGCGTATGGGCATCCGACAGTCCGAGCAAACGCGCAGCGGCAAAGGGGCTGATGGAGGCAAAGATATTGATCCGCTCGATGGCGAAATTGGCGAGCCCGGCGGAGCCGACGATGTTGCGCAGATAGGCATGCCAGGTTTCCAGGCCGAACAGCGCGATGGAGAGGCCGATCAGCAGGCCGACCGTGACCGCGGCACCCGCGATCGACACCCAACGCCGTCCTGCCAGGAGCGCGACCGGCACCAGCAACGCGAAGTGCGGCTTATAGCATAGAAGACCGAACAGGGCGCCCGCCATCGCCGGACGTCGGTCAATCAGCAGCGTAGCGGCGCCGAACAACGCCGCGGTGAGGAATGCATTCTGACCGTAGCCGAGCGTCCAGAACGTCGCCGGAAACGCCAGCGCCGGCAGCAGCCAGTACGACCCGGCCAAGTCGAGGATTCGTCGCACGACTGCGAGGAAGAACACCAGCGTCGCGGCCTCGAAGAGCGCAAAGGCCACCAGCGCCGGCAACAGTACCAGCGGTGCGCACAACAGAAGATAGACCGGCGGATAGAGGAAGAGGACAAGGTTCGCCCCTGGGTGCGTCAGGTCCTCTTCCGTCTCGCCGAGAATGGCTTCGTCATAGGCGAGCGGCGCGTAGCCGCGGACAGCCAGTTCGCCCGCCGCGTAAAAGCTGACGAAGGAGACCGTGTCCGGCCCGTACCGCTTGACCAGCCCGTAGGCACCCGCGGCGAGGTATCCGAGCACAACGAGCTGTAGCACGAGCAGGGCAGCGCTTACGGCGACAATCGGTCTTCGGGTCAGCAGATTGCCCCACTTGAAGCGGTTCGGCATTCCGTCTGCGCCCTAGAATCGTACCGCGATGAGCTGCGGCTCCGCCAGCCACCGGAGGAATGGGAGATCGACGAGCAGCACGAGGCATGTCACGACAAAAGTGAAGGCGGCAAAGCACAGGAAGCCCGTCTCGCGATACAGCTTCTCGGGGGCCTGTGCCGCCGAATTGTGCTCGAAGCCGATCGCCAGGTACCAACCGAACAGTATCGCGAACAGCGGGAATGTCAGGATGAACTCGACCCGGTACTTGATCAGGAAAACGGCGATGAAGAACGCCGAGCAGAGCGCGTAAAAGAACGAGGACAGCAGCAGGGATTCCTCGGTGTAGCGGGCGAACGACTTGCGGTACCGCTCCGCACGCAGCGGATCGCCGATCCAGCGATATTCCGCGTAGCGCTTCACGGACATCAGAAACGCGCCGCCCATCCAGTAGGCCAGAATGGCGCTCGACGGAGGCAGCGTATTGGCAGTCACGATAAGCCAGCCCAGCAGGAACCGGATCGGGCTGTTGATCGACTCTGTCAGCACATCGAAATAGGCTTTGTCCTTAAGGCGGACAGGCGGGACGTTGTAGATCAGTCCCATCACGAGCAGCGCGATGCAGGCAAAGAGAAACAGCCGGTTGACCAGGTAGGCTGCGCCAAGACCACTGGCAACGAGCAGGACGTACTGTAGCATGACAAGGCGACGATCGAGCAGTCCCAGCGCGGCCGGGCGATCGCCCTTCACCGGATGGAACCGATCGGATGGGCCGTCGAGATACTCGTTGATGGTGTAGTTGGCCGACGCGGTGAGGCAAGCGCTGACCAGCGCCAGGGTCGCTGTGGCCAGAACAGAAGATCGGACGTGCGGTGCCACGACCAGTACTACGGCGGCGCCGGGGACCATGAACACGTTCTTGATCCAGTGATCCGGCCTGGCGATCCTGATATGGTTGCGGATCTGCGATGCAACCGCAGCTGCGCCATCGCTCCCGCCGATCTCTCTGACTATACGAGTCACGTTCGCGATTTGTCCGCCCGCTGCCCGGTCGTCATTAACATTACGGAATAAATACCATCTGGGATGACCGCCCTGACCGCCAGCGCGAATGACCAACTTTTAATGCTCTGGCCCAGTGCCCTGCAACAGTAATAATAAGTCAATATTGATCAATGCTGGGCGAGTGAAGATGGGGGTCACAACCTACTGCGCGAAGCCATCAATTGCCTCAACCGGAGCGAGCGTCTTGAAGAAGTGGCTTATGTCAGGTTGCACACGAAAAGTTCATAGCGT
This sequence comes from Acetobacteraceae bacterium, assembly GCA_025452005.1. GTDB lineage: Bacteria > Pseudomonadota > Alphaproteobacteria > Acetobacterales > Acetobacteraceae > JAMXLO01. The sequence goes on along the minus strand of JANWJK010000147.1, from coordinate 24,743 downwards.
GCAGTGCGTCCGTCGCGCGTAATACTACGCGACCATGAACCCCGCCTCCTCCACCACCGCGCGCAGGTTGCGGTAGCCAAGCCGGGCGTAGGTCAGGGGGTGTGCCGTGCGCGGGTCCTGTTCCGCCTCCACCACCAGCCAACCTGCATAATCCGCCTCCCGCAGCGTGCGCAGCAGCGGCGCGAAGGCGATGCCTCCGTCGCCGGGCACGGTGAACACACCTGCCAGCACTGCGTCCAGGAACGTCATGTCCTCCCGTCTCGCGCGCTCCATCACATCTCGCCGCACGTCCTTGCAGTGAACATGCACCACGCGCGCAACGTGGCGTACCAGCAGCGCCGCGGGATCGCCACCGCCGAACAGACAGTGACCGGAATCGAACAGCAGCCCCACCGCCTCGCCGGTGCTGGCCATCAGGCGGTCGATGTCCGCCGCGCTTTCGACCACCGTGCCCATGTGGTGATGGAACGCCATGCGCACGCCGAACGCCGCCATGCGTTCCGCCAGTTCCGTCACCTTGCGGCCATAGGTCGGCCAGTCGCCGTCGGCCAACGCCGGGCGCTGCGAGATCGGCGGAAAGCCTTGCCGCCCCGAGGTGTCGGCATAAACGACATGGTGGCAGCCGAGATCCCGCAGCAGCGTCAGATGCGGTGTGATGGCAGCGAACTCCTCGGCCACGTCGCGCTCGAGGATGCGGCCGTCGAACCAGCCGGATACCAGCTTCAGATGATGCCGCTCCAGGATCGGCCGCAGGGCCGAGGATGCGCGGGGGAACTTGCCGCCGAGTTCGGTGCCGCTGTAGCCGGCCTCGCGCGTCTCGGCGAGACACGTCTCGAGCGGAATGTCGCCGCCGAGTTCCGGCATGTCGTCGTTGGTCCAGGTGATCGGATTGATGCCGAGATGTACCGTCATGTACGTCCCTCCGCCTGTTCCGCCGCCGTCAATGCCGCGACCGCATCGGCGGCAGACGCACCGGCTGCCGGACCGCCGCGCACCCATGCGGCGAACGCCTCAGCCTGACGTCGCAACGCATCAAGGAACACAGCCTCGCCGTCAGGCGGCCACAGGAAGCGGCAGTCCTCTGCGTCGCGCGTGCCGAATACCTCGACGCGACAGACATCGCCGATCCTGAAGCGTTGTCCGAGCGAGACCAGCGCGGTACTGCCGCCCGACAGTGTGCACAGCACCTGGGCGCTTTCCGGTTCGGCGGTGACCGACGCGATTGCGGTTTCCAGGCGCGCGAATTCCTGTCCGGTGAGCCAGCGGATCTGGTCGAACTCGTGTACGCCCATATCGACGAAAATGCCGCCGCTGCCGACGCTGAACTGCGCGGACGGCGGCTCACCGTCCCATTGATGGCAGGCGACGAAGTACAAAGCGCCTAATTCGCCGTTCGCGATACGCTGATGCAGGCGCTGCAACTCTGGCACGAAGCGACGCCAATATGCGACCTGCAACTTCACGTTGTGACGCTCCGCAATCTCCGCTGCCTCGCGCACCTGATCCGCCGTGATCCCGCACGGCTTTTCGCACAGGATCGGCAGGCCGGCCGCGGCGATCTGCCTGACCAGCGACAGATGCAGCGTGCTTGGCGCCGCAATCAGCACACCGTCCAGCCCGCCCGCCGACAACATCGCCGCCACATCGGCGTGCGAGGCCACGTCGCGCAACGCGGCGCGTGCCGCCTCGGATGGTTCGGCCGCCGCGACGACCCGGATGGTGTCGCTGCCGGACAATGCCCGCAGATGCACGCGCCCCATGCGTCCGGCGCCGATAAGGCCGATACGGAACAAGCTCACACCGCGGTGGGCATGTCGCGGGGCAGCCGGCTGCGATGCGACGCGACCACTGCGCGGCACAGCGCAATGTCACGCAGCGCATCGGCGGCCGACGTCACCGGTGCGCGTCCGGTGGCGATGCAGTCATGGAAATGCAGCAATTCCTGCTTGAAGCTTTCGGCGTAGGACGCAATTTCCTCGGTTCGCCACGCGTGCGGGCCGTCGGCCTCACCTCCCTCGATCGCCAGCACCGTCGGGGCGCTGCGCAGGAACGGCGACGGAAACGACAGCGTCAGGCGCCGGTCGGGCGCGTAGAACGCGAACTCCATTTGATAGCGCGCCATGCCAGGCAGATCGACCCAGGTGACGATGCACTGCGCGGCGCCGAAACGCAGAATGGCGGTCAGGCCGTGTTCGCGAATATCGGCGAATTCCAGCCGGTCCGGTTCGCCCAGCACGCCGCGGATCGCGTTGAACTCGTGCACCATGGAATCGAGCAGCACCAGATGATAGGCGCGGCGTGACACCGGATCGGCGTCGCCGATGGCCGCGGTGATGCGCGCCGTTTCGTCACGTGCCGGCGGCGGCTCCGCCCTGTGCAGGCGATAGTGCGCCACGTAGGGCTGAAACGGCGATTCCAATGTGGTGATACGCACCAGGCGCAGGTCGGGCAGTCCCTTCGCCTGTTCCTGCAAGCGGAGATATGCCGGATCGTAACGCTTGTTGTAGGCGACCATCAGCGTGACCTTGGCGCGTTCAGCCGCCGCGATCATCGCCTGCCCTTCGGCCACCGAGAAGCACATCGGCTTCTCGACCAGCACATGCTTTCCTGCTTCGGCCGCGGCGATCGCAATGGGCGCATGGCTGCCGGACGTCAGCACCAGCACGGCATCGACATCCATCGCGAGCAGTGCGCGCCAGTCGGTGCACGTGCGCGCCACACCGTAGTCGCCGGCGCATGCCCCGCACACCGCCGCGGACACGTCGCACAGCGCCGCGATCTCGAATTGTTCGGCGAGCTCGCGCAGATAGTGCAGATGCATCACCTGGGCGATCAGGCCGCAGCCGATGACGCCGACCTTCAGTCGCATCCGTTCGGTGCCATGACGATCTTCATCGCCGCGTCGGTCTGTGCCAGTTCCACCGCCTCCTGTGCGCGTTCCAGCGGCATGCGATGGGTCACGATGCGGTCAAACGGCAGATGCGGCAGGTTCGCCGCCATCAGCCGCATGGCCGGCAGGTACGATGTGGCGGTCTCGCCGCCGACGCCGATCACGCTGACATTCCGTGTGCAGATGTCCGAGTTCGGATTGATGCCGACCGGACCCATGTCGACGAACGTGCCGGCCTCGACCACGATCCCGCCCGGGCGAACCATGCGCAACGCTTCGACGAATGTCTCGGGAAAACCGCTGCAATCGAGCACAATGTCAGGACCCAGCCCGCCCGTGTGCTGCTTCGCGCGCGCGATGCGTTCCGCCGGTTCGGTTTCGTCCGCGCGCATCGTCAACGACGCGCCGAAGTCCCGTGCGAGCGCCAGGCGCGAGGGAAACAGATCGGTCGCTATGATGGTCGCCGCACCGAGCAGCCGCGCCTTGATCAGGTGGCACAGCCCAAGCGGTCCCGTGCCAAGCACCGCGACCGAATTGGCGAAGCGATAGCCGCCGGTCAGGCCGAGCAGCGCATGCGCCGTCTCGATGCCGTGCGTCACCGCCATGATCTCGGTCAGCACCGCGACCTCGTCCGGCAGGTCGTCCGGGACGCGGAAGATCGGCGTGTTGGGCAGCAGGTACATGTATTCCGCCCAGCCACCGAACAGGAAAGGCGCACGGCCGCAATGCAGGCTGTTGCCGTAGTCCTCCATGTGCTCGCACAGATAATAGGGATATCCGTTGCGGCAGAAATGACAGGCGCCGCACGTAACGTTGGCACCGGGCACGATGCGGTCGCCGACCTTCAGCGCGCGGCCCTCGCTGTCGAGCATGCGTCCGCCGATCGCGGCGACCTTGCCGACATTCTCGTGGCCGCAGATCAGCGGATAGGTCAGATCGCGTTCATGCGGCGTTCCGGCATACTGCTTGCTTTCGCCGCGGAAGGTGTGCTTGTCGGTGCCACAGATGCCGGAATAGCGCAGCTTCATGACGACGGCGCCCGGTTCCGGTTCGGGCAGCGGGAATTCGTGGACGCGGATGCGGCCAGGTTGTTCGGTCACCGCGGCACGAACGCCGGTCATGGCGTGCGTATAGCCCATGCGTCCTCGGCACGGAACCAGGCGGTTGCGGTATCGCCGGCTGACCAGGCGGCGGTACCGTCGTTCACCATCTCGGCCTGAAGCCGCGTCCCGTCGGTGGCACGCAGGCGCAGTTCCAGACGCGGACCGATATAGACCACGTGTTCCACGCGGACGGGCCAGTGCCGTGTGCCCGGTGGCGCGTGTTCCGCGCTGCTCAGTCGCAGCCGTTCGGGGCGTATCACCGTCACACCATCGGTGTCTTCGATCATGTTGGCGGTACCGATGAAGCCGGCGACGAAGCGCGTTGCGGGACGCTCATAGATGTCGGTCGGCGTGCCGATCTGTTCGATGCGGCCCGCCCGCATCACTGCAATGCGGTCCGACATGGTCAGCGCCTCGCCCTGGTCGTGCGTGACGAACACCGTCGCGATGGCGAGCCGCCGCTGCAACGCGGAGATCTCGCCCCGCATCTCCTCGCGAAGCTTGAGATCCAGGTTGGACAGCGGTTCGTCCAGCAGCAGCATGGCGGGGCGGATGACCAGCGCACGCGCGAGTGCAACGCGCTGGCGTTGTCCGCCAGAAAGCTGCGACGGCCTGCGCTCGCCGAGGCCGCTCATCTGTACAAGATCGAGCGCCTCGGCAACGCGTCGCACGGTCTCCTCGCGCGGCAGGCGACGCATGCGCAAGCCGAAGCCGACATTCTCCGCCGCCGTCATGTGCGGGAACAGCGCGTAGTCCTGGAACACCAGGCCGAGATCGCGACGGAACGGCGGCAGCGACTCCACCGGCCGGCCTTGCAGCCGGATGCTGCCGGCATCGGGCGGGACGAATCCGGCGATCATGTTCAGCGTCGTGGTCTTGCCGCAGCCGCTGGGGCCAAGCAGCGTTACGAACTCGCCTTGTGCCACAGTGAGATCGATCGCATCCACCGCGGTCAGCGTGCCGAAGCGTTTGGTCAGCGTGGTGATCTGCAACGCCGGATCAGCCATTGCCGGTTTCCTGATAGAGGAAATCGCCGATCCCCACGAACCGTCCGAACAGGGCCACCAATGCCAGCGGGATCAGCATCGACACGATGGAGACCGCGGCCAGCGTCGGGGCGAAGCCGAATTCGAGGAAGCCCAGGATCGCCACGGTCAGCGGCCTTTCTCCCGGGCGTGCGATGAACAGCGACAGGTTCACATCGTCGAAGCTGTGCACGAAGGCGAAGATCATGCCGGCGAGTACGCCCGGTGCGGCGAGCGGCAGCGTGACATGGCGCAGCACGGCGAACGGCGTCGCACCCAGGCTGGACGCGGCCGGTTCCACATTGCCGGGCATGGCGGCGAGGCTGATCGCGATGGTGCGTACCGAGAACGGCAGGCAGATCACCACGTGGCCGATCAGCAACGCCCAGAAGCCCATCCAGCGCCCCAGGCCGATCAGCGACAGGAACTGCAACAGCGCAATGCCGGTGACCAGGGTGGGCAGGATCAGCGGTCCGAGCGTGATTGCACGCACCAGCGCCTTGCCGGGGAATCGATAGCGCTGGAAGGCAAAGGCCAACGGCACGCCGGCGGCAGCGGAGATCAGTGCGGTCAGCGTCGCGAGTTCCAGGCTGAACAGCAGCGGCTGCAGCCACTGCGGCCCGAACGCCGCCTCCCACCACTGCAACGAAAAGCCGCGTGGCGGGAAGTACGAGCGATTGTCCTGATTGAACGCCACCGACGCGGTGATCACGATCGGGCCCAGCATGAACAGGTAGATGCAGGCGACCGCGAGCTTCAAAGCGGACCAGGGCAGCCGACCGGTCACGATTCGCGCTGCCGGTTGCCGAGGGCGCTGGTGAGCAGCAGCAGGATCATCGCGCTGACCAGAAGGATGGCGCCCATCGCCGAACCGAGCGACCAGTCGAGCAACTCGAGCATGAAGCGGCGGATCATCGTCGCCATCACCTCGGTGGTCGGGCCGCCGAGGATCGCGGGCGTGGCATACGCGCTCATCGCGATCGCGAAGGTGAGCAGAAAGCCGCCGAGGATGCCGGGCGCGGTCAGCGGCAGAGTAACGGCAAGGAAGGTGCGCACGCGGCCGGCGCCAAGGCTCATGGCGGCGCGTTCGAGGTTCGGGTTGAGGCCGTTCAGCGATGCCATGATGGTAAGAACGCCATAGGGCAGCAGCGCGTGCGCCAGACCGATGACGATGGCGGACGTGGACGGCAGCATGATCAATGGCTGGTCGATCGCACCGAGTGAGCGCAGCGCCACGTTCAGCGCGCCCTCGCGATTGAGTACGACCCACCAGCCGTAGGTGCGCACGATCACGCTGGCCAGCAGCGGCGCAAGGGACAGCGCGATCAGCAGGTTCTTCCAGCGGCTGGTGGTGCGGACAAGGAAATAGGCGAGCGGATAGGCCAGCACAACGACGATGACACCGGAGGCGACGCCGATGATGAAGCTGCGCAGGATCGCGCTGAGATACAGCCGGTTGGACAGCAGCGTGGCATAGTTGTCGAGCGTGAGATTGCCGGTGGGGATGGTGTCTTCCGACTGCACCACGCTCATCGACAGCAGCACGGCGGAAGGGATGACGAAGAACGCGAGCAGGAAGGTGGCAGGGACGACGATCAGAATGTAGGGGGTAAGGCGACGGGCCTTCAACGAGACCCCCTGGACTCCCGTTTGCGCGGTGGCATCAGCTCATGATCTCCTGCCACTTGCGCGTCCATCCGCCGCGCTTGCTGCCGATCAACGCGCTGTCGGGGAAGTCCACGCTCGCCATCTTCTGCTCGGTGACGATCTGCGTGGCGGCGTAGTCGGCGGGCCAGTCGGTGATATCCGGGCGCCCTGGGCTTGTGCGGTAGGCCAAGTTGAATGCTCGCTGCACTTCGGGGTCCAGGCGGAAATTGATGAATTCGAACGCCAGCTTCTTGTTGGCGGCACCGACCGGCACGCAGGCGCAGTTGGCCAGGCCGATCGTGCCCTCCTGAGGGATGGTGAAGTCCACCGGATAGTTGCGCCCGACATAGTAGCCGGAACGCGCACTCCAGAAAGGCGCAAGCCAGACCTGGTCATTTTCAAAATACGGTGCTGCCGCATCCGACGCCATCACGCTGACGCCGATCCACGGCTTCTGCGCCTGAAGCAGCTCCCAGGCGGGGGCCAGGTTCTCTACGCCGCCGCCCTTCAGCTTCGCTGCCATGATCAGCGCGTAGACCGATAGCAGGTTGGCCGGCTCGAATGCGATCAAATGGCCTTTGATCTTGTCGCCATAGGCCGGACCTGGCTCCCAGTAGTTCGCCCACGACGCGGGCTTCTCCAGATGCGTCTTGTTCCACAGCAATGCGAGATACTGATAGCTGTGCACCACGCCGGTCGGCGGGATGATCGTGCGGCTCTTCGGCCAGACATGCTTTAGGTTCGGCACCTCGGCTTCGGTGATCGTCTCCAGCAGCTTTTCCTTCTGCCCGAGGATGACCTCGGGCGGGGTGAGTTCGGCGGCGACATCGAAGCCGGGCGCGCCGCGGGAGGCGCGGATCTTGGCGTAGTTCTGTGCTGCGCTGCCGGTGTTGTCGTAGGTGACCTTGACGCCGAATTTCTTCTCGAACGGTTCGATGGTGGTGCGGGTGATGATCTCCTGGAACTCCGCGCCATAGCCGTTCACCACCAGCGTGTCGGCGGCGCGCGCCGGTATCACGTAAGGTGCTGCCAGCGCTCCGGTCGCAGCCCGCAGCACAGTGCGCCGCGACAGACCCCTCATACCGGCCGCCATGCGCGGCCATCGCGTTGCAGCAGCCGGTCAGCGGCCTCGGGACCGTCAGTGCCGGCGGGATAGTTCTGCAGGTCCGCCGGCGGCTTCACGGCCCAGGCATCCAGCACCGGCTGCACGACGCGCCAGGTTTCTTCCACCATGTCGGCGCGCTGGAACAGCGTCTGATCGCCGATCATGCAGTCATAGATCAGTGTCTCGTAGCCGACATTCGGTTCGCGCGGGAACCAGTCGCGATAGCGGAAGTCCATGTGCACGGCGGCAAGGTCCACGACCGGACCGGGTCGCTTCACCTCGAACTGCAATGAAATGCCTTCGTCCGGTTGGATCCGCACGACCAACCAGTTCGGCGGCAATTCCTCGACATGGGTATCTTCGAACGGCGCATAGGGTGCGTGCTTGAAGCGGATCGCGATCTCGCTATAGCGGCGCGACATGCGCTTGCCGGTGCGCAGGTAGAACGGCACGCCAGCCCAGCGCCAATTGTCGATCGAGAGCCGCATGGCGACGAAGGTCTCGGTGTGGGAATCGGCCGCCACGTTCGGTTCGGCGCGGTAGCCGGGGACCGCGGTCTGCAACTCCGTTCCCGGACCGTACTGGCCACGCACGGCGTCCTCCTGCTTCAGCGTGCCCATCGCGGCGATTACGTCGGCCTTGCGATCGCGGACCGAGCGTGCATCGAACCCCACCGGCGGTTCCATCGCCACCATCGCCAGAAGCTGGAACACGTGGTTGGGCACCATGTCGCGCATCGCACCGGTGACCTCGTAGAACCGGCCGCGGTGCTCGACGCCGACCGTCTCGGCCACGGTGATCTGCACATGGTCGATCCGGTCGCGGTTCCAGATCGGCTCGAACAGCCCGTTGGCGAAGCGGAAGGCCATGATGTTCTGCACCGTCTCCTTGCCGAGGAAGTGGTCGATCCGATAGATCTGTTCCTCGTGCAGGTCACGGCGGATGCGCGTGTTGAGTTCATGCGCGGAGTCCATGCTGTGACCGAACGGTTTCTCGATCACCACGCGCCGCCAGCGCTGCGGCTTGCCATCCTGTAGCTCCTCGTCCAGCAGGCCGGCGCGGCCGAGCTGCTCGACGAGGGGGCCGAAGAACCGGTCGGCGACCGCAAGATAGAACAGGCAGTTGCCCCCGGTCTGCCGGTCGCGCGCGACATCGGCCAGGTGCTGTTTCAGCTTCTCGAACAGGCCGCTATCGCCGAAGTCGCCCTGCATATAGGACACGCCGCCGGTGAGACGCTGCCACGCCGCATCGTCGATTGCGTCGATGCGGTTCTCGCTGCTCGGGTTGCCGACGAAGCTCTGCAACATCTCGTGCAGGCTGTTGCGCCAATCCTCGGCGCTGCGCTCGGTGATGTCGACGCCGATGATGGCGAAGTGGTCGGGGATGAGCCCGGTGCGCGCCAGGTTGTACAGCGCGGGCACCAGCAGGCGCCGTGTGAGGTCGCCGCTGGCGCCGAAGATCACCATGGCGCACGGCCCGGGCGGCGGGGCCTGCCGTCGCGGGGGGGCGCCGATAACCTGCACCTTGGATGGCTCTGATCTTGTGTCGCTCATGGTTCCACTGTCCAAAGATCGAGGTCAGCATAGCCGCGGCGGAGGCAAAGCACGAGCCGTGGCGTGGGTGGCGGCCGGGTTGCTCGGCGTCGGGTGCCGGTGAACCGATCTGAGGGGATCGAGCAGTTCTATCGGACGCGCTATCGTGGCTTCATGGCGCGGCGTTTCCACGAGCACCCTCGCGAAGACAAAGCGCGAACGAGCGGCTACTTGATGTTTCACCTAAACCGGCCACGCCGGTCCTTGCCTCGGGTGGCGGAATGCCAATTTGCAGCGCGCATATAGCCGCTGAGGATCCGATGACCGCGCCAGCGAGTGCTCTCGACCTAGTGGGTGGTGCGGCCATCATCGGCGGCGCCGTAGGACCCGGCATGGACATGGTCAAGCTGATCCGTCGCGGTCTGCCCGTCGGTGCCGTGCAGTTCGTTCTCGACAGCAGACGGCTGACCATTGCGGAACTGGACCAGATTGTCTTGCCGCGAAAGACGCTGGCGAACCGGCGCAGAATCGGCAACTTGACACCCGAGCAGTCGGATCGGCTCATCCGCGTGGCACGCGTGTTGGCGGCGGCCGAAAAGACGTTTGGCAATCAGGAGAAGGCCGGCGCTTGGCTGCGCCGGCCAACACGAGCTTTGGGTGGCGAATGCCCACTCCTTCTCCTCGACACCGACGAGGGGGCCCGTGAGGTCACGGCCCTGCTTGGACGTATCGACCACGGGATCGCCGCCTGAGCAGATACGCGTGCATCTCGATCTGCCGCCCGAGCTGCTGCCGGACGTGGATTCGGGAACGGCGAACCCCCTTCTTGCGGGTCAAGTCTGGCCGGAGCCAAACCGCTGACATCGTCGACGGCGAGCACTGAAACAAGGACCCTGGCATGGCCCTCGTTCACCGCAGATCGAAGAACACCCCGCGCTCCCGCGAGAAATGCCGGTTATAAAATGGATCTGCATCGAGCAGGTGATGCCAGCGCTGAAACATCACGTGGCTCTCGCGGAAAAATCGCGCCGCCTTGCCGGGCGCCATGTCGTCGCCACGCGACAATGACTCGTGGTGCTCGGCCACGACCGCGGGGGTCCAGATGACCTTCCAGCCGCGGCTGCCAACCTTCAGGCACAGGTCCACGTCGTTGAATGCGACCGCGAGCTCGTGCTCATCGAAACCGCCCACCTCGACAAAGGCGTCGGCCCGACACAACATGCATGCTGCTGTCACCGCGGAATACTGCTGCGCACAACGGGCACGCGACATGTAGCCGGGATTGGCGGCAGGTATCCCCTTGAACGCGTGATCGGCGACACTACCCACGCCGAGTACTACGCCGCCATGCTGTACGGTCCCGTTCGGATAGACGAGCTTGGCACCCACGATGGCGACAGCCGGATCCGCCAGTGCCTCGTCGATCATGACCCGCAGCCAGTCGGGCTGAGCGATGATCACGTCGTTGTTAAGAAACAGGTGGAAGTCGGCAGGGCGAACGCGGCTGGCGAGATTGTTGAGCCGGGCGAAATTGAACGGCTCGTCGATGCGATGGACCACGACGTGGGGATTTGCCGCGGCTTCGTGGCAGAACGCGACCGCCTCCTTGGTTACCGAGCCGTTGTCGACCAGAATGACCGTCCAGTCCTTCCAGTCGGTACACGACAGCAGCGCATCGAGGCACCGTCGTGTCATTGCCACCTGGTCCCTGAACGGCACGATCACCGAGACGCTTGGCTGGATGCGCAATCCCCACGAGACGGCGTAGTTCGTCGTTCCACCGAGCGATGTGACCTGGCAGTCGGAGAAGCCTCGTCGCGCAAGGTGGTCCGCGATGGCGCGACATCCAGCCGCTGTGGCATAGGGCTTTGCTTCACCGAAGTCCGCGGTCGAACCGGTGTTCTTGCGTCCGTGATAAAGGATCTCCGGCACGTGCAGGATCTGGCCTGGCGAACACCTCTCCGAAAGTCGCAACAGCAGATCATGGTCCCGGGCGCCGTCGTATTCCAACCGCAACTGCCCGACCCGGCGCAGAAGGCTGCGATCGACCATGACGAGGTGGCGGACATAGTTCACGCTGAGCAGCAGTCGGTAGTTCCAGTCCGGTTTGAGATTCGGTTCGCTGAACACACCGAACTCGTCCACCTCGTCCTCGTCCGAGTAGAGCAGCCTGGCGCCGGTGCGCAGCACCTCGCGTACCATGGCCTCGAGTGCCGCCTCGACCAACAGGTCGTCGTGGTCGAAGAGTGCGACGTAGGCGCCCTTCGCCTTGCGCAATGCGGCGTTGGTGGCGGCAGAGATGCCGCGGTTCTTCCGGTTGAACAGGCAGGTAATCCGCTCGTCCTCGGCCGCATAGTTCCTCACGCACCCGGCGACCGCCGGTGAATTGCTGCCGTCATCGACGATGATGAGTTCCCAGTTGCCGTAGGTCTGTCTGCGGACCGATTCGATAGCGGCCGTCAGATGCGCGAGATTTGGCCGATAGACCGGCATGATAACCGACACGAGCGGAATCTCGTTCGGCAATGCTTCGGCCGCTGCCATCCGGGATCGCAGCTGTGCCTGATAACGCCTCGCCCAGGCGTCGTAGTTCGCAACCGTCGCATTCGTCGCGGGCAGCAGCTCCCTGATCTGTTGCTGTAATTTGAAGGCGCTGGTGCAAAGCTCATCCAGCGTAGCCGCCAGCGCGCGCAGTTCGCGATCGGCATCCACCTGGTGATAACGAACAGCCAGAGGACTCCCGGGCAGATCCCGACCTTCCGGCAGCACCCTGAACGAGAACGCGAACTCCTGCCCGTTGCGGCATTCGTTCGGAAGCCGCACCTGGAAACCGATATGCGGGTCGCAGCGCAACTCCCCGCTGACGTCCACGCGAGGCTGGTCGGCGACCACCTCGCCTACCATGACACCGTTGCAGAGAACCTGAATCGAAAGCGCACCGGCGATAGCTCCGGACGCGCGGTGCCTGCGGACGGCCCAGCCTCTCAGAGTGTCACCGGCCAACCCATCGACGTCACCTTCAATGGTGGACGCCGGCTCGGCTGTGAAGTGGAGCGGTCCGGCCCCGCCGTCGTCGAAGTTCAGCGACGAACCGTCGCTGAACAGGATCGACAGCGAATGTGTGGTCCCATCAAGAAAGCGCTCGGGGATCGCATAGGTGAAGCCGCCTGTCTCGCCGGGCAGCCCCAAGGCGCGAGCGGTCGAGCTCGGCCGATCACAGAGCACGCTGCCCGCAGGCTGACGGTCGATGACGATGGAAAGGCGCACCGGGATTTCCGGGTCCGCTATTGACGCCGCCCATCCGGTGACCATTGTGCCGGCGAACGGATCGGCGCGACCGGTGAAAGGCGGCCCAGGCTCTTCGGCGCCCGGTGCAATGTCGTCGTCCGCGGCGCCGCTCGTCGCTCGGTCGGGCGAGGCGAAGCGAAACCGAAGATGCCGCATTGTCGTTCCGTTGGCGGCGAGAAAGTCGATCGGACTCGCATTATCGAGTGCCAGCACGAGAATGTGGGATCGTCCGTCCTGGTAGCGCCGCGGGATCGGAAAGGCGAAGCCACGCGCGCCCTCCGGAGCCGCGTCGACCGGGGATCCGGAGATGACCGCGGTACCGGCCGGCTCGCCGTCGACGAGCGCAGCAATCACGGGTTGCTCACGCTCCGCGATAAACCACCCCGTTACTCTGGAATGACGGACCGGATCGGCACGGCCAAAGCAACGCGTGCCAGACTGGACCGGGACAAGCATCCCGGTCCCGCAGGCATCAGGCGTCAACGTCTCGCCACTTCAGGTCAGGAGAAGTTTGACTTGGTCAGATCGGTGACACCGACAAAGGTGATCTTCGTGCTGTCGCTCAGCGTCAGCGTTGTTCCGGCCCCTGTGACTGCAGCGTTTTTGAGCGCCTTTTGTGCGTCGTTCGCGCCGTAGCCTTCGAGGTTCACCGTGTCGCCCTCTGAGCCGGAGAAATCGAGGATCGTCACTGTGCCTGCGAGGCCCTTCTGGAACACGAACGTGTCCGATCCCGGTCCTCCCGTCATCGTGGCCTTGCCTGATCCGGCGAACAACGTGTCATTGCCGAGCCCAGCTGTCAGCTGATCCTTGCCGGAGCCAGCATGGAGCAGATCGTTGGCGGTACTAAGTGCGGCGTTCAGTGTCTCGTTGCCGCTCCCAGCAATGAGGTCTGCGAACGAACTGCCGCTTGCGAACAACTGGTCGCCATTGCCACCGCCCACGATGGTGACGGGTGCGCCACCAACAAAGCCGCTGTTGTTCTGGATGTCGTTATGCCCGCCGGTGCCGCCCTTGAAGTATCCGCCCGCTGACGCGAAAACGGTGTCTGACCCTTGTCCTCCCAGGAGCGTCGCCGCTGACTGTCCGCCGATATAGTCGATATCGGCTTTTCCCGCGACGATGTACGGGACGGAGCCGGTACCCGAGATTATCGTGTCAGAGCCGGCAAGCGCCTGTATGTAGTCCTTGCCGGTGGAGTTGATGATATTGTCGCCACCCGCAATCTGGATGGTATTCGAGCCCGAACCAGCCGACACAGTGTTGGTGCCGCCGTTGATCACAACGAGATCGTCAGCGCCGCCCAGGCTGATGTTCCACGACTGCTTGGTGCTCCCAGTCTCGACGATCTGGTTTTTGCCATCGCCGGTGACGATGGTGCCGGAGCCCTTATTGGTAAAGAACTGGAAGTTCGTAGAGTTCGACAGCACTTGCTGGTTGGCGCCGCCGCCGCCGAACACGACCGAGTTGGCTGCCGTGTCGACCACCGCCGTCGCGTCCTTCGACAGGAGCACAGGTCCATCCGACTTGATGACGACCTCCAGGTTCTGGCCTGGTCCGGGCGACGGTAGCGGCGCTCCCACATAATCCACCGGGAACAGGGTGCCCGCCTGCACTTGATTGCTGATTGACGTGGCGACCGATTGCGCCAGCCCGATATTCTGCTGAGTGAAGGATAATGTGACAGTGGTCCCGCCTGCACCGGGCACGGTCGCCGCAAACATGTTGCGTTCCCCTTTTTCGCTTCGCTGGCCCCTTTGCTGCGTAGCAAAACAGGAAATTCGAAGCCAAGGTGAAAATGGTCTGCCTCACAGATTTGTGCGATAGTACGAATATATGTCCGTCGGTTTTGATCACGCGCGCAAGCAATCGTGAATGCAGTGCAAAGCTATGATAACCCTCAATGGGATTATGTATTTCTGACGACTGATGACCGGTCGCTCTCGGCTTGTTGCGATTGCATCCCGTCAGTCGGATTACACGATATTTTCACGATAGCATATCGGGAATATATCGGCGGGATGCGCGCTGGCCGAGCAGCGCGGTTGAGCTTCGTCTGGCTCTATTGGCCGGACCCGTCAGCGTTGGAGATCGAGGTCATCTTCAAGCTCGAGACGCTTCGGCTGGCGATCTTGGGCTTCGGTCGAGATGAACGCTCTTGCGCGGCCACCACGATCCGCCCGCTGTTGGTGCTCAATGTGGCAGATCAGGTGCGCTCGTGGATTGCAGCGAAGTCCGCTGATGCCGCGCTTTTTCGTGCGAATAGCTCATGCGGAGCGCGTTTAGCGGCCACTTCAAGCACCTGCGTCGGCCAAATCATGTAGTTCTGAGCGTCGTTAAAATACAGACTCTTCCAATAAGAGAGGATCTTATCCTGTTTGGTGTAGTGGCTCGCGATCGTCTGAAAGAAGCACTCGTCGGGGATAAGAATGTCGCTGAACCAGTCACGGAATATGTCGTCAACATAGTCACTCAGCAAGAGTTCACAAAAGCGTCGGCTCAAGACACACCACTGCCGACCAGCATAGAGACCGAACCTTGAGAAGAACGCGAACCGCTCCGCTGCACGGCCGGGTGTCATTCGATGAATAGAAAGCTGCCGGTGCGCCACGTTTTCCGCTACGGCGGGCAGATATCTCTCGAAAAGATCGTTGCATAACCTTAGAGAATTGATACTCGACGACGGAAACTGCTCAGCAAGCGCAACCTCACGCCGAATTACGGTGTCTCCTCTGATGATGAAGCGTTCATATATCCGTTCGGCCAAAAAGTCGCTGTTGAGAGGCGGGTTCTGTAGCCGGTCAACGAGGTCCGACGCATTGCGGTTCCATTTGGATCCCACGTAGTCGTGAGCCTGGGCGATCCCGGAGAGTAGCGGAAGCAAGGTAGTCCGCGAAACCAGAGGCACGTCCTGCATCGCGCAGAACACAATGTTTGTCCAATCCGTCAGGTTTTTCGCACAATATGCAACGGCGGCGAGCATCGAACTGACGATTGACGCGCCACCCCAAACCGCATTTGGAGCGGCGCAAAGCCGGGTTCCGGGAAGCGCTGCGTCGGTCTGTGCAACGGCCGCGTCAAGGTCATGTGGATCCTTGAAATCGATCCAGAGAATTTGCTGGTGCTCGTCGCTCTTCAGAAAGCGCGCGAGATCAAGGTTCAACGGATTGCCTGGCTGGCAGACGCCGGTAATCACGAATACTGCTTGCACCGCTGACGCCCACCCTGTTTGAAGACAGCGTCGCCAAGTATGGGGCGCCCCCCTGATCGGTGCAATCCGCACCAGCTTAGGCTTTCGCAACATCCGATGATCGACGGTTCCCGCTTTTGTAGCACGGGATGGGGTCGGTACGCGGCAGCGCAGCCATATTCGCCGGCTTCCTTTCGGCGGTTGCCGCGAGGTCGTTTGGTCGTCGCGCTACCTGCCGGCGATGTTCTGAGCATATGCGACACTCATGCGCCGGCCGCGCTCAGCATCTTCCACAGCGATCGCTTCGACGAAGATACGGCTTCCCCACGCGTCATGTCGGACCACGTCAAAGGCAACGTCTGACATCATGGCAAGAAGTGCGCAGCGATTTGGAGCCCAGAAGTTGGTCCAATCGGCCGTGGCGCCATGGCGGATATACTTCATCAGCGGTTCATCGCCGGGAGTGGTATCGGAGAACCATGATTCCACGAACAGTCTCGCGCCGGTCTTACAATACCTGCGGCAGGCCCAGAGCCCGCGAAGCGGGTCCGGCAGGTGGTACAGGACCCCAAGGAAGAAGACCGCATCGAACGTCCCCAGATTGGGCGGATCCAGGATGTTTCCTACATGGAAGTCAAAGGTCAGTCCGGTGATCTTTTCCATCGCGGCAAAGCCTGTCGCGGTCTTCGGTCTGAAGTCCAATGCCGTCACCTCGGCGCCGCTTTTGGCGGCCCACATTGAGACGGCGCCATCAGCAGGTCCGATATCGAGAACACGAGCACCCCTCCAATCGCACACTCCCTTGATCCGGTCCCAGAGGATCGCCGGGTCATAGGAGCCAGGCGTCCTGACACCGGGCACAATGTCGAATGTATGGTGCCAGTGCCTGACACTGGCCACGAGCCTATCCGCCTCTTCCTTCGTCACGGCCGACTTCCCTTCGCGGACAGTGCAAATACGTCGCGCACCACATCGGCGTAGCGGTACCCTTCGGTCTCCGACGGCTCTATGCAGTGCGCCGCTTCACCCCATTCATTCCAGGCATACAAGATGGTTGTCCGGAGCGTGTTGACTTGGTTGCTATCGATGAAGGCTTTTATCTCCTCCAGATGGCGGCGAAACAGATCCGGACTTGAGCCTGTGACAAAGGGACGACTTTCCGGAACCCCCCACGGCCTGGCGTCTATGCCTAGTGTTCCGCATGGAAGGAAGGTGAGACTCCTGTCGGGCGGCTTGCCCGGAGCGGCGATTTGCGTTTTCATCATCTGCGCCCATTCAGCCACCAGCGCCGCATAGGGTTCATCCGGTTTTGTCGTTCCCATATTGAAGCACGTGAAGCCATTCGGGCCGGTCACCGACTGGAAGAACAGATCGCGGTATGCCGGACGCCCGCCAACGAGAAGTATGATTGTGGGATTCACACCGATCGATGAGAGTACTTCCCTTCTAAGCACGGCGTAGGCGGTCTTGCGGTCCTGCAACGGCAGCCAGAAATCAACGATCATGGGACTCCCGTTCGACCTGTAGTACGCGTCGGACCGCATGTATTTGACTATCTGCGGGACTATTCTGGCCTCCCAGACCTCAGCTGTGATTGCCCGCGCTCTCATGTTCTCGGGAACAATTGGCGCGAGCACGTACTTCATCGTGCGGACGGACGATTCGAAGAATTTCGTCACCCCGGCCGCTGTCGGGAACACCTGCCCTGTTTCGGGATGGAGATACCAGTAAAACGCGAGGAATTCGATGCCGACGTTCGCCGCTTGGCGAATCTCGGCATCGACAACCGATTGCTGCGCCAGATCGTAGAAACCTATAAGCGGCCTCCGATTCGATTGTCGCAGGTTGGCCCAGGCGTCACTCGGCGCAGCGCTGCTCCAACGCAGAAAGTACCACGCGCCCACATGATACGGCTCATCGGCCCGCGCTGTTCCGAGGCAAGTGAGCGGGACCGACCACAACAAGTTCCGTCGCGGCAGAGACGGCATTACGTCAGGCCTCCCGCCTCGTCCGTCACAAATCTAATGAAGGGAAAATGGTGCCGAAGGCTGTGCTGGTATACGGCGCGGTTCTTCCCATATGAATTGTCAAACAGCGTACACGGTTTCCCGAGCAGCGCGGCGCAGATCGCAACATGGCAGCGATCAGTCTGCATATTTTCAGCCAGCCGGATCGCCTCCAGGAATGCCCATGCGCCAAGAGGTGCATTTTCCGGCCAGACGCCAGAGGTGAACAGCGCGGAGATGTCGACGTCGCCCGGCCGAAACCGCTCCATTCGCTCCGCGTCTGTCCGGAAGAACCTGCCAGTGCACAGCGACTTCTGCCAGTCTTGTCCCGCCTCTCGCGTCATGCGCGTGAGAAAGAAGTCTACATGTCGCGGGGTGTAATTGGCCTTCAGCCATTCGTACGGGTTCAGGAAAAACGCCATGTCGTGGGCGATATATACTTTGCACCGCTCTGTCTGGGTCAACATGTAGTGATAGCTGACCGCATCGCGGCAGAAAACCACGCAAGTCTCGTCCAGCCTTGCCAAGACTTCCGGATGGCCCGCGATTGTATGTGGCAGGATCACTAGCAATTTCGCCTTGCCGACGAAATTGCGGACCGCCGCGGCCACATTGTCGTAGAGAGGAACCAGATTGCCGCCGCCACCTATCAGTACGATGCGTCCTGTGACGTCGCTCTCCAGCGTAGCCATGTCCCAGGTGATGTTCTGCTCGGTCATTGCCTGCGTCATGCCGCAGGAAATGACCGAGTCGCCCGCATTCCCGGGGTTCGCGAAATAAACCACTCGCCTGTTGCGAAACTCGGACAGGAAGTCCCTTACCAATGACGTATGGGATCGCGGCACACTGGTCACTGGCATCTCCTCGAGACCCGCGCAGGCTGTGCGTTGGAGCGCGCTTCTGTGGGACTTTCGCGCAAGCAGTGTATCAGGGTCACGGTGCCGTCCCGTTAATGCGCCGTGATTCCGCTCCGCCGGATAGCGGGAAACGTGGTGGCGCAACGAGTTCGGCCCGGAGCTCCTACCAACGTGACCGTCAGGCGCAGCGGCGCATGACGTCGGTTCGCAGCGCGCTCCGACGAAATCGTAGCACTCGATGTACAGCTATTGGCCACCTTCCATTCGTCGTCGACCTGGCCTATTCAGAAATTCGCGTAGTCCATCTACTACGGAATGCAGGACCGATACGAATGTCAGGAAAACGTGAACAGCAGGCAATAAAACGGGACTCTAACGCCACAGTCACGAAGGGGTTCCATTACGTTCCGCCCTGCGCATTTCTGCTCGAAGGTTTGGGAATCTCGGCAGCCGATTTCGAAGGAAGTGGGACGATCACCGTCACCAGGCGATGCCTGCAAGCCCTGATTTCGGAGGTCGCGCGTCAGATGCAATTCGACGACCAGTGGTATTCCGGAACGTATCCGGACGTCGAAGGCGCCCGTCTCGCCGGCGACGTCAAGTCGCTGCGTGAGCACTTCATTTCGTCCGGCTATCTCGAGGGCAGGGTGCCAATCGAACTGCCATTCGACCCGCAATGGTACTGGGGATACTACGCGGACATTGCCAAGGCCTTTCCGTCGGCGGATCCGGACGCCATGCGCATACACTTCCAGACCAAGGGCTACTTTGAGGGTCGCGCAGGGACGGCCGAGATGCTCCTCGACGTGAACCGCTGGCTCAAGCTGGTAAAGGGTGATTGAAGCTCCCGGCCGAGAGACGCTGACGTTGGAGAGCAATAGAAACCAGGCTACCAGGTCAGCTAGAGTCCGCGCACCCGTCCGCCGGCACCGCCGTGCCATCTTTACCATAGTCTCTTGCAACTATATCTCATACGCAGTCACCCTCATGCAGTCCGTCCGGCGGTTCCATCCGGATGTGCAGCGCTTCATCGTCCTGGCCGACGGCTACCGGGATCTGTCAGATGTGGACACCGCTGCCGAGCTTGTCTTTTGCGACGATATCGGCATCCAGCTCATTTCTAACATGAAGCTTTGGTATTCGGTCATAGAGCTGAATACGGCCATCAAGCCCTTTGTCTTCTGTCACCTATTCGACAGGTTCGGATTCGAGCAGGTGGTCTACCTGGATCCCGACATACTGTTGTTCGGGCCCCTGACAGAGGTGTTCGACGGACTCGAAGAGCACAATATCGTGCTGATCCCGCACATAATGCAGCCGCTGCATGACGGCAAGGAGCCGTCCGACCACAGCATCATGAAATCAGGCGTCTACAACCTCGGTTTCTTGGGTGTACGCAGCGATCGGGATGCGCGCGCGCTCATAGATTGGTGGAGCGCACGGTGCTACCTGCACTGCCGTGTCGACGTCCCCGCGAATATGTTCACCGACCAGCGTTGGATGGACCTTGCGCCGGTGTTTGTTCCTGATCCTCTTATCCTGCGGCATCCAGGCTATGATGTCGCTTACTGGAACCTTTCACATCGCGATATGAGGCGAAGGAAGGACGGAACCTGGCTGGTCAATGGGCAGCCTCTGGTGTTCTTCCATTTCAGCGGCATCGATCCGGAAGACCCAAGTGTCTTTTCCCGGCATCAGAATCGCTTCACGATGGATACATTGGGACCAGCAGCCGAACTGTGCGAACTGTACCGCCGCCAGGTGCTGGCCAACGGATGGATCAAGTATTCGCGGCTGCGCTACGGTTTCGCGGCATTTCCGGACGGCCGGCCGATTGAATACGCAATGCGGCATTGGCTTTTCCATGCCGTCGACAGCGGCGACCTCGACCCTCAATCGCCCATTGCGGTCGGCTCGGACTTCTTCGACCAGCCGGATGAGGAGGCGGCCCGGAAGGGCGTCACGATCACGCGGTTCATGCACCAGTTCTGGCGCGACCGACAGGATCTCCAGGCGGAATTCGATATCTTCACCGCGCAGGGCTGCGCCCGCTACTTCGAGTGGTTCCTCAGTGGCGAGGCGCACAGACAGGGAGTGGACCTCCGAAGCATAGCGGCTGCGCGACGGATTGGTCCGACATCAGAACCCGAACGTTCTCCTGCGCTCCCTGACAGCGCCATTCCGCCATGGCCCTCCGTGAGCCGGCTTGCCTGGGACGGACCATCGCGCGATGCCGCTCGCTTTCTTGAACGCGACGTCGTCGCATTGATCGGTGGAGAGGAGGCCCTGGTACCTATCCAGATTGCCCTCTTGTGGGAGCTGCGTCCGGACCTTCAGGCGAACTTTCATCTCAGGACAATCGATAGCCTTTATGGCTATCTCGCCTGGACGCTCACCAGCGGTGTCATCGAGGGGATGGTAAACTGCAGTGAGCTCTCACCGCAGTTCCTTCACGAAATGACGCGTGAGTCAGCGACATCGGCCCACTATGGTGACGTTCCGATAACGACCTGGCTGGTCGCATTGCGATCCGTCGAGGTAGCCAACAGACACTACGAATATCGCCGTCGGTTCCCCGTAGAGCGTCTTGGGCGGCTGGCACATGGGATCTGGTGCACCTACGTTGGCGCGCGGCAGTTCAATTGGCCGCAAGAATTGGTGGCACCTCAGTTAAAGTACTTCGAGACACCGAGCGCCGTCCAGATTCGCGGATATCGGCTGACCAACGCAATGGTCGGGATCTGGGAGCTACAGGAGGATATACAACAGGATTTTCCGCTCGATACCGAGGCCTCGATCTATGGATATCTTCTTTGGCTGCTGACTTACGGATTGCGAGACATGGATATTTCCTTCGACCACCTCGGAAAAGAGTTGCGGGAATTCCTGCTCCTGGGAGCACCGGGACTGCCGGGGTTGGAAAGCCATCTCAGAACGATCTATCGGACCCGTGGCGACCTGCATGATCGGTTCGATATCTCCACAGAGGAAGGTTGGACGGGCTTCAGGGCGTGGTGGCTGAGCGAGGCAACCGGTCTGGCCGATGATCAGGCGATGTCAGCTCTGTTTGGGCAGGCCGGGGACGTCGAGAAGGAGCCAGAGGCGCCTGTCTACACAACCAAGATTGCGTTGACCGGGCAGTGGTCTGCACCGACCGGAAGAGGGGAGGATGTGCGATGCTCCGCCGCTTGCCTGCAAGAGGTGGGTTTCTTCGAATTCTTAATCATCGACTCCGATACTCACCAGATCCTGAATCCGGATGGTTCCGCGCTGCCGACGCCATGCAAGGTGGATGTGGAGCTGAATATCGTCCACCTCAATGCGTGCACTGCCTATGCTGACTGGCGACTTCTGCAAAGGCTGGGAGTTTCCGCGCGAACGAACGTCGGGTTCTGGGCTTGGGAACTCGAGCGTCTGCCAGGCTATTGGCGACACGCATTCTCCTTCTTTGACGAAATTTGGGCCTCGACGCATTTCGCCGAAAGAGCTTACTCGCATGAACGACTGCGGCCAGTTCGGCTGATGCCAATGGCGGTTATCACCCCTGTGGTGCCACGTGAGATCAGCCGGCGTGAGTTGAACCTGCCCCCCAACACTACAGTATTTCTCTTCGTGTTCGACTTCCGGTCATTCGCCGAACGGAAGAACCCGGAAGCGGTCGTTCGAGCGTTCTTGCAGGCATTTCCGTCGGGTGACGAGCAAGTCTTCCTGATGATCAAGACGATGGGTGCTGATCAGGACCCCTCATCTTTTGACCGGCTTGCTGCACTGAGCGACGACCAACGAATTTTGCTGCGAGATATTAGCCTTGATCGAGATGAGCTACTCGGGCTTGTCAGGGCCTGTGACGCATACGTCTCGCTCCATCGGTCCGAGGGGTTTGGTCGGGGGCCGGCTGAGGCGATGCTGCTCGGCCGTCCCACCATTCTGACAGCGTACTCTGGCACAAACGATTTCGCGACGGGTAAATGTGCCTATCTCGTGGATTACCGGTTGGTGCAGGTAGACCTTGGCCAGTATCTTGGCGTCGAGCGGCAGCGTTGGGCTGACGCGAACGTCGCCTCGGCGGCGCACTACATGCGGATCATCCATGAACGGCCCGACGAGGCTCGCCGCATTGGAGAACGCGGCAGGGCTCGGATAATGCGGCTGTTGGACCCGTCGGTCATAGGGCCAAGGTTGCTCAGCGCAGTGACGGAACTGTCGGCGCTGACGCCAGTCTGATTGGGGAAGCTGCATCAGGTCTGTCTGAAGAACCGGTTGGGGTTCTCCCATAGCAATTTGCGCTGCCGTTCCGCGCCAAGACTTTTCCAGGCCAGGATGTTCGAAACCGAGTCAGGAAACTGGCACTCGGAATGCGGATAGTCGGATGCGTACATAAGCAGGCCGTCCCCAAGCAAACGGGTGACGGACTCAAGCATGTCCTCGCCCTCGTGATGTTCGATGCTACAGAAGAACCGCCCGCTCATCATGTATTCACTCGGCTTCATCTTCAACGGCGCGGTGCCGCCCACGTAGATCGCCTGCTCGTCCATGCGTCTGGCCCAGAACGGCAACCAGCCGAATCCGCACTCGAGCACGCCCATTCGCAGCCCCGGGTACCGGTCGAACAGACCGGCGCCAATGAATGCCGCAGCGAAGCGCATGGCTCCCCAGGGATGCGCGGCGAGCCGGCCGAGGAAGATGTTGTCGTAGAGATCGCGATAACCAGGATAGTAAGGCGGGGTCCAGGTGAAGCTGTGGTTGGCGATCGGCAGGTCGTGTTCCTGTGCTTCTCGCCAGATTGGCTCGAGGCTCGGATGATCCGCGGGCAACCCCTCAGCGAGCAGCGGCATCACGGCCACCGCCCACCTGGCCTTCCCCCACTCCCTGATCTCGCGCACCGCCTCATCGACCCGGCGTGTCGAGGTGACGACCGGCCCCTTGAGACGATCGGAATACTGCCCACAGAACTCTGCCATGTGACGATGGTAGGCGCGGATCATTGCAACTTCGATCGACGTATCGTCGAGGCCGACGAGGCTGAGCCAAGAGGTCGGAATCAGGAAATGGACGTCGGTTCCTTCGTCATCCATGTCCCGGACACGATTCTCGGCATTGTCGTCCTGGATGCCCGGCCGCGGTCGCTTGCTGCCCATCCACTTCGATTCCCGGCCGGTAAATGTCTCGCGTGGCGCTTCCTCACCCAGAATCCGCCTGTAGTATTTCGTGCCGGCGCGGTAGGTGTGCATCTCACTTCGACCCTCGACCGCCTGTCCGACGGAGCCGCGGTAAGGCGCCAGTTCGGGCAGCCGAGCCCGAAAGTCGGGGTCGACATATTTGTCCAGCACCTCAGCGGCAGGATTGATATGAGTGTCGGTATCGTAGATCCGGAAGCCGTCTTTCATTGCTCCTCTCCCTGGCTGCGTCATCGTCGGGGCCACCCCTTCGACGGGCTGGCTCTCGTTCAAGTCTTTGACGAATGGTAGTGGAAGCCGCGCCGGTTTGTCGACGATCATGGCCTTCCCGACGCGGCCACGATCACCTTAATTTGTGCGCAGTACCGTCCAAACACTTTCCAAGTGTTCAGCGTGGGCCAATGTCCACGCGTGGAGGCAGGACCCGTTGACGTTCGAGGCGCATTGAAGCCACTCAGTGTGACGGCCGCGGTCCTTGGGATGATTGTGCGACCGTAGCGCGTGGCTCTCTTGCCCGGAAGTGCGGGATCACCTGCTCGCCGAAAAGACGAAGGGTATGTAGAACCTCGCTGTGCTGCGCCGGTCCGATGGCGCACAGCAGGAATACTTCCTCGATACCAAGAGCTTCGTACAGTTCGATGAAACGAATGCACTCGGCTGGCGTGCCGACGCAGAATGACGTGCCTTGCTCGCGCACGTGCTGGGGCGTTAGCTCCCCGGGATGCGGCCCGCTGGCAAGGCGCTGATCGCGCGCGTAGTAGCCCTGATAGTCCGGAGGCACCGTGCTTGGATCGTAGTCGCGCCAGACTAGGCGGGCACGCTCGCGTTGTTGCTCGAGATACCAGCCCACCAGTTCGGTGCCCCGTTCGGCCACGACGCCCGGATCCTCATGGCAATAGCCAGCCGTCATCAGCGCGGCGCGTGGG